>NZ_CP133265.1:0-347916 GCF_030915505.1 Neobacillus sp. OS1-2
AATAAAGTAGGGAAACCTCTTTCGAGGCTTCCCCCTTATCAAACCGTACGTGCCCTATTAAGGCATACGGCTTACCAATGTGTTACAAATGGTCAATACGTTGCCAATCTTTGAGCATATTTCATTTTGCGGACACGGTCAGGAGTATAATACTCTTGACCCTTTTCTTTTGCCTTTAGGATTCGTCTTTCCTGTTCTTTCTTTTGCTTTTCTTTCATTCGAAGAATGTAACTTTCTAGAGAAAAGCCATATATCTTGTGGTAGTAATACCAGTATGAAGGGATAAGTCCAATAATAGCAAAGAACTCATTATTCCATTTTGTTTTCATCGCATGACCTTTTCTTTGGCTAGGGTGTTTGTGAATCATGGCTACTCTTAACCTTTGTCGAATATAGCCATCTATCGCAAGTAGTTCTTTCCCAAATGCTTTAAAGAAGCATGAACTGTTAAATCCGTGTTCTTCATTTGCCTTAATTGCTTTATAAATATTGAGAAAATAGTTTACTTTTCCTCGAATCACTGGGTTAACATACTCAATCCACTTTTCCTTACTCAGAGTGAGTGTTTTCTTCGTCTTGACTTTGATTTTCTGGCGAAAATCATTCCAAGTTGATTCTTTCGGTTTAGCTATATAGTATGGCTTACCATCCTTCTTGCGTTTTCTCCAGTGTTCGAAAGTGAATCCCATAAAGTCAAAGTCATCATCATCGAAGTTTACAAATTTTGTTTTCTCCGTTGCAAGTTCCAACCCAAGTTCGGCTAATTTCCTTTTCGTAATATCTGCCGCTCTCTTTATGTCTTCTTTGGTTTTTGCGAATAACAAAAAGTCATCGGCGAATCTTACAAAACGAATATTGTTTTCAGCCCAGATCCAATCAAGTTCATTTAAATATACGTTCGCTAGTAACGGAGAAATAACCCCTCCTTGCGGAGTGCCGGTATCTGTTGAGTGAAATTTACCTTCTTCCATATAACCAGCTTTTAGCCACAACCAAATCATATCTAACACTGTACCATCTGCGATGTATTTATTTAATACTCTCATCAGCTTCTTATGTGGGATATTATCGAAAAAGCCTTTAATATCTGCATCGAAGATGTAATTATATCCTTGTTCGATATTCGCCATGATTATTTGCAGGACACGTTCTGCACCAACATTTGGTCTGTATCCACATGACCATTTGTGAAAGATATCCCTTTCGAATTTCGGCTGAAGTACATTTACTATTGCCTGTTGGACAATTCTATCTTCAATATTCGGAATGCCTAAGGGTCGCTTTTTGCCATTTTTCTTAGGAATATAATGTCTTCTTACTGGTGACGGCTTATACTCTTTATTTCTCAGTCTCTGTAGAAGCGAGTCCAGATTTTCATCTAAGTGATATCTATAGCTGTCAATTGTTTCGCCATCAATACCACCTGACCCGTTGTTGGCTTCTACCTTTTCCCAAGCAGCTTTTAGCCTTCTGTCGAAAAGTATTTGTCCATAAATACTATGCCATTTGAATTTTAACGTATGATTCATTACATATTCCGCACCCTTCATTGTGTACATTCAGTTCGTTTATACCGAGGTATCGTTTTCTGTTAACATTACACATCTTTACAGATGTGGAGCCACAAGGTCGTTCCCCTTCCGTTCATGCATGGTTTAGTCCATACACTACTTCCGTACTATGAGAACGTCTGACTTCTCCATTCACATCTAGCATTTCGGATTACCCTTATAGGTAGATGTCCCTTTGGGTTGGAATGGAGACCTCACGGGGTCATCGCACCTTCCTTCTAAACATACCCAGCACCATCACTTGATAAATTGCCTCTATCCGGCTGATTCATTGGTATAGAGACCACTAATGTTATAGTGGGCTTCCCATTATATTCGCATAGTCGCCAACTTACCCTGCCGCCGTGCTTCACACTTATTGCATTTGGGTCTGCTTATCCGACTGCGGGTCTCTCGATTGTCCGCATCTCCTTCAGACATCACCTCACGGTGATGCCCTAGATTAGTCTTCACTAGTTGTATCAGCACTCTAGTGGAAGGATTTTCACCTTCGGGAAAACGAGTCTTCTAGGATTCGGGAGCCGTGTTTATCGCAATAACGTACTCCAACCTTTAACAACTCATTCAGTGCAGTTCTACTGCACAAGGTACGACTGCCTGTCGCACAAATAAAAGGCTATCGAAAGTTTTCGACAGCCTGAAGCCCATTGATAAAATGATTGGTTTTTTTGCCTAATGAATAAGGTTCTTAGTAAGTGGTAATCCTGGCAGTTTCCTTTTTAGTTACTTCATCAATTTTTTGAATAAACATTTGAAAAACTCTTCTTTTTTCCTCAAGGTCCTTTATGTATTCCTTCAGCTGGTTATAGCTTTCTTCAAACGGCTTATGGTACATTTCACGGATTTTTTCAATGATTTCCTCGTTTACTGTCGATTGAATCACCTGTTTTGTGATTCCATATTTATAGGAGTACACTTTCAATTCCTGTGCCACTTCATCATATTCGTTCGCAATTTCAGTCAAGACTAATGAAATATCGTCCTTCCACTCATCAAGTGATTTTTGTAAATACGATTTTGCTAATGTTTCTTCCATGTAAACACCCGCCCTATTAGTCTAGATAATATTAACACTATTATAACGGTGTTTGATTACATAGAGATTTCGGACAGTTTACAGAATATTATCAAACATAATAGAACTGTGACAATCCTTTCGAAATGGCGGCACAGTTCTATTTTTTTAACTAAAAGAGGGTTTCCTTAATGAACAATTTGTACTCTCTGCATGAAGCTCTGGCGCAAATTCGGCTAATTTCTTGATGAAATAGCAGGTTTCCGGAAAGTGATGTTCTAAAAATCTTAAGGTGGTCTTATTAAGTATTCGTTCTCCATTGTACTTTTCAACGACAGACCGGATATACAAATTCATTTCAATGACGGTCCTGCCGACTTCTAATGCCAGTTCTTTTTGCCGCGGGAATCCCTGCTCGGTAAATCGTAAAAATCCCTTTATGTGATGATTCTGAAGGATAAACATCTGGAATTTTTGCGCATAGGCATTTGTTTGCCTGTCAACCGCTAATTCTATTGGGTCTATTAAATTCCTTAATAAAATAATATGCCCTAATTGATCCTCAAGCCATAAATCCAACAGTTCATCGAGTTTAAGCGGCACAGGTTGTTGTCCATTAGCCTGGTAAGACAAAAGCCGCAAATACTCTTGATTTTCATTTAATGTACCATTCAAGTAAGTTGGTGATAAATTTAGGTTAATCTGATTTTTAATCCGTAAATTTTGCAAATGCCCTTCAAAAAGGAAATACTCATAGGCAACTGAATATGCCCGTTTCGCAAATGCAGTCATTTGAGTTGACGAGAAACCTAATGCGGGATTCATTTGCCGAAGTTGATTGAGCACGGTTCCAAATGATTGAATGAACCTTTTAGCCGCCGTGATTTCCTTTTCTTCTTCCACCGACAAATGATCACGAACGAAGATAGCATGATCCTGCAAGATTTCCAACCAAAATAAATGCTCCTCCCACACACTAATAGTCGTTGCCATCCCATCCCTCCTTATAAGAGCATATTCATTCAAACAGAAATCTTGTTATGACAAACAGAAAATAACAGAAAAAAATGATTACCCTAATCCAAAGTAACTGCGCATATTGCAAGAATATGTTGTTATTTCGTGATTTCAGTCTTGTTTTGAGAGCTTTTGTCATGGAGCAGGAAAAACAACTACTAGATGGTGAATAATTATGAAAAGAAGATTTATTTCCTAGAGATTAGTAGAGAGGAATGATGAAGTTTGAAGACTTATACATTAAAAGAAGTTTCTAAAAAAATAAATGTTCCACCGGGAATGATTCGCCAATGGGAAAAAGATTATGTTGATTTCCTTGATATTTCACGTTCCAAACAGGGAGCGCGAATTTATACAGACATGGAAATTGAACAATTGTTAGAAATTAAACAAATGGCCGACAAAAAGGTCAGCAAGGAAATGATCCGGCAATGGCTACATAAAAGGCAGGAGCCCGTTGACGAGGAACTCTCCCCTGTGCCTGAAGTCTCCTTAGAAATCGTTTCTGAAGAAATGATTACCCCTGTGTCAATTGAAGAAAGCACCCTTAAAAATACCGAGCTCTTTTTCGAAGCAATGGAATCCTATAAAAAAACGTTCTTAAGTGAAGTAAAGGATGAAATCCGCAGTGTCGTCCGGAAAGAGGTTTTAGAAGAAGTAAAAAAGGAAATCACAAAAGGCACTTATTATACAGTGAAATCCATTTCCGACTCGATTTATAAATCCACTGAAAACACAAAAGCAGAAATTCATCTGTTAGCGGAGAATCTTGAAAGGTCTTCAGAGGTCACAGCTGATTCTTTGCAGTACCTTGCCAATAATATAGCAAATGTTTCTCATGAAACCACTGAAGAGATCTTTTCACTGTCCAAACAGCTATCGGAGACCACTGAAGAAATATCTCAATATGTGGATGTAACCAATAATGAAATCTCCAATCTTTCGGAAGTGATTTCACAAGACCGTGAATTCTTTATTGAAGAGCGTAATCAATACCGACATGAAGTGACACAAAGAGAAGCAGCCTTTCAGCAAATGTTGACCAGTTTTCGTGATGTCGCAGCTGCAAAAGAGAAGAAATGGTGGAAATTTTGGTCTTAACCAGAAAGGTTACTATTATATAAAGCTCCTTTAATTTCTTGTGCGTTTTACTTTGCATATCGTCACTCGTGGATTACGGTTATTTAATCATTAGGGGGATTCGACATGAATACAAGTGAAGTAGCAAAATTATTAGGGGTATCTGCTAGTACAGTTCAGCGCTGGGTAAAACAGCTTGAGCTGCCAATGGAAAAAAATGAGCGGGGACATTATCACTTTAGCCGCGAGGATATTCATCTATTAAAAGAAATTCATGATCAACTTCAAAAGGGAACCTTATTGCATGAAATAACCCCAGTCAATGAGAAAAAAAGTGTCAGAAGAGGTACTGTGAAATCAGTCGAAAATGATCAAGCATTTGAAAAATTAACCGCAAAAGTGAGCGAAATGGAAATAAAACTGAATGACAAGGCAGATTCAGTTGCTTCCTATCAACTCCTTCAGCATCGCCGTGAAATTGAGGAATTGCAGGATCAAATAAAATTATTAACCCAACAACTTGACCTACTTCAAAACCAGGTCAAAGAGCTAAACGATCCTATACAAACTGAAAAACCTTTCCTGTTGGATTCAAGCAAAGTCAAAAGAAAAAGGAAAAATTTCGTCAGTTCCATTTTTGGCTTTTGAAAGACTCCTACAAAAGGCAAAATAAAGACCGACCGTATTGGATACAGTCGGTCTTTACGAATGATTTCAATGAATATGGTTACAAGCACTTACGCTTCTTTATACTGCCCTTCCATTTCAAATAAATCCCCAACAAAGGAAATATTCCTAATTGTTACTTGGAGATCTCCGGTAGGTATTTTAAGTGAAAGCTGCTCACCGTGTTTCCTTAGAAGTAGTTGTCTGCCAACCGGAGATAAAAAGGAAATAAAGCCGCTATCCGGGTTTGATTGTTCTGGCAGGCAGATGATAAAGTCTTCTGTTTCTTGATCCTCCTCAAAGAGTACCGTCACCTTTGTACCGATAAAAACTTTAGGAAACGCTGAAGGTGGACCCTTTTTGCTCGCTTTTGATAGTAATTCTTCCACCTCTAAAACGTACAGGTTAAAAAAGTGTTTAATCCGTTCTTGGATTGGTGTTGAAGATAAATAAAGATTGGTTAAATCCTTGATATTTTCATCCAAGTACACCAATTGCTGAGCATAAAATTCACGTGTCTGGTTTCTATGGTTCATAATACGTAACCTCCAAGCTAGGGTCAAACACCCGGCAAACCTCCATGAATTGATTCATCCTTAACTCCTCCTAAATAAAAAAATGAGACCTCCCATTTCTCCTGGCAGATGAATGGAAGATCTTAGTATAATATTACCATATCTAAACAAAAAAGTCGCTAATAGGCCAGTTAAGACGTAAGCTCAACAAGTGGCCGAGTATATTTTTTAATAAAGTAACTGCCTAGGATTAGACAAATGATAAAGGACAGGATGACAAGTAAGAGATAGTTCCCTGAAATGGACGGTAAACTATCAGCCGGTACCAAAGCTTGAAGTGATTTAATAATAAAACCATGGAACAAATAGACATATAGGGTTCTTTCGCCAATTTTGGTTATTTTATATTGGGTGGATGGGATTAACGCCAAAAATCCAAACACAACGAGTAATGTGACACCATATTGGAGTGCGCGAATGAGCCCATCTGACCACTCCATCCCTCCCATATGTTCATAAGAACTGTCAGCTAACAGCCATGGCACAGAATCTTTTGGAAAAGCCATTCCAAAGAATAATAATATAGTAATAATGATTCCCATTCCAAGGGGAAGTGAATATTTTGCCCTGATTATTTTTCTAAGTTGATTTCCATTTAATAGAAACCCCAATAAAAAATAGGGAAAGAATACAATCGTTCTTGATAAACTTAAATAACTGCCCACATTATCTACATATCCAACCAAAATCCCCAATACAATAGCAACTGCAAACCCTATCCATCTTAACCTTGCAAATCCATATAACAGCAAATTCCAAAAAAACAAACTTAATAAAAACCAAAGTGTCCAATGAGGATGTAATAAATCAAAGGTTAAACGATCCTCGTTCCCAATCACATAATAAAAAATCGAATAGATGATTTGAAAGATCAAATAAGGGATTAAAACCTTCTTTACAGACTTTTTCAAATATCCCTTCTTTTTATATCCTTTTGCAAAATATCCGGAGATTAAGATAAACGCTGGCATATGGAATAAAAAAATTACACTATATAGTGTGAAAAGAATACCATCCTGTTCCTTTAAAGGACTGATAAGATGTCCAAAAACAACAAGAAAAATCAAAATAAATTTAGCATTATCGAAAAACTTACTCCTTTTGGTTGAAGCCATTTCATCACCCCGCTGTTTTTTTATTCAAAACACTACTTGAATAAATATAAGGAGTGCACAATAGTGATACATATATCTTTAAGATAATGATAACCCATTAATATTACAGAAAGATGTAATTGAATTTACTTTCTGTTGCATAGAAATTACAATTTTGAAATAGCAATACCTTATACCCGCGATAAATTTACCACTTTATCCTTAAGGAAACCTTAAATAAGAAAAGCGCAAGCGCCCTGGTCAGCGGCGTATGGCCTGGAGCACTCCAACTGAGATAAAGGAAACACGAAGAGCCGGAGGCGATTCGATGTTGACTTATCGTAGGGCGGAGAGCGAAGGAAACCAGCCGCTAGGGCGCTGGAGCTGGACAATCTCAAAGTCGAAATTTATACTTTCTTAACTCTATATAAAAAAGAAGCTTGGGGCATCCCAAGCTCTCGTTTACATATGCATAATATCGACCATATGATTACTGATGATCTCATCGTAATTTTCCCTTAATTCATCAAGTGAGATCTTTAATGTCCCAGAAAGCTTATATAAGAATTCTTGATCTTGTCTAAGCCAAGAAGAATGATTTCTTTTAAGAAAACGTTCCGCCTCGGAGAAGGCAGAAAACGTTTGCCCAATCTTCCCCCCATTATGGACAAGTTCATATTTTCCATCCCCTGCCGGTAAAATATACGAACTTTCCCCCAAATGGTTTTGATAGCTTGTTCCAAAGGCTGATTCTTTCACATTATATTCATTCCGATCGGCATCCGGTTTAAGCGGGTTCTGTTCGAAAACGTTGACAATAAAGGTTTCAAATCCTTCTTTTGTTAACTCAGATCCGGAAGCTTTCGGATGCCCCCCACCACCATATCTCTGAGCAAATTCAGCCACATTCACTTCATCATGGATCGTTCGGAAGCCCATTTTCTTTCCACTTACATTCAAAAGAACAATCATGTCCATATGAGGATAAATATTATTTAACGCATTGCCTAGCTCGGACAAATACTGCTCTGCATGGACAACACCGACACAATAATCGCCCACAAAGGTTTGCACAATCTGTCTGCTTTTCGAGTGGATATAACGATTAATTTTTTGCTCTTCAATATCAAGAATCATATTTTCTGTTTCCGTTAACTGAAACGAATCGGTATTTTCCTTTAACCGCTTTAACATCTCTTCTTCAAACTGTTCTCTGTTCATTATGTAAAATAAATCGTTTAACCGCTTGGCCGTCACATTATTATTTTCATCCCATTCCCAGGTATCATATTGACGGACTAAATCAATGAATTCTTCAAGTGCATGATTTCGCTCGATCTTCCCATGCTCAATCAAATAATCATAAAACAATGAGGTCGCACATGTTTTTTTGCCATTATCATACTCTGGCATTACCCAGCCCCAGTCGTACTCATTAAAATGCATCGCCGTCACATGATGATCAATCATCTGAATATGATGGCCCCGCTGAAACCGTTCCTGCAGTTTTTTCTCAACCAACTCATTAACGGCTAAATCGGTAATATAAGTTTCTTCCTGGTTATTGGCCGGATGTTTAATAAACGACTCGACCCTCTGGTTTAAATTTCGATAGGAACAATAAAATACATTTGCTTTATCCCCAAAGGCTAGTTTAGCAATTAGCCCGCAGCCAAGGCCATCTAAATCCATATCTGTAAAAAGTTTTACCATACCTGACACCATCCAATCTTCTTTCCATAACGTATAGTTTGGTTTTGAAAAATATTCTTATACAGAGTAAGCATAGCAGACCTAGTATAAATCAGTTCATTTGCTTTCTATTCGCTAAATATATACTAAATGAAAGATTAAATCGACCTTTTCGACTTAAGTTTATACATGTTAATAAAGCCAACCTTTAAGACCTGGTGATAACGATCACATACAACATATGTATTAAATGGTAAGATTCATTGGAAGTTCCTATTACTAACAAGTGAAAAGGGGTAATAAATTGAATTTTCCACAACTTAAAATTGGTCATATGATACCAAAGGTTCCGATTATGCAAGGCGGGATGGGTGTAGGTATTTCACTTAGTAAACTAGCGTCAGCAGTCGCTAATGCCGGGGGGATCGGGATTATTTCCGGTACAGGCATTTCAGTTGACGATATGCGCTCACATATAAGGCGGGCTAAAGAATGTGTTAAAAAAAATGCAGGCTACATTGGCGTAAATGTACTATTTGCCATGAATGATTTTGCTGAAAAAATGAAAGCTGCCCTTGAGGAAAAGGTTGATTTTATCATCTCCGGTGCCGGAATATCAAGGGACATGTATGCATGGGGAAAACAAGCAGGAATTCCTGTTATCTCAATCGTATCCTCTGCAAAGCTAGCCAGGATATCAGAACGGCTTGGTGCTGCCGCTGTTGTGGTTGAAGGCTTTGAAGCAGGCGGACATCTTGGGACAGACCGACCCATGTTCGATATCCTACCCGAAGTTGTTGAAGCAGTTTCCATCCCTGTCATCGCAGCCGGAGGAATTATGACTGGCAGCGATATTGCCAAAGCACTTACGTTGGGAGCCTCAGGCGTGCAAATGGGGACACGGTTTGTTGCAAGCGCAGAATGTGATGCGCCACTAGCCTTTAAACAAAAATATGTAAATGCCGGTAAAGATGATCTGGTATTGGTTAAAACCACCGTCGGCTTACAAGGAAGAGCCATCAAGAATAACTTTACCAATTTGATTACCGGTCCAGACAAATTGAAAATAGCCAAATGTCATGATTGTTTAAAAAATTGTTCCTACCGTTTTTGTACACTTGACTCACTGCTTACATCGGTTAATGGCGATGTTGAAAATGGACTCGTTTTCGCAGGAGCCAGAGTAGCTGAAATTAAGGAAATACTCCCGGTCCAAACCATAATCGATAATCTAACAAAAGAGTATCGCGATTCTTCATTAACAATAAATTAACAATAATAAAAGCCAACCGTCGTCGATAATACGGTTGGCTTTTGCTCATTTATTTCGCTAATCGATAATATCCTCTTTTCAACCCAAAATAACAGAACCACAGTGCTTGCATAAAGAAGAATAATCCCCAGATAAATGCGGGAAGAATTGTTAATTGGGCAAGATTGGACGCATCCCCTGCCGCTTGTGGCTGACCAACGCTTATTAAAAGGATTTCATATGCACTTTGAACCGAATCCACTAATAGAATCGAAGCAATCAAGAGTAATAGGTTGTCTCTCACCTTTTGACTTCCCTTGATCAATAAAAAGAGGAAAGCAGCCGCAAATGAACAGAGCCAAAAAACCCCATATGGATTTCTCACCCAAAAGATTAGATTTAAAAAAATAAATGCTAACAAAATATCAATTAAAAGCGTTCCCTTTTTTCTCCCAATTAGTAAAAAAGAAAGAAACGCCATAAAAGAAGCAAAAGTATAGCCAGCAAGGCTGGTAAAGAAGCTGCCTATCCATGTTGACTGACTGCTGACAGTTGCCCCTTCAGAATTCATAAATAAAGAAATGGTTTCTACCTTCCCGCCGAGAAGAGCAATCAGGGCATGCCCAGATTCATGTATTAGTGTATTGACAACTTTTACATAATTCCCGAGGATAGGAACATGAATCAACAAAAATGCTATCACGAGGAAAAGGAAAAACTTCGCACTGAATTTGTCCCGAACAAAGCTCAACATTCATTCCCCCTCATTATTTAGACTTTATTTATACATTCATTGTACATAATTGACATGCATTTGGAAAGAATTGTTCGCCGGCTATTTACTCAGTCATTCGACAAAGTAACAACTTGTGTGTTACTATTGAGTTGTTACTAATCAAACAAAAGTTATTACAAGGGGGAATGAACTTGATAGAATTTAAAGATATTGTCAAAAAATATCGAACAAAATCCATTATTAATCCTTTTTCATTAAAAATCGATCCCGGCCAATTAGTTGTCTTTATTGGACCAAGTGGTTGTGGAAAAACAACATTGCTTAAAATGATCAATAAACTAATACAGCCGACATCGGGTAAAATTTTTGTGGATGGGACAGATATCTCCACAATGAATCCCATTGAACTCCGCAGAAATATTGGTTACGTCATTCAAAATACTGGATTGTTTCCACATATGTCGATTAAAGAAAACTTGGAATTAATCCCCAAACTTAAGGGTGAAGATCCTGCCCTAATTGAGAAGAAAACAAATGATTTACTTGAAATGGTCGGCTTAGACCCTAAGGAATACTTACACAGATTTCCTAAAGAATTAAGCGGCGGACAGCAGCAAAGAGTAGGTGTAGCAAGAGCCTTCTCCACAGACTCCGATATTATCTTAATGGATGAACCCTTCAGTGCACTTGACCCTGTAACAAGAAGTTCACTTCAAGATGAATTATTTCAAATGCAAAAGGAATTAAATAAGACGATTATCTTTGTCACCCATGACATGGACGAAGCTATTAAAATAGCTGATAAGATTTGTATATTAAAAGATGGCGATATTCTCCAATACGACACGCCAGAAAATATCCTCAAAAATCCTGCGAATGATTTTGTTGAAGGCTTTATTGGAAAAAGAAGGGTTTGGAATAATCCAGAACTGATGTTGGCGGAGGATATTATGATTCAACAGCCTATAAAAATAACCGCCATGCGTACTGTTTTACAAGCCATTGAAATTATGAAAGACAATAAGGTTGATAGTTTAATGGTTACAGACAAACAGAATGTCCTAAAAGGACTTGTCACTTTAAAAAGTATCCAATTGCTCAATCGAAACACTTCAATAGAAATGGTGATGGAGCACAATGTATTCTCTGTTTCACAGGATGCTAATTTAATTTCTGTGTTAGCAGCTATGAATGAGCACAAAATTGGCTATCTTCCTGTTGTAAATAGTGCAAAGCAGTTAACAGGACTCATAACAAGGAGCAGCATTTTATCGGCTTTAAGTAGCCAATTAATTGACCTGGAGGTGGCGTTTTAATGAGTGGATTTTGGAACTATCTAACAGCAAATTATCAGCAAATCGTCAATTTACTGGGTGAACATTTATATTTAAGTATCGTTTCAGTATTAATTGCCATTATTATTGGAATCCCGTTAGGAATCTTAATTTCGAACGAGAAAAAGCTAGCCAAACCAATTATTGGGACGACAAACGTTATTCAAGCTGTACCAAGTCTGGCTTTACTTGGATTTCTAATTCCGTTTATTGGAATCGGCAGTGCACCGGCCATTGTAATGGTCGTTCTTTATTCTCTTCTCCCTATTGTCAAGAACACCTATACCGGGTTGACGAATATTGACGGGGACATTCTGGAAGCCGCCAAAGGCATCGGTCTGACTAAGAGTCAAACCATGAGAAAGGTTCAGCTGCCGCTAGCCTTCCCGATGATTATGGCGGGTATCAGAATTTCAGCGGTAACAGCAGTTGGGTTGATGACAATTGCTGCATTCGTTGGAGCAGGTGGACTAGGTTACCTTGTTTTCTCAGGTGTACAAACCGTTGATAACCATATGATTTTAGCTGGAGCCATTCCGGCCTGTATCTTAGCACTCCTCATTGACTTTGTAGTCGGAAAACTTGAAGCCTCACTTTCTTATACAAGTAAACGAAGAACAGCCAAAAAGTCAGGAAAGAAAACAAAACGATGGATGATTGCTCTCGCCTCAATCATTATCGTTATCGCAGGTGGTTTCAAGGTATATTCCATCGCCAGCGCCGAAGAAAAAATTGTCATTGGCTCTAAAAACTTTAGTGAATCGATGATATTAGGAAACATGCTGGCCGATTTAATTGAAAACAAAACAGATCTACCTGTAGAAAGAAAACTAAATCTTGGTGGTTCCCAGGTTGCTTTTGGCGCCCTTAAGAATGGCGACGTTGATATGTATGTAGAATATACCGGTACAGGCTTGGTTAATATTTTAAACCAACCGCCGGAAAGTAACCCTGATAAGGTATATGATTATGTGCAAAAGGAATTTAAACAAAAATATGGGATTGAGTTATTAAAACCACTTGGATTTAATAATACCTATGCCCTGGCCGTTCGCCAGGACACAGCAGAAGAATATAGGTTAAATACGATCTCAGATTTGGCTAAAGTAAGTGGTAATTTAATTATGGGGCCGACGATTGAATTTCCCAACCGGGAAGATGGATTAATCGGGCTTGAAAAAACCTATAATTTGGCTTTTAAAGATGTCAAAGCCGTCGATGGCGGCTTACGTTATACTGCATTGAAAAATCATAAAAGTGATGTCATCGATGCTTTCTCGACTGACGGGCTACTTGAAGAATTTCAATTGAAGGTCTTAAAGGATGATCAAAACTTTTTTCCTCCATATTATGCAGTGCCAGTCATAAAGGAAGAAACATTGAAAGAACATCCGGAACTGAAGAAGGCAATTAATTCCTTAGCTGGTAAGCTATCAGATGATAAAATGCGCCAGCTCAACTATAAAGTTGACAGTCTCAAAGAGTCACCAGCAAAGGTTGCAAAAGAATTTTTAGAAAAAGAAGGATTGCTGGATTAAATTAATAGTAATAGTGAAGAAAGCCGGTGTGATAAACCGGCTTTTTTCTTTTGCATCCTAATCCTCTAAAAAATGAAGGACTCTATCATATGTTTTATCATCCCCAATAACTAACAATACATCGCCTTCTAGGATTAATGCATAGGGCCCCGGTGAGATAATTAACTCACCTTTCCGCTTCATGCCAATTACAGTTCCACCAGTATTTTGCCAGAATTTCATTTCTGAAATGGTTTTTCCAATATGAATACAGCCAGGAAATATTTCCACCTCAATCGGAGCTAACGGATTGGTATGGCGAAGCTTGCCAGAGTAGTCCATGATCTTTCTTAACGTGTCAAAAAGCTGATCATCGAGATTGGCTCTTTCAGAAATGAGTGTGGCCATCTGTTTCTCCAGATCCTTTATACTCGCCAGGTTGGAAAAACGGTGAATATACTTATACGCATTTTCCCGCGAAGAAATCACAATCCCGCTGCCCTTTGTGGAATGCACAATCTCCACATCTTCCAAAATCTTTATCGCTCTTCTGACAGTTTCGGGGGAAACCTTGTATTCACTTGCCAAGGTTGATCTGCCATGAATTTTTTCCCCCACTTTAAACTTACCATCGTATATTCTATTCGCCAAATCGATGGCAATTCGCTCATATGTTGGTATTTGCGCCTTTTGCATTGAAATCCTCCACCAATATACTTATAAATATGGATGCCAACTATCATTTCACTATACCTTTTTTGATGCCAGTTTGCGAGCACAATGGCTAAATACATTTATATTTGTGCTGGTTTGGGCATAATTATTAATAGTCCTTCGATATGAGGTGAGCACTGTGAAACGGAAAGTTATTATCATTTTAAGTATTTTGTTTATCATTTTCATGACTGCCTTATTTATTTATTATTTAGTCAAAGGTGATGCCTCTAGATGGCAGGTTGCGCTCGGCGGTATCTTAGTTAGCGCATTACCGCTTTGCTTATTAAGGATGAAACAAAATCCATTTAACATTCCCATCATCGTCGGTTATTATCTTTTTTTATTTGGATCGTTATATCTAGGTTCAATCGCAAGCTTTTACCTGCATTACACATGGTGGGATTCTTCCGTTCACTTTTACAAAGGAATGCTCATTGGTTTTGTTGGTATATCCCTTTACAAACGATTGATCCCTGAAAAAGTCCGCCAAGATGTCTCATCAGGAATCCTCTTTCTTTTCGTGTTCTCACTTGCCGTTTTAGCCGGTGTACTATGGGAAATTTATGAGTTTGTTGGCGATTTGACCTTTACACACACGATGCAGCGTGGTGGAAATACCGATACCATGTATGATCTACTTTGCGGTGTAGCCGGCGGCCTCATCGTAGCTTTTTACTCATTAGTAAGAAAAAAGACAGTGTAAAGTTGAGGTGGCATCAATGAATCGGAAACTCGTTATTATTTTTAGTGCCTTATATGTTATTTTCATGGCCATTTTAGCAGTCTATTACTTTAAAAATGGGGTAACCTTTAAATCAACTGTAGCCATTGGAGGAATTATCTGTGGCGCCATCCCCCTGCTTTTAGCCCTTTTTACAAAACTTCAGTTCAATTTACCGATTGTCATTTCCTATTTAATCTTCTTAATTGGCTCACAGTATTTCGGGTCGATCCGAGGATGGTATGGACTCGGTTGGTGGGACACATTTATGCATTTAGTCAGCGGTGCCATTCTTGCTTTTTCGGGCATTGCTTTATATGAAAGATTGATCCACCGAAATGCTGGTGATGAAATTTCTCCATGGTTTGTTTTCTTATTTACTCTCTCCTTCGCAGCACTTGGCGGTGTGATTTGGGAGATTTATGAATTTAGCTGCGACCAATTTTTAGGGATGACTTTACAAGGCGGAGGTAATAAGGACACAATGACTGATTTAGTGGCCGATACCGTGGGCGGACTCGTGATTGCCGTATGGGCAGGAATTCGAACAAAGATAAAATTGAATAAATCAAACTAAAAGGTACGCCATCCTCAGCGTACCTTTTTTCAATAACCATTAAACTGTTACAGCTGCAAAAAACTCCTCGTAGATGGCCTGAACGGCTCTCTTTTCGTCCACCTCTTTAACACCAAACATCATACTGACCTCTGACGATCCTTGGTTAATCATCTCAATATTGACGCTTGCCCTTGCCAATGCCTTTGAGGCTTTTGCCATCGTACCGACATTATGACGCATGCCTTCCCCAACCACCATGATGAGTGCAAGGCTATGTTCGATTTTCACTTCATCCGCATGTAGTTCTGTCTTAATCCGATTGATGATATCTGCCTCTATTTTCTCATTAAGCTGGTTTTCTCTTAAAATAACAGACACATCGTCAATTCCCGATGGAGTATGTTCATAGGAAAGACCACTATCTTCCAATATAGCTAACAGCTTGCGTCCAAAGCCAACTTCCCTATTCATTAAGTATTTGCTTACATAGATGCTGCAAAACCCTTTGTCACTGGCAATCCCGATAACAGGACCATTCGTATTATCCCGTTCATTAACAATCCTTGTTCCCGGTGCGGCAGGGTTGTTAGTATTCTTAATGTGGACAGGAATTCCTGCTCTAAATGCCGGGACAAGTGCTTCATCATGTAGGACAGTAAATCCAGCATAGGAAAGCTCTCGCATTTCACGATAAGTCAATTCTTTAATTTCCTTCGGCCTTTTCACGATAGTTGGATTGACGGAATAGACAGCATCCACATCCGTGAAATTTTCATAAAGTTCTGCCTTTAGCGCATTAGCCAGGATAGAGCCGGTAATATCGGAACCGCTGCGTGAAAATGTGAATACCTCCCCCTCCTCGCTATAGCCAAAGAATCCAGGAAAAATTAATATTCCTGGGTGCTTATGCAATGAATATAAGCGTTCATATGCTTCCGGTAATGCTTGAGCATTTCCCGGTTCAGCACTAACCAGAAGGCCTGCCTCTTTTGGGTTGACATAGGTCGCGTCGACACCCCACTCACGAAAATAAGCTGCCACTAATTTTGCATTATTATCCTCACCACTCGCTTTAAGCAAATCGATAAACCGATCTGGTTTATGTTTGTTGCTGTTAAGCCTGGTCACTAAATCATCGTAAATTTCCTGAATCACCTCTTCGGAAAGATTACATTCTTCTGCTATCGCTGTATATCTTTCCATAACAGCTTCAAGCATTTCCTTAGGATATTGATTTTCTAAACATTGCTCTGCACATTCAATCAATAAATCGGTAACCTTTGTATCTTCTGCAAATCTCTTCCCCGGAGCTGAAACGACGACAACTTTTCTTTCAGGATCAGATATAACAATCTGAAATACCTTTTCAAGCTGTTTTCCGGATGCTAAAGAGGAACCGCCAAATTTTGTGACCTTCATCGTGTGACATCCCCTACTCTTTTAAAAAATATAATCCTTATTTTATTACAATTTTGAAAATATTCAAGAGTTTTTTCCGCCTTATATGTACATTTGTCTCCTCAAGATAGACAATCGTGAGCGATTATATAAAAATAGTGAGACCCCATAAGGAAATCTCACTATTACTTTTTATAGATATTTTGTTTTTTCAACCCAATCCATAAAGTTATCCATTACAGTATCAAGAAATGCGAGGGTCGGTTCGTGTGTCATGTTGCCCTCTGTATCTATTTTTTCTAATGCGGCATTGATTAGGACTTCGTTACCTGGCAAAGTTAGGGCTCCCAATGCATGCAATATTTGTCGTAGATGAAGCTGCGCTCTAATAGTTCCCATCACACCTGGCGTCGCACCTACCACCATGACTGGTTTCTTGATCATGACTTTGTCTACTCGTGAAAACCAGTCAAGCGCATTTTTTAAAAAAGCAGGAATGGAATGATTGTATTCTGGAGTGGCGATGAGGACACCATCACTTTCTGCAACCCTTTTTTTGATTTCCGTAACGACTTCCGACGGAGTTAATTCATCATCTTGGTTGTACATTGGTAAATTTCCAATCGGTAAAATTTCAATATCAACTTTATCACGATAACGTTCCTTCATAAACGCAACAAGTTTTTTATTAATCGATTGTTTCCGATTACTTCCCACGATAGCAACTATTTTCATAAATCAATACTCCTTTATCCTAGGTGAATTTTTATTAATATAGTTACTATAGTAAAAAGCGGTCTAAAAACCAAGAAACCTGCTCAAATTAATTAATCGGGGAACTAAAATGATTAGCGAATGATTTCAATAAAATGAGCAAGGATCCTTGCGGTTAGCCCCCAAATCGCCCGATTATTATAGCGGTAAAAATATTCCTCAATCCCTCTGGTGCGCCATTTGTAATTTTCACCGCCGGGTATTAAATCATACGGAAAACTTTTCTCCGGTTCTGCTTTTAATTGAACATGATGGATTTCAGGATCATTTTCAATTAAAAAAGAGAGTGGGACCGTAAATATCTCGCCAACCTCCGCAGGATTGGGCTGAATGTCCTCAGGCCTATTAATGTATCCCGCGAAAGGATAGAGCATCATTCCAAAAGGTGAAATCATATAATCCAGGGGATACACGCCCGAAATCTGCTCTTTATCAATGCCTAATTCCTCAACCGTCTCACGAATGGCTGTGCTTGCTTCATCGAGATCGTCAGCATCCATTCTTCCCCCTGGAAAACAAATTTCTCCGGGCTGCCTTCTTAATTCAAGGGAACGGACCTCAAATAACACATGAATCCCATCCTCCTTTTGCAGCAATGGCACCATGACAGCATATTTTGAAAATGTTTCACTTCCAAGGATTTTAGGTGAATGACCATTTAATTTGCCTAAAACCTTTTCCAACTCCATGATTTCACCCCCATTCCTGTATTTTCTCTTACTACTACAATACCACTTTTTATGTACTCTTTGAAAAAAACAATCCAACAAATAAAGTTGGATTGTTTTTTAAGTTACTCCTTCTTTTCATGCCAAGAATACATATATGCAGTGTCTTCAATGTTTTGTGCCGACTTTACAATTTTCAGAGGATGGAAGGTGTCAATCATTACGGCCAGCTCCAATGTTTCCTTTTTGCCAATACTCGCTTCCGTTTTCCCGGGATGTGGACCATGCGGGATCCCACTTGGATGTAATGTGATCGAACCCTCTTTCACCCCTTTACGGCTCATGAAGTTACCCTCGACGTAATAGAGGAGTTCGTCACTGTTGACATTGCTGTGATAATACGGAGCTGGGATAGCTTGCGGGTGGTAATCATACAAACGTGGCACAAAGGAACAGACAACAAAATTATTCCCTTCGAATGTTTGATGGACTGGTGGTGGCTGATGAACTCGGCCAGTAATTGGTTCAAAATCCTCGATATTAAAAGCCCACGGATATAAATAGCCGTCCCAGCCAACCACATCGAAAGGATGGTGTCCGAGTATATGCGATGAAATCATCCCTCTTGATTTTGTAACTACCTCAAACTCTCCTTTTTCAGCAAACGTCGCCAACATTTCTGGGCCGCGGATATCACGCTCACAGAATGGGCTGTGTTCTAAGAGCTGACCATATTCGTTCCGGTAGCGCCTTGGAGTCGTAATTTGACTAAAGGATTCTACAAAAAGCATTTTTGTCCTTTCATTTTCATCCGGGATTATCCGAAAAATGGTCCCAATTGGAATCACTAGGTAATCACCCGGCCGGTAGGAAATCGTCCCGAACATTGTCTCGAGCTTCCCTCTGCCATGATGAATGAAAAGCATTTCATCTCCGTCGCCATTGCGGTAAAAATGTTTCATTTCTGCCGTCACGTTCGCTGTTCCAATCAGTAAATCCTGATTACCTAATAAATAGGTCCTTGCTTTTAGTGCATCACCCTGCACCCCTATTTGACTAGTAAAAAAATGCCGGTGCCTTAACGACTGCTGCTCTTCATATTCCGGTAAATAGCTGCCAATCATTTCTGCCTTTACCACTTCCGTTGGCATAAAATGGTGGTACAAAATCGATTGTGTTCCTGAAAACCCCCTTGTTCCCATCACCTGCTCTCTATACAAGCTGCCATCGTCTTTTTTCAACATGGTGTGTCGTTTATGGGGAACCTTTCCCATTTGACGGTAATACATCACCTCACCTCCTCGTTTCCAGTGATAATCGTATTCTTCAACACACCTATTTGTTCTATCTCCAATTCTACTTCATCACCAGGTTCGAGCCAGCGATGAATTTCCTCACCTAATTCAAGGATACATCCTGTGCCAACCGTTCCAGATCCGATCATTTCACCTGGATAAAGCGTAACGTCCTGTGATGCTCTAGCAATCATCTCAGCAAAGGAATAATATAAGTCCTTCATATTTCCTTCCGATAGCAGGATACCATTCACACGGGCATGCATGGAGAGATTAAAACCATTTCCAGCTTTAAATGGTTTCAGTTCGTCCTTGGTGACAATCCACGGACCGATAGAGGTGGAAAAATCCTTTCCCTTCGCAGGACCAAGTCCGACCTTCATCTCCTTTCTTTGCAGGTCTCTAGCACTCCAATCATTTAAAATACAATAACCGAATATATATTCATCTGCCCTATCCCGAGGGATATCTCTGCCCTCTTTCCCAATAATGCAAGCAATTTCAAGCTCATAATCAAGCCACTCGCACTCTTTTGGTTTTACAATGCCTTCTTCCGGCCCTTTAATCGCTAAGTGATTGGAAAAATAAAAAACAGGAATCTCATACCACTCCGGTATCATTTCTTGACCTCGGTTCTCTCTAGCCGTTTTTACATGTTGCTCAAAGGCATAAAAGTCCCGAAAACTTCTAGGGACGGGGAGTGGTGCTTTTAATTGAATATCACTCATCCGGTAGATCCCTGTTTGCCCACTTGGATTAAAATGATTCACTATTTTCATAAATTCTTCAGAATGATCGAGAAAATTCACTAGATTATCAGGGAGTGTCCCACCGGATGCTTCCTTCATATCTACTACATGATCTTCATCGGCTAACCATCCCGCACGGATTGAGCCATCTTTTTTTGCAAAGGTAACAAATTTCACAGAGCTCACCTTTTTTCCGTTTTTCGAATCATTTCAAACGTTTTAGCCAATGGGTCAGTAAAGATAGTACCGGCCATTCTGCCAATCGGCTGTAATTTTTCTGTATCTATTCTCCCCTTGTCAAAAAGGTCATCGTTCACGTGTACATGAACTACTTTGCCGATGACAAGGCTGCCGGCACCGGGAGTATCGCCAAAATGGAGCACCTGATAGAGTTCACACTCGAAATGGACGAGAGATTCCTTGATACGTAGTCCTCGTACCTTTACGCTTGGTTCTTTCGATAGACCCGATTCTTCCAGTTCATCGATTTCAGGAGCAAATTCAATCGCACATTCATTCATTTGTTCCGCCATTGCATTACTGACAATATTGATAACAAATTGACCCGTTTTTTCTATATTGACCAACGTATCTTTTTTTGCACCATCCTTACCCCTTCGCAGGGGTGAAAAGCAAATAAGCATGGGGTCAGCACAAATAGCTGTAAAGAAACTGAACGGTGCCGCATTGGCTGTACCATTCTCATCTTTGGTTGACACAAGAGCGATCGGACGAGGTAAAATAGACCCCACTAATAGTTTATATGCCTCTCTCCATTCAAGAGTTTCAGGAGTAATCTCCAAATTGGTTACACCTCGATTCATTGCTATTGATTATGATTTTTTCTAAATAGATTGTTGATCTTTTAAGATTCGCCGATAACCTAATAAAACCAAAATTTTATAGATTTCCACGTCTTTCCTGTTCGCGTTCAATTGATTCAAATAGCGCTTTAAAGTTTCCTTCTCCAAAACCACGGGCACCCTTACGCTGAATGATCTCGATAAATAACGTAGGGCGGTCTACAATTGGTTTTGTGAAAATCTGCAATAAGTACCCTTCATCATCACGGTCAACCAAAATATCTAGTTCCCGCAGCTTTTCAATTTCCTCATCAATTTTTCCAATCCGCTCTCCTAATGAGTCATAATAGGTGCTCGGCGTCTTCAGAAATTCTACTCCGTTCTTTTTTAACTCAGTTACGGTTGAAACAATGTCTTCAGTCAAAATCGCCAAATGCTGCACACCAGGGCCATTGTAGAACTCTAAAAATTCCTGGATTTGTGATTTACGCTTGCCTTCGGCTGGTTCATTGATTGGGAACTTAATCCTGCCGCCGTTATGCATTACCTTTGACATCAAGGCAGAATACTCAGTCGTAATGTCCTTGTCAGAGAAATGTTTCATTTCTTTAAAGCCCATTACCTTTGAATAATATTCCACCCATTCCTCCATCCTCTCGACATTACCCACAACATGGTCAATTCCAATTAGCCCAGTATCCACTATCGGTAATGATGCGGTATATGGTTCAAAGCCTGGCAAAAATGCTCCCTGATAATTTTTCCGTTCAATCAACGTATGGATGGTATCGCCATATGTACCTAGAACGGCTTTCTTGACAACTCCATGGGCGTCCGCCATTTCATATGGAGCAGCATGGACAATCGCACCTCTACTGACAGCTTCTTCGAACGCTTTCTCCACATCGTCAACCAAGAGGGCCACGTCCTTGACGCCATCACCATGTTTTTTAACAAACTGGGCCACCCTGCTCTCCTCTGCATATGATCCAGTTATCACGAGACGAATATTGCGCTGCTTCACACAATAGGAAGTGGTTTCACGATTTCCGGTTTCAAGACCTGAATAGGCAACAGGCTTAAACCCATATGCTGTACAAAAGAAATGACAGGCTTGCTTGGCATTGCCGGTGTAAATCTCAATATAATCAACATCCCGTACAGGAAAAAAGTCATCAACTAGCTGGTTAGCTCTAATTCGCTTTTCTTTCATCATATTACCTCCAATAACAGTTATAATATTCAGAATTAATTTTAAATGGAATGTTGTTGTCCACTCAAGAGTTGGGTGTAAAGCAATACCGCTGTTGGGTGCTAAAGGCCCAACCTTTTAATCCGCATTATTTCCCGTTGAAAAAAGAAAAAACATACCTAAACAGGGTATGTTTTCATCATCTTCGTATTGGAAATATAGTTGAACCATAAAATGGCTGTCTAAAATTGTTGAAAAATTTTTTAGCCTATGAAAGAACTGCACGGTCACTCGCCATTTGCACACCGCGAATTCTTTTGAATTCACTCAATAAACCTTCAATCGTAAGATGTTTCTTATCTTCCTCATTCACCTCTAAAATAATTTGTCCCTTATCCATCATGATTAATCGGTTTCCTAGGTCAATTGCCTGCTGCATATTATGGGTTACCATTAAGGTTGTAAGATTGTATTTATCCACAATTTCTTTTGTTAGGTTCGTGATCACTTCTGCCCGCGATGGATCAAGTGCTGCCGTATGTTCATCTAAAAGAAGGATGGACGGTTCTGTGAAGGTAGCCATTAATAAGGATAGGGCCTGCCGTTCTCCTCCAGAGAGCAAACCAACCTTAGCATTTAGACGGTTCTCCAGTCCGAGGTGAAGTGATTCCAATACTTCACGGAAATAATCCCGTCTTTTTTTCGTAACGCCACTTCGCAGTGTTCTTATTTTGTTCCGGGAATAGGCCATTGCGAGATTCTCTTCTATTGTCATACTTGGAGCTGTGCCGGCCATCGGATCTTGAAAGACACGCCCTATCATCTTTGAACGATTAAATTCCGACATATTGGTGACATTCTTTTCACCAATTTGAACCGCCCCTACATCAGGTGTTAACACGCCTGAAATGATATTCATTAACGTTGATTTCCCGGCACCGTTACTGCCAATGACCGTCACGAAATCTCCTGGATTAAGGGAAAGTGTCACATGATCGATGGCAATTTTCTCATCAGGTGTGCCCTCATTAAAAATCTTATGAATCTGATTTAATTGCAGCATGATGTTCCCCCTTCGCCTCTGCCGAAGTTTGGATAATATTCATTAATTCCACTTTTCTTCGAGCTTTCCGCTTTTTTTCTTTGGTACTGCCAATAATCTTCGGAGCAGTTAGGGCAATTATGACAATCAAAGCCGTAATAAGTTTCATATCACCCGTTTCCAAGAAATCTACCCGTAGCGCTAAGGTAATCACAATTCGATAAATAATGGCACCGCCAATAACGGCAAGGGTGGTTCTTGCAATCGTCCGTGTCCCAAATAACGCTTCACCAATGATGACAGAAGCTAAACCAATGACAATCATCCCAATTCCCATCCCAACATCAGCGAATCCGCTCTGTTGAGCAATCAAGGCGCCTGAGAATGCAACCAACGCATTTGATAAGCCAAGACCAAGAATGACCAGTAGGTTGGTATTAGCGGAAAGGCTGCGAATCATCCGTTTATTGTCCCCTGTAGCTCGAATCGCAAGGCCAATCTCCGTTTTTAAAAACCAGTCCGTTAAAAATTTAATTAGGAAGGTTACAAAGATCATGAAAATAAGAATTCCCCATGTTTCCGGCAGATCGTCACCAAGACCAACCGCAGTGAGAATACTATTGAAGAACGAATCAATTCCTGTTTTTTCAAAAAAGCCACTGATTTTTGTAAAAGCAGTATCTGTATTCAATAAAGGAATATTTGAACGTCCCATAATTCTAAGATTAATAGAGTAAAGGGCAATCATCATTAGGATTCCGGAGAGCAAGTTATTAATCTTCCCGAATGTATGCAATAGTCCCGTTATACATCCGGCAGCAAAACCGGCAAAAAGGGCAGCAATTGTAGCGATAAATGGGTCTACTCCATTCGCGATTAATACCGCAGATAGTGCTGCACCCGTTACAAAACTCCCATCAACCGTTAAATCCGGGAAATCCAGAATACGAAAGGAAAGATAGACGCCCAGCGCCATAATCGCATAGATGATACCTGCTTCAAATGATCCAAATATGGCTGTAAACATTGAGATCATCCTTTCATTGAGTCATTAGAACTAAAATTATCATTAGCCCTTCGTTACTTATGTACCAATCAAGGAGGTACCCCCTCTTAAAGGCATCCCCCTTGAAAAGGGTTTATTTCTTATTTGCCATCGTAGAATTCTCCAAGCTTGCTCCATTCCTCTTTTACATCTAATCCTTGTGCTTTGGCAGCTTCTTTATTAATAACTAGTTTTAAGCTACTAGGAAGTTCAACAGGAATTTCAGACGGCTTTTTCTTTCCAGTTAAAATATCAACCGCCATTAAGCCGGATTGATAGCCAAGGTCGAAATAACTAAAGCCGCTTGCCGCAACCGCGCCTTTTTTCATAGAATCAAGTTCACCAACGAAAAGCGGAATTTTTTTGCTGTTGGCAACGGCAATAACAGAATCAAGAGCGGTAACAACCGTATTATCTGTAGGAACGTAAATCGCATCCACACGGCCAACCAATGACTCAGTAGCTTGTTTCACTTCTGATGTAGTGGCAACTGAAACTTCAACAAGCTTAGCTCCTTTTTCCTCCACTAACTTTTTCACTTCTTTTACCTGTACTTCTGAATTTACTTCACCTGAATTATAGATGACACCAATATTTTTTGCCTTTACTTCGTCAGTAATAAAATGAATCGTTGTTTTCGTTGCATCAGGATGGTTGTCAGTTGTTCCGGTTATATTTTTTCCCGGTTTATCAAGTGCTTCCACCAATTCAGATACTACCGGATCTGTTACGGATGTAAAGACGATAGGGATTTCCTTTGTCGCATTTAATGCCGCTGTTGCACTAGGAGTAGCATTGGCAAATATTAAGTCTACCTTGTCGCCAACGAAATTCTTGGCAATCGTTTGAACATTATTTTGATCCGCCTGGGCATTTTGATCATCATACTTTACCTTAAGTCCTTTGTCCTTTAAAGCCTTTTTAAATCCTTCTGTCGCAGCATCTAAAGACGGATGCGGAGCAAATTGGCTAATACCGACCTTAAACTCCTTATCTGCACCATCCTTTTCCGAACCACCTGCAGATTCTTTACTGCCACAGCCGGCCAGCAGCAGCATTCCCGCCAACGCAATCGAAAGTCCTTTTACTTTTTTCTTCATTAGTTTACATCCCCCTAAATTAAACATCTAATTTTCTAAAAATTTCATATATTAAAAATTATTCTAGTATTTTTTTGGGCTAAAAGCAATAGAAAATGCAAAAATATTTTTTTGCTTTAAAGCAATAGAATAAATGATAGAAAAAATACCTTCTATTTTAGTAGAAGGCACCAAGGCTTTTAAATAACTATCGATCGCTATTTATTTTATTCTCTTTCTTTTTTAGTAATTGCAATAATATCCTATAAATAATATTAATTATTGGATTGCATGTTCAGGTACATTTATCTCAATAGCCGACAATAAATATGGTAAATCCCATATTGGCTCGATTACCTTAACTGGCATTTAAATACTTGGCTGGCAATGGAGTATGCGATGACCATAATGCCAACGCACCAGGCAAGCGCGATCCATATACCGTTGCCGGCAGCCCCTTCATACAAGAGGGCACGAATGGAATTCACAATTGAAGTCACGGGCTGGTTCTCAGCAAACAAACGAACAATTTTAGGCATGGTTTCGGTAGGTACAAAAGCGGAACTAATAAATGGCAGGAAAATCAGCGGGTACGAGTATGCTGTTGCCCCTTCCATTGACCCTGCTGTCAATCCGGGAATGACAGCCAGCCATGTCAACGCCAGTGTAAACAGTCCAAGGATCCCAACTACCGCAAGCCAATCCAAAATATCAGCGTAAGGATGAAAACCCATCAAAAGAGCGATGAGGATAACCGCCACGACAGTAAGCGCATTGGAAACAAGCGAGGTCAACACGTGAGCCCACAATATCGACGAGCGCTTAATGGGCATGGTAATGAAACGCACCATCAACCCACTCTTTACGTCATTAAATAACCGCAAGGAAGTATAAGCAACACCGGAAGCGATAGTCATCAGCAAGATTCCCGGCAATAAATAATTGACGTAGTTATCCGTGCCAGTCTCTATGGCGCCGCCAAATACGTAGACAAACAGCATCATCATCATAATCGGTGTAATCGCCACCGTGATAATCGTATCAGGACTACGCATGATATTGGTCATTAACCGCCCAAGTAATACACCTGTTGTGCTTTTCATTTACATCTCCTCCTTTTTTCCGATGACCGCAAGGAAAATTTCCTCTAATGTTGGCTGCTTCTCGATGTATTCCACTTTCGCGGGCGGGAACATCTCCTTAAGTTCGGTAAGGGTACCAGTTGTGATGATTTTTCCATCATGTAGGATAGCGATACGGTCGGCTAGTAGTTCGGCTTCCTCCAGATACTGGGTCGTCAGTAAGATGGTCGTACCACTGCCGGCAAGTTCCTTGACGCTTTTCCAGACTTCCATCCGCGCTTCGGGGTCAAGCCCTGTCGTCGGTTCGTCGAGAAATATGACTGCTGGCGTCCCGATCAGGCTCATGGCGATATCAAGCCGGCGCTTCATCCCCCCGGAATATTTGTCCGCCCGGCGGTTGGATGCATCGGTCAGGCTGAATTTTGCAAGTAGCTGGTCGACGACTTTAGCGGGATTGGGAACTCCTCGTAACTTGGCGATCAGCATTAGATTTTCCCGGCCGGTGAGCAAACCATCTAAAGCTGAGAACTGCCCTGTCAGGCTAATACTCTGACGAACATGATCCGGTTGACGCTGGACGTCAAAGCCACAAATACCTACTTCACCGTCATCGGGTTTCAACAGCGTTGAGAGGATGCTGACCGTTGTCGTCTTGCCTGCACCATTTGAGCCCAGCAGTGCAAAAATTTCACCACGCCGCACCTCAAAATCCACCCCCTTTAAGACTTCCTTGTCTTTAAAGGATTTTGTTATTCCTTTTACAGAAATCGCTGTATCACTCATCTTTTTTTCCTCCCAATTAAAAGCACAACAATGCGCTAGATTCCTACACTCCCCTACCTAGTACGACTAATAGTCTGTATTACTTACTACTAGGGTAAAAATTTGACTGAATAGTAATGGTGGCAATTCTCATTTGTTGCCAGCTATTCAGTCAGCATTATTTATTGATCTATTTCTTTGTAGGTAATAGGCGAAAAGCCACTAGGGCCTTGCCGTTAGCCACGGCCAATCGTATCGTTCAGCTTTTTGCGATACTTATCCTTCCAAGTTTGCTCATCCTTCACTAGATCGTCACAGAAGGAAGCAACATCCTCGCCCGTTAGGGCAGTGACTTTCTTGCCTTCCGCTGCTCCTTCCTCAAAGAGATCGAGAATTCCGCCGAAGATACGGCTGCTGTCCTTCCAGTCAGTTGGGCCACCACCAGAAGTCCACAAATATTTTTGAATAGCTTTGTATGCGTTGCGGTACTCACTTGGAAGTGCCTTTGCACGCGACTCCAGCTCCTTCCATTCCCGCTTGTCATCCAAACTCCCGATAATTTTTTCAAAAATATTCATTTTCCTTCTCTCCTTTTGATGTTTTTAGTTTTGAGTTCGTTAATTTTACTTGAGATGAATTCCCACTTTTTCCAAAAAAGTTCAAGTTGCTCATGCCCTGCAGCGTTGAGTGTGTAAAATTTTCTCGGTGGCCCCATAGTGGATGGCTTTTTCTCGATATCCACCAGATTGTTTTTCTCAAGCCTTAATGTAATCGTATAAACGGTGCCTTCAACTACATCTGCGAATCCAAGTTCTCGCAACTGTTGTGTGATTTCATAGCCATAGGTTTCGCCGCGGCTGATGATTTCAAGTACACAACCCTCAAGTACTCCTTTCAGCATTTCTGTAATATTTTCCAAAATACCACCCCATTAGTATTTCACTATAGTTTATCCAGTGCTCGGTAACATAGGTACTATGTTTTACTTATATTCAGTATTACTGACTACTGGTATATAGTAACGCATAATAGCATTTCTTGTCAAGAATAAATCTCTTTATCAAAAAAATGCACCCATAGTATCCAGGTGATCCATGTAAAAAGCCTTCTACTAAGTAGAAGGCACCCTATTCATATTATATATTGAACAATTTATGATTTTACCAATCACGAGTCTTTTCTAGTAATTGATCAATTTCAACCTTCTTTACCATTTGACTATTCTTCTCAGATGTTAGATCCGATGTAGTTTCAAGTAATTTGTCAATATCAATAAACACGATTCCCATTATCTAACCTCCATAGCGTTCTTGTTCATGTACCAGATAATTCGACCGTCCTTATCAAATCATGGGGGTATTTTTCTTTTTTAACAGATTACTAGTAAAAGTATGATATAGTTCACTATTTTTTCACAAAAAGCAGTTTACAATGGGAAATGAATCAGGTGGCGGTTGGGGGACTGCTCACTCTGAGATTCAGATAATGGGAGGGATAGTATGTACCAATCTATCGCGTGGTACGCTACATTGTTTTTCGTTTTCCTCATAGCACTTGCTTTTTCGTTCGTGTATGGAGAATCGAGAAAATTAAGAGAGTATGGACCGATTCAAGAAAAAGGCTACAAAATTCGCAAGTTTTATTTCCTTGGCTTGCTTGCCATCATGGGATTTGCTTCAGCCATATCATTGAGCAAGCTTCCTTATCACAACCAGCATGTCCTTGCTAAAGAGGATGGCAAAGTTGTGGAGGTAACGGGGATGCAATTTGCCTGGCAATTAAGTGATGAAAACTTTACGGTTGGGGAGCCAGTACAGTTTCGCGTCACGAGTAAGGATGTTACCCATGGTTTTGGTCTTTATGACACAAAAATGGAGCTGATAGCTCAGACACAGGCAATGCCTGGGTACAAAAATACGGTCAGCATCACATTTGATAAACCAGGAACCTATAAGATCCTTTGTTTGGAATATTGCAGCGCAGGCCATCATGTGATGATTAAAGACATCGTTGTGAAACCTAAGGGGGGAAAATAAGATGGAAAGTAATGCACGGAACTCGATTAAAAAAGGCGTTGCTTTATCATTAATGGTTACCTCTGTGGTTCTGGTTTTAATGATGATCTTCGGTGTAATCATGTTATTGAACCAAGGCAATCTGATTAAAATTCCTGCACAGATGTTTTATAAGGTTATGACCATTCATGGAACGGGTATGATTGGTATTGCTGCTCTGGGTGGAAGCGCCATCATGTGGTATTACCTTTCAAAATATATTCTTTTAAATCATAAAGTATTTTTTGCTAATTTAATTTTGTCTTTAATTGGTGTCGTGATGATTTTGACTGCCATTTTTGGGTTTAATTTTTCTGATGGCTGGACATTCTTGTACCCACTTCCATCATTCTCAGCCAAAATATACGGTACTACAGGAGCATTATTGTTTTTATTCGGTCTCCTCCTATTAGGTGTAGGTTACCTAGTTATGTATTTTTACTTAGCTGCCCGCCTTATTAAGGAATATGGCGGATTAGGAAAATCCTTAGGCTGGGACTATATTTTTAGAGGTAAAAAAGGATATGGACCACCTCCAGCAGTGGTTGCCACTACAATGGTCATCATAGCGAATTCAACGGGAATTCTTGCCGGTGCAACAGCCTTAGTTGAATCCATCATTAACATACTTAATCCTAATTTTACCTTTGATCCAATGCTTGCAAAGCATTTAACGTATGCTTTTGGCCATATTTTTGCTAATTGTACAATTTATATGGCGGTAATTGCAGTTTATGAAGTGTTATCCGAGTATACGGGACGCCCTTGGAAATCAAATAAAGCCTTTTTAATTGCCTGGAATTTTTCAACCTTATTTACCCTAATGATTTATACACACCACTTATTAATGGATTTTGCTGTACCACGATGGATGTTAATCATCGGTCAAATTTTTTCTTACGCAAACGGACTTCCCGTTATGGTCGTTACCGCTTATGGTGCGTTAATGATTGTCTTCCGTTCTGCTGTTAAATGGGACTTTGCTTCTAGTATGATGTTCTTAGCAATGTTCGGCTGGGTTGCCGGTGCCGTGCCTGCCATTATTGATGCTACTATTGTCGTAAACCATGTGATGCACAATACGAAATGGGTACCAGGACATTTTCATACGTACATGGGGATGGGTGTTGTTGCCATGATTTTCGGTTTTATGTATTATTTCAATAAAATCGAAGGAACACAAAAGCAAACAGGACTTGATAAATTTGCTATTTCCATCTATTTCTTATTCTTTTCCGGGATTGCAGGCTCGTTCCTTTATGCCGGAAAAATAAGTGCCCCAAGACGCTGGGCTGAACATCTTCCAGAATGGACAGGGTCTGACCAGGTTGGTGCCATCTGCGGGATCTTTGTTATTGTAGCAGCCATTATTTTCACAACGAGGTTTTTTATCGGTTTAAAAAATGTTGGCAAGCAAACCGACCAAAAACAACTTAAATCTGCTTCTTAATGTGAAAATCGCATGCACCCTACTCAGCATTAGCTGCTAGGGTGCATGCGCTGGACGTTTCTTAAAGCAGAAATGAATTAAATCCTATCTTATTTGAAAACAATCCAGCCCAATCGGAGGGCTGGATTGTTTTCTCTTTATTAGGCAGTAATCTTCACCGCTTTTTGTCTTTCGTTTTGTTTAAAAAAGAATTTCATCATTGGTGGTGTTACAATGGTGGTAACTAGAACAACAATGACTAGTATGGAAAACAGTTCTTGATTAATTAACTTCGTTTCTAAGCCAATGGAAGCAATTATTAAGGCTACCTCTCCCCGTGAAACCATGGCCGCTCCAATTCCCATCGAGCTTTTCCATGAAAACTTCGCTAATTTGGCACCCGCTGCGGCACCAATTAATTTTGTTAAGATGGCTAGAATACTTAAACCAATAATCACACCAAAATGCTGTGAAAGTCCATCAAAACTTGCTTTCACACCAATGGAAGTGAAAAAAACAGGGACAAAAATCGAATAGCCAACAGTTTCTACTTTTTCAAATATTTCATGTTTAAATTTCGTTTGACTGATTGCAACACCTGCTATATAGGCGCCAATGATGGCGGCAACACCCGTTAATTCCGCTACATAAGCAAACAGAAAGCAGATGATTAATGCCGCGGAAAGCAATGATTCTGTCACGTTTAATGGGGCAAACTTCTTTAATACCCATGGGACTACCTTCCATGCCGCTAAGATAGCACCTGCGAAAAAGAGAACCTTTTTCACTATTACCATACTTAGATTGACATCCCCGCCTGCCATACTCATTAAAAAGGCTAGGGCAATAATAACCACGACGTCATCGATGACTGCTGCACCTAAAATGGTGGTTCCTTCTCTTGACTGCATTTTATTCAACTCTTTAAGTGCTTGAACAGAAATACTGACACTTGTTGCCGAAAGCAATAGACCTAAAAAAATCGCTTCAAACGTGGTCATATTCATGAAAATTCCAGCAAGGTAGCCAACAAATAACGGAACGATAATTCCGCTTAATCCTACAAGTGTTGACGCCTTCCCTGACCGTTTAAATTCATCTAAATCCGTTTCCATACCAGCGATAAACATTAACAAAATAACGCCAATTTGGCTTATTTCCTCTAATGTTTTCGTCTCTGTAACAAGTCCTAATACAGCAGGGCCTAAAAGAATTCCCACAAGCAGCTTTCCGAGTACTGAGGGCTGCCCTAATTTTACACTTATTTCACCTGCAATTTTCGAAGCCAGTAAAATAATCGCTAATTCAAAAAGTAATTGCATCAAATCACCTTTCCTTTTTCATAAAATTAAAAAAAGTCTGTTTTTTTATAAACAGACTCCTTTTGTGAGAAAATAAAAAGAGCCCGTCTACCAAAGGACATACTACTCCCTTGGTGACAGGCTCCTCCATTTACTACAGTTATTTGATTAATTCTATTATAACAGACTTTATATTATTTTTCAATAAAAGATGAATCATCTGGGAACGACGGGATAGTTCAACATGATTTAATCCCATTTTCTCATTTTATCAATAACTTTTTCTTTCACTATGGCTATAAAGGTTGTTTCACCCTTTTGTACTTTTTGCTTATGCCATTCATTAAAGCTGGCAACAGCGATCAGGATTAACCCCGCAATTAATAAATAAACCCACCACGGCATATTCCCCCAATATGGCCTGGTTTGTAAGAAAACGTTTAACAGTAAAACTCCAGAACCGACGAAAAAATATGATTTAACTTGCAGAAACATCCCCGTCAACATTGAAATCAAGGAGAGAGATCCTACTATTATCGCATCATATATCGTGTTGCTTGCCATTCCATCTTGGACTAAGAGCAGTGCTACGATAATGAGTACTCCCCATTGGATCAACTTTGTAACATCCGCAAATCGGCCTTTTAAACTTCGGCGAATGAAAATCATTAGAATGATAATGGGCAGGACACAGACCTCCCGCTCCCATAATGGCGGGACATTTACCTGTCGGATGATGGCATAGTATGGCTGTAGTAAATAGGCTCCTCCTAAAATCGGCATAAAGACTGAGACACTTGCCGGTACTCTTTTTCTTTGTTGCCAAAGAACGGCAGCAATCAGAATTCCCGGCAGTGCTTGGCTCCACAAATGCTGGCTTGTAAAAAAGTACATGAACCAAAAGGATAGAAAGGATACGACTGTATATCCATCTATCTTGATTTCCTGGAGCCTTGCAGCACTTTCAAATAATTTCTTATACAGCAGTTGTCCGATGATCGTCATCAGAATTCCCAAACCACCTGCTAGCAGTAATTTTTCGAGCTCTCTCATACCGCTAAAAAATGAAAATTCAACTGTTGCTGTGAAAAATAGGAATAATGGAGCAATTCCAATAACATCCCATTTGGTCTTATGCAAATAAAATAAAATTCCAAAAGTATAAAGGCCAGTTATGACGTAGGGCAACAAGCCAAACGGATAAGTAATAAGCATGCAGCATATTCCCATAATCGAAAATGGCACGAAATAATAAGCTATACGTTGTTTATACTCTTCAGTGACAAGAAGTGAAAAAATTAGAATCAGCCCACTGGTGATTGGAAATTCATACTGCCCATTGGTTTGGGTTATGACTCGATCTAAACTTGTTGAAACAATAAAAAACGATGCTGTAAAGCTTCCATAAAGAAAGACTTTGATTTTCCATTCCCTCTTCGCTAATTTTGTACTTATTGCATATCCGCATAATGCAAGTATGAAACTGTAGGCTGAGTCTGTATGAAAGGCAAACCAAGTAAATGCGAGTGCTACTGGAAGAATAATGTGACCTGTCCAAGCATAGGCATTCGATAAGTCCTGACCTTTTTTTCGAAATAGATAGGCAATCAGCAACATGATTAATGCACTTGCGGAAGCAATTAACGAATTCAAGATGGGGCTAAACGTTACAATTGAACGGATGGCATGAATAATCGAAAAATAAGAAAGAAGCGTTGTGATACTGATAGCAAATGCAACCCATTTTTCACCAATCACTTTATAGAAATAGTAATACATGACAATTCCAATCAGCATGACAAGTGGCTGCACCCAAAATTGATAGCTTGGGGAGAGCAGTGCATGAATCATGGCAGCGGTATAAAATGCTTGCGAGACAAATAGTGAAATTTGGCTGAGCTTTTTTTCGGTGGCTTTCAACCAGCCAATACTGGTCAATAACACCAATAAAGCTGCAATGGTAAAATTAATCGCGTATCCAAATTCTTGTCGATAAACAGGAAATCGACCATTTATCTCTTCACCAAAAGCCATAATAGAAAAACCAATTGAAAGTGGTAGTAAGAAAAGGGCTATTTTTTTAAAAAGGATCCTTTCCTCCAACTTGTGTAGATACAAGGCGACAATAACGAATAGGAAAAGTATTACAGCCAGTTCCCACCAATAAAGAAATGTTATAGCGGTCAACCCGGCTAGTGCCATTAACGTAATTCCGACATCCCTAGATGCTATTCGAATGATTGTTATATAGGTGGATAGGTGGACAAAACCAAAGACGGTAAATAGGATAAAACCGCCAATGGATAATGTAAGTGAAAAATGGATCCCATCGAAGGGTTGAACTAGTAATGCAATAAGTTCGTAAATGCCTGATGCTACAAACAAGGAACTTAAATACGGAAATAACCTTCTTGAGTTTTGATGGGATATATAAATAAAGTTGGCCGCAATAACAAAATAGGCAATCATGAGAACAAGGGATGGATTCCCTGCACGAAGGAAAATACCTTCTAAACTAATGTAAACAAAGGCGAACCCGGAAATAACTGCGCTCGTATAGTGAAAGGCTTTATGTAAGGAAAATTGATCGTTTATTACTTTAGGGACAAATACGATTCCAAAACCAATAAATGAGTAAACAATTGCCCCAAAATGATCAAGGAAACTATGCTCAATTAGTTGGTAGGCACCATAAACAATCATCAAACTGAAAACAAAATGATATTCCTTTTTCCCACTGACATACATCATCGATAAATAAATAATCGCGGTTAATAATAGGTTAAAACTATAGACTGCTTCATTCTGGTAGAAAAACAGCATAAACAATGTAGACAGAACGAGATTAACCTGTATATATGGGACAAATTCTTTGGTAAACAATTTGAGTGGGTCGATCATTTTAATCTTATGATAGACAAAAATAAGAATTGCATTAAAGGTCATTATCCCAAGGTAAAAGAAATCAACTGTAAGATTGGTTCCTGCCATTATAAAGGCTACCCCGGCAGATAACGAAATAAAGCTAAACCAAACAAATAATCTTGAACGTAAGCTCATCGCAAATAACAGATATACCATCAACGGGAAAAAGCTTCCCAGCATCCCGAGGAAATATCGTCCCTCCCCATTTATAGATAAATAGGAGCCTAAAAGACCAAACCACCCCAACGAAAGGATAAAGATCGGCAAAAATAGACTGCCTAAGACAGTAAAGGCAAAAGCCGTCTTCTTGATGTGCAGAATTTTATTTGTTAGCCAAGCAATTCCATAAAATAGGAGCGATACAATCGCTATCGAACCACTTTTCATGAAACTAGTCATCGATTCCCAATTACTCGTCGCCACAAACAAACCGCCAATTAATAAAAAAATGACCCCAATATTTAATAACCATGTGATGTTCTTCTCACGAACCTGCTCAGGAGTAAGTGTCTTTTTCACCTTTTGCGGTTTTGCAGGTGCAGGTTTAGGCTTTTGGGCAACCGTTTCCATTGGGACCGGTATTGCCTCAATTTCTACTAAATCCAAGTAATATTGGTGATATGCCCTAGCCACGTGCTCAACGACCTTTTCGGACAAATACCCTTCTTCTTTTAATGTGAATAGTTCTTTCCTGAAAATTCTTTTTCTCTCTTCATTACTGGTTGGCCCCATTGAATTTCCCCTCTATTCATCGCCTTATGATAATGATTATAGAAATAATCGGAAAAATTTCCTCATTTTTTCACCTTTAGTGTAATTTTACACCACTTTGCTACTTGTTTTCAATCCCCGAAATAAATAAATTTTACCTTTAGGCAAAAAGTCTGTATGATAAGAAATTATGAAGAGTAAACAATTGGAGGAAACTATGCTTACGTATGATGAAAAACTAGCGATTATTGAATCTTTTAGTGAATTAGAAAGGAAAAATGTTTCACTTGGGCGTGTGAACTTCCAGTTTTCGAACAGTATTACCGATAAAAAAAATATTGTTTATCATCTGCATCCGAAAGGAAATGGTTTCGTTTATGCCGGGCACTTGACGAACTATGAAACAGATGACAAAGGCATGGTTAATATCCGCGATTTTTCTGCTGAACAGCTGCAACGTTTGCTAAAAGAATCAATCCAAGCACTATCACCTCAAGAAAAAACAGTTGCTGAGGAAGCCATTGTCGGAGAATCAAATGAAGAGCGATGGATAGATGAGGAAAACAATCTCCTCATTCTGGTGAATGAAAACGAATCATGGAATATTTACTTCGGGTTAAACCTTGATGCAAGCTTCGATACATACGGCGAGGCTGAGGAATTTTTGAAAGAAGAAGGTTTTAGGCGGAAATAGATAAGAGAAGCGCAAGCGCCGTGCCCAGCGGCGAATGACCTGGAGCAAGCTAGACCATTCTCGTAGTCGATATTTATATTACAAAAAAGACTGTGACACCATTGGTCACAGTCTTTTTTCGATTAATTACTTTCCGATGTTTTTGATCCTTTACCCTTTGGTCCCAAATATTCATAGTCATTCGGGTTAATTGGGGTGTATCCATCTGGTTTATAGAAACGTAATAGATCTTTATAGACAATTTCATCAGACATTTGTAGTTCTGTATTCACTTTATCAGAGGTTTCCTTACATGCATTTGCATCTTCCATTAATTCACCGGTAGCATCAGAATAGCATTTGTCCTTAATTTGGAGGACATCGGATGCTACAAAATCGCCATTTCTAAATAAAGCCCAATTACGATGCTGTGGTGATAATAAATCTGAGCCAAACTCCATATAATCCTTAGTATCTACTCCTAATAAGTGAAGTACTGTTGGACGAACGTCTACTTCTCCGCCGACTTGATGTTGGATTCCGCCTTTTACACCAGGAACGTGGATAAACAATGGCACACGCTGCAGTTTAGCGTTAATAGCCGGAGTGATCTCGTCTACGCCTAAAACCTTAGCCATTGCTTCGTTATGGTTTTCGGAAATTCCGTAGTGGTCACCATACATGACAATCACAGTATTATCATACATACCATTTGCTTTTAGATCATTAAAAAATTGTTCGAAAGCCTGATCCATATAGTGTGCAGATTGGAAATATTGATTCACAACTGTATCACCATAATCACCTGCAGGGAAATCGGTATCGTCAGGATCCATTTCAAATGGGAAATGGTTTGATAAGGAAATAAACTTTGTATAGAACGGCTGCTTTAAACTTTCAAGCAACGGTATCGATTCTTTAAAGAATGGTTTGTCCTTCATCCCATAATTCTTCGTATTTTCATCTGTCATGTTGTAGTATTCTGCATCAAAAAATTGATCGTACCCGAATGCTTTATAGATCACATTTCGATTCCAGAATGTTTTAAAGTTACCATGTAAGACGGCTGAGCTGTATCCTTGACCTTTAAGAATAGATGGCATTGCTTGATACGTATTTTGTGCTTTATTTACAAATACAGCACCCTGAGCCATTGGGTATAAAGAGTTTTCCATTAAAAATTCAGCATCCGAAGTTTTACCCTGCCCTGTTTGATGGTAGAAGTTATCAAAATAAAACGTGCTTCCATCGTGTACCAACGAATTTAAAAATGGTGTTACCTCTTGTCCGTCAGGCATTTTATAATCAATCATAAAGCTTTGAAATGATTCCATAGAAATATAAAGAACATTCATTCCTTTTGCTTTTGCAAAGAGTTCAGGATTTGGTGCAGCATAGTTTGCTTTCCGGTAGTTTTCTACATCCGTAATATCACTGCTATCCGCTAAAGCACGTTGACTAGATGATTTAACATTTTGAATGACATCATATATGGTAAAGTTGTACGCGCCTAAGTATTTCACCAAGTAATTCCTGTCAAATGAACGCGACAATAATTGCGGACGATCCTTTTCGGCCAATCCAAGGTTAAATAAAAAGGTCGTAATGGCAAACAAAAGGACAATTTTAAATGACTTTCTGTTCGTTACCTTTACATGTTTGAAAACAGTTAATGCTAGAGCAATTAAAATAAAAAAGTCTGTAAAGTAAAGAATGTCGAATGGGGACATTAACGAAAGTGCACTATCTCCCAATTGTCCTGCATTTGTCTTTGTCTGCATTAGAACAGGGACGGTAATAAAGTCATTAAAAAACCGATAATACGCTATATTGGCGTATAATAAGAAAGATAATAGAAAATTGGTAATAATCATAACCAACTTTGTATGCTTTTTAAAGAGCAGTGCTAATCCAAAAAAGAAAAGCGCTGAGCTTAACGGGTTTATTAGTAACAAAAATTTCTGCAGGTTATTATCAATTCCAAGGTTAAATTCAATTTGATATGCCGCATAGGTTTTGATCCAAAATAATACAACGGCAACTACGAAGAATGTAATATGACTATTGTTTAATTTTTTAGATAGTCTAAATTTATTCATGTCTAACTTCTCCTCTCACTTACCAATTTAAGCTCCGGTAAACGAACCTCAATTACTATATCATATTTTCTATAAAAATAAAAACATAAATCCTGCCATTTAAGGGTGATAAAGAACAATAATTTATGTCATTATTTTTATTGATTCGACAAAATTTGTGGAATCTATTGACTACCTTGCTTGTTTCATTTGATCGAAACATTCCCTTTATTTGTATGATTATTATTTATGGGACATGACTGTTTTCATTCCTCATTTATATAAGACGGATTAGAAAATAAATAGTTTCATATTTTTTATTTTCCACTTCTAGGTAATTTCCAGCTACATCCAAATCAAAATTACATTTCTACCTATCATATACTTCAAACAAGGATGGTGCAATGTGAATTTTGACTTATCTTTTCGAAGTCTCTGTGAATAATTTTATCATGAATGGAAATCCTAACCCCAAAAGACATAACAATGAAATGAAAAGAGGAATCCTTTATGCCTAGAATTAGGCCTGCTTTTACCAATAGTCCTTATTTTGTGGATGAACCCGGCAATTGGCATTTAAAACCTGATGCTCCTAAAGAACTGCAAATGGAGTTGGCAAATTATTTGGCTGACCTTGAAAGTATTGACGAACCTGGAACCGTAAATGGTGTCCGGATTCAATTTCATGATGATTGGTAACACACATATATAATAGAAGAAAGCGGTTACAAAAGATAAAAAATCAACCCATTTGTATGAAAAAACCATTCAATACAAAGAATAAACTGACTATCTTCTTAGGAGTGAAAACAATGAATGTTAACCGCGTAAAACAAATTTTATCCTCGACAGCAGATATTGAAGTAAAATACAATGGGACCTCTGTATGGATTGACCAATTAAATGAAGATGGGAAAACAGCAACCGTTCATTTGCGGGGTCCACTTGAAGAAAGAACGACTGTTGAAATCGGTGAACTACTAGAAGATTAATTGTTCCATTTCTTCATAAATAAAAGGCAGGATAAATTCCTGCCTTTTTTTCAATATCTAAGTGGGAAGAAATCATCCAACCTGTTTTGCCAATTGTTTTGCACCTGTTGCTTTCTTTTGATAGAAGAACCAGTTAAGTCCAAATGCGATAACGTAAAATCCAATAAAGAAATAGAAAGCAGTGACTGGTGTTCCAGTAGCATTTACTGACCATCCGAAAAGCTTCGGAATGAAGAATGAGCCATATGCAGCAAATGCTGCTGAAAATCCGATTACTGGTGCTGCTTCTTTTGGAATAAAAATAGTTGGAATCATTTGGAATGTTGATCCAGAACCAATACCTGATGCTAAGAATAAAACTAAGAAAGCGATTAAGAATCCCGCAAATTGTTTCCCATTCAAGAAGTAAATAACTCCTGTTGCTCCTACTCCCATGATCACTAATACATATGCCGTTACTCTAGCACCACCCAGTTTGTCAGCCATCCATCCACCTACAGGTCTTGCCGCTGCTGCTACCAATGCACCAAGGAAGGCAAGGGAGATATGCTCCGGAAATTGAGATTTTAGTAACAGCGGGAATGCCGCAGAATATCCAATAAATGAACCAAATGTCGCTACATAAAGTGCCGTCATAATCCACGTATGTTTCCTTTTTACAATCACAAATTGGTCTGCAACGGTTTGTTTTGCTCCTGGAACGTTATCCATTTTAAAGAACGCAAGTAATGTCATAATCACAATTGGAATCACCCAAATGAAAGCTGCGTTTTGTAACCAAACTTCCTGTCCGTTTGCTAAAACTTGTTTGCCGCCAACTAATGCGAAAGTTCCTGAAGTTACAATTAATGGTGTAACGAATTGTACAACAGAGACACCCATGTTTCCTAAGCCGCCGTTAATTCCAAGTGCTGTTCCTTTTTCCTTTTTAGGAAAGAAGAAGCTGATATTGGCTGATGAAGATGAAAAGTTTCCGCCGCCTAAACCGCAAAGGGCTGCAAGTAATAGCATGATAGAAAATGGTGTTTCGGGATTTTGAACAGCAAAACCAATACCAATTGCCGGTATCGCAAGCACGGCTGTTGAAATGACTGTAAAAGTCTTTCCACCCATTGACCCGGCAGCGAACGTATAGACAAAACGAAGGGTTGCACCCACTAGACCAGGGATAGCAGCAAGTGTAAATAATTGTTCTTCGGTAAAGTGGAACCCAATATCGTTAAGTCTAACTGCAACAACGGACCAAATTTGCCAAACGATAAATGCTAGCATCAAAGATGGTACGGAGATCCAAAGATTTCGTCTTGCATGTTTTTTTCCTTCAGCTTTCCAGAACTTTTCATCTTCTGGATTCCAATAATTAATACGTGCCATAAATTTCTCCCCCAATATGGTTGTGTAAATGATGTTTTGATTTAATAGTTGTTGTTGATGATGTTAATATAAACCACATGGTAACATGATTTTTGTGACGTTCGTCACAAAAATAGTGAAGGAACTGTGAACACAAAGGGATTGTCAAAAAGTCGACAAATTCTTTTTTTGACATAAAAAAGAGACCTTCGATTTTGAAGGTCCCACATGTCATTTATTCCTTAGAACGGTCATTCTCTTCGTAAAACATTCCTACATAATTTTTTATTTCCCCTGCATCATCCTTGATGGCTGTAATGGTTAACCATTCTTTATAAATCTCATTATTTTTTCGTTTGTTCCAAATATACCCTTCCCAAATTCCGTTTGATTTAAGACTCGCCCACATGTTTTTATAAAAGTCATTATCATGTTCACCGGATTGCAGGACACTCGGTGTTTTACCAATTACCTCTTCCTTACTATAACCTGTGATCTTTGTAAACGCCGGGTTGATGCTCTGGATGATTCCGTTTATATCGGTCACACAGATACCATCCACTGCGTGGTTCACAATTTTAGCGGAAATATCAAGCTTTTCTTGATAATAAAGCCAAACAACGATTACTAAACTTGCCAACGAGAATTCGGATAGCGACATAAAACCAATCGCGTAATGTCCAGTCCAATTAAACAGAATTGTTAAGATGATTGGCGGGAAAAACCCCCCCAGACCTCCCATTGCTGCAACAATACCATTGACAATCCCTGCTTGCTTTGAAAAATAAAATGGAACTAGCTTAAAAATGGCTCCATTACCAATCCCTGCGAAGAAAGCAACCAATAAACATCCAAATGAATAGATCGGCAAAGATGGTGTGAATGAAAGTAGGAACCCTGCAAAGGTTAAACTAAAAAAGACAGCCATAAGGATAAGAAAAGGGTTGATTTTATCGCCAAGCCACCCCCCTACAGGTCTAAAAAAAGTAGCCAAGGCAATAAAACCAGCAGTACGTAAGCCTGCATCTACCTTATCTAATTCAAAGTGATTGACTAAAAAAGAAGGTAAATAAATCGTAAAGGCAACAAAGGAACCAAATGTGATGAAGTAAAATAAACTTAAAAACCAAAGTTTCGGATTTTTGTATACTTCTTTTATTACCTCTTTTGCTGAGTTATTTACTTTGTGTTCTTTTTTATCTCCTAAAAGGAAATTAATAATAGCGAATATCAGGACAATAATTAAAAATATTTGAATCGTCGTCCTCCAACCAAAGGAATTAGCTAACACAGGTGTTGCAAATGATGTGATGGCCGTTCCGATATTACCTGCCCCATATATTCCATTTATAAAGCCATGCTTTTCTTTAGGATAGTATTTCGGTAATGAGGTGACCCCAATCGAAAAGACTGCTCCGCCAATTCCAAGCAGAAATCCTCCTAAAATCAACATAAGGATTGAATTTGCAAAGCTTAAAAGTGCGATTGGTACCAACAAAATAATAAAACTAATCGTAAATAAAATTCTAGCGCCAAACCGATTGGCCCAAAAACCAATTGGTACCCGTAGCAATGACCCTAAAATGACGGGTACAGCCGTTGCCCATGCAATTTGAGTTGACGATAAGGGGATATCCTCCTTAATAAAAGGCATTAATGAAGAAATAAGCACCCAAACCATAAAGCCAGCAACAAGACTTCCCGTTTGAATAATGAGCTGTTTTGTTCCTTGTTTCATATTCATCCTCCTTGTTCCCATTCCTTTTACTATACCCTCAGATGAACCGTTATATATTTACAGAATAAAACCATTACATGGGAAATTTTTCTTAATGTATTATAGAACACAATTCATTTTAAAACTGTGAGGTATGGTACAAAAATAAAAATAATTTATTTACATAATTTAAATGCAGTAGTATATTTTTCCTGTAATAAGTATTCTAACATGTTGGCATTGTAACTATACAGTGGATTTTTTTGTTAAAAGTCAAAAATAGAATAGGGAGAAAAAAGATGCATCAGAAAAAGACCTTTCTTGATCCCCCCAAGATTCTTGTACTTGGATTTGCCGCCATTATTTTAATAGGATCAATTCTATTAACTCTCCCTGTTTCAACAACCAATGGTCAAGGCCTTACATTAGTAAACGCCATTTTCACAGCCACATCCGCCACATGTGTCACTGGACTAGTGGTCGTGGATACCGGTACTACATTTACGTTATTTGGCCAATTAGTTATTTTGTTTATGATTCAAATTGGCGGGCTCGGGTTTATGACGTTTGCCACATTATTTGCCTTTTTATTAGGCAAAAGAATTTCCTTAAAGGAAAGAATTTTACTTCAGGAATCTTTAAATAATATATCGATGGAAGGGATCGTCAAGTTAGCAAGACGAATATTAATTTTTACTGGTGTCATTGAATTGATCGGTGCAACCCTATTATCCATCCGTTTTTCCTTTGATATGCCACTAGGAAAAGCGATTTATTTTGGTATTTTTCACGCAATTTCTAACTTTAACAATGCAGGCTTTGATTTAATGGGTGAATATCACAGTCTCACTAGCTATGTAGACGATCCGACAGTCACATTAACGGTTAGTTCGTTAATCATAATCGGAGGGATTGGCTTTATTGTCATGAATGAGCTATTTGAATATCGAAGCTCAAAGCGATTATCTTTGCATACCAAGATGGTTCTGGCAACAAGTTTAATTTTACTAGCAGTAGGTACAGTAGGTATTTTCCTTCTGGAATATTCAAATAGATTGACACTAAAACCATTAACCTTTTCAGGGAAAATTCTAGGGGCATTATTTCAATCCGTTACCGCGAGAACTGCAGGGGCAAATACATTAAATATTGGAGATTTAACGCAGTCCTCACTATTATTAATCATTCTTTTGATGTTTGTCGGTGCTTCTCCAGGATCCACCGGAGGCGGGATTAAGACTACTACTTTTACTACATTGATGGGTGCAGTCTGGTCGCAAATTCGTGGGAAAGACGACGTCATTTTTTATCGGCAGCGGATTGCATATGAAACGATCTATAAGGCATTGACGGTGACCTTTAGCGGCATGTTTCTAGTCATGCTCATAACACTTATTTTAACAGTATCAGAACATGGGAAAGATTTTTTAGCCATTATCTTTGAGGTCACATCGGCATTTGCAACCGTCGGGCTTTCGATGGGATTGACACCTGAATTGTCACCAATTGGGAAGGCGATGATTATTCTTACCATGTTTGCTGGAAGGGTTGGGCCATTAACGATTGCCTATGCAGTGACAATGCGCAGAAACCCTGATGCTTTCCGTTATCCTAAAGGAAAAATCATGATCGGTTAGTTTTTTTCATCAAGGAGGATTTAGGAACTATGGCTAATCAATACGCGGTTATTGGTTTAGGAAGATTTGGGCTTAGCATTGCCAATAAGTTATATGAATCCGGACAGGAGGTTCTAGGCTTGGATGTGAATGAGGAACGAGTTGAAGAGTCACATCCATTTGCCACACATTCCGTTATTGCTGATTCCACCGATGCAGAAGCACTAAAATCGATCGGGATACGTAATTTTGATACTGTGATTGTAGCAATTGGGAATGATATACAAGCTAGCATCCTAACTGTATTACTACTTAAAGAACTCGGGGTAAAGAATGTGATCGCAAAAGCAATCAACAAACTCCATGGTCAAGTATTAAAAAAGGTTGGTGCAGATTGGGTTGTGTTTCCTGAGCGGGATATGGGAATCCGCGTTGCCCATCAGCTATTATCACCACATGTCTTGAACTTCATTGAGATTTCAAAAAATTATAGTGTGGAGGAAGTGAAAATTCCGGATCGGATGAGGGAAAAAACTTTACGAGAACTAGACTTACGGGCTAGGTTTAATCTTAGTGTCATCGCGATACGTCATAACGACGACATCAATATCTCCCCTTCACCAGATGAGAAAATAAATTATGGTGATGTATTGGTAGTCATAGGCGAAAATCGAGACCTTGCGAAATTTGCAAATCTCCATTAGTTTCGAAAAAAACACACTTCTTTATAAAACTAGAAGTGTGTTTTGAATCTTATCACTACTAATTAGTAACCTTTGAAATAGCAACCGCACATGCTTTATATTCTGCTGTCCCGGAAATAGGGTCATATTCATTTAATGTTAACACGTTTGTAGGTGTTTCACTCCAATGGAAACTCATAAAGACAAGGCCTGGGACCACTTGTTCAGTAACCTTTGCCTTCACCTCAAGCTCCCCTCTACGGGAACGAACCTGTACTACTTCCCCATCCGTTATCCCAAGTGCCGATGCATCATCTGGATGGATATCAACCGTTTCTTCTGTTTGTTTCACTTTAACCCCTGAAGCATAGTGGCGTGTCTGTGTATGAGTATTATAGGACTCATAGCGCCGTCCCGTAGTTAACGTAAATGGGTATTCAACATCAGGCAATTCTAATGGCTCCGTATAATCTACTGGGACAAATGGAGACTTTTTCACGATCGGAAGTTGGTTATGAAAACGTTCATGCATGATGAATGTTCCCGGATGGTTTACATCCGGACATGGATAATGGATGCTATATTCTTTTTCAAGCCGCTCATATGAGATACCGCCATACATCTCCCAGGCAAGCTTTCTCACTTCATTCCAGATTTCTTCACTATTATTATAGTGCATCGGGTAGCCCATTAATGTAGATAGCTCACTCAGAATGACCCAATCTTCTTTCGTATTTGGATGGGCATCAACAGCCTTACGGACAAGTTGAATTCTTCGGTCCGTATTCGTATACGTACCATCGACCTCTCCCCATGAACGGGCAGGCAGGACAACATCAGCCATTTTTGCGGTTTCAGTCATAAAAATATCCTGGACGATTAACAAATCAAGCATGTCGAAAAGCTTTTTTGTATGATTCATATTTACGTCTGCAAGGAGCGGGTTTTCTCCAATTATATAGAGAGCCTTAAGCTCGCCCATTTCCAACCGATCGAAGGTACGGGTTTGGGTATCACCCGCTTGCGGATTGAGTTCTACTCTCCATTCCTTTTCATAACGGGCACGGAATTCCTCATTCGCTAAGCTCATCGCTCCTGTTAATTGGTTAGGAAGACAACCCATATCGCCTGCTCCTTGGACATTATTTTGACCTCTGAGTGGCATGATTCCTGTCCCTTCCTTTCCAATATTCCCGGTTAATAAGGCAAGATTGGCAATATCAAACACATTGTTTACTCCGCAATGATGCTCTGTAATCCCAAGTGTATATGCAATCATCGAGCCGCTAGATGTGGCGTACTCTCGCGCTGTAGCAACAATATCTTCGGCACTTACACCAGTAATCGAGGCTGCATATTCTGGTGAATACAATTCTACTTGTTTTTCTAACCGATCAAAATCAATCGTAAACTGCTCGATAAAGGCAGGATCGTATAAATTCTCCTTCAGAATAACATGGATAAAAGCATTAATTAAGGCAATATCTGAACCGACATTAATCTGTAAATGGCGATGGGCCACCTTCACCATATCTATTTTTCTAGGATCAATGACAATTATTTTGAGTCCTGATTTTACTGCCTTTTTCATACGGTTCGCAATAATCGGATGGGATTCAGTCGTATTTGAACCCATTAACAGCAATACTTCGGCCTTATCAAAATCTTCAAGAGTATTTGTAGGGAAACCGCTTCCAAAAACAGTTGCCAGACCGGCAACGCTAGGTGCATGTCACGTTCGGTTACAGCCATCAATATTATTACTGTGGATAACCGTCCTCATAAATTTTTGGGTAATAAAATTGGATTCATTCGTACTTCGTGCGCAAGCAAACATGCTAATCGCATTAGAACCCCATTTCGTTTTAATCCCCGATAATTTTTCAGCAATAAATTCATAGGCTTCTTTCCAAGTCGTTTCGACCAGCTGACCGGCTTTACGAATAAGCGGTGATGTTAATCTATTATTAGCATGGACATACTCATAGGCAAATGCACCTTTTACACATGTCTGCCCTTTGTTCACTGTTGCTTCTTTATCGCCGCGGATTTTTATAATTTTGTTGTCTTTCACTTCTACGATTAAGCCGCAGCCAGTACCACAGTATCCACAGATTGTTTTTATCAAACTTACTTCACCCACTATTTTCCCTCCCTAAAATAACCTTATTTACTATCTATATAATAATATTAATCTATTTATTGCGTTTAAAGGCTCCTTTTGTTCAAAAAATTATGTCTTTTTTTCAAAAAATAAAGTAGGGAAACCTCTTTCGAGGCTTCCCCCTTATCAAACCGTACGTGCCCTATTAAGGCATACGGCTTACCAATGTGTTACAAATGGTCAATACGTTGCCAATCTTTGAGCATATTTCATTTTGCGGACACGGTCAGGAGTATAATACTCTTGACCCTTTTCTTTTGCCTTTAGGATTCGTCTTTCCTGTTCTTTCTTTTGCTTTTCTTTCATTCGAAGAATGTAACTTTCTAGAGAAAAGCCATATATCTTGTGGTAGTAATACCAGTATGAAGGGATAAGTCCAATAATAGCAAAGAACTCATTATTCCATTTTGTTTTCATCGCATGACCTTTTCTTTGGCTAGGGTGTTTGTGAATCATGGCTACTCTTAACCTTTGTCGAATATAGCCATCTATCGCAAGTAGTTCTTTCCCAAATGCTTTAAAGAAGCATGAACTGTTAAATCCGTGTTCTTCATTTGCCTTAATTGCTTTATAAATATTGAGAAAATAGTTTACTTTTCCTCGAATCACTGGGTTAACATACTCAATCCACTTTTCCTTACTCAGAGTGAGTGTTTTCTTCGTCTTGACTTTGATTTTCTGGCGAAAATCATTCCAAGTTGATTCTTTCGGTTTAGCTATATAGTATGGCTTACCATCCTTCTTGCGTTTTCTCCAGTGTTCGAAAGTGAATCCCATAAAGTCAAAGTCATCATCATCGAAGTTTACAAATTTTGTTTTCTCCGTTGCAAGTTCCAACCCAAGTTCGGCTAATTTCCTTTTCGTAATATCTGCCGCTCTCTTTATGTCTTCTTTGGTTTTTGCGAATAACAAAAAGTCATCGGCGAATCTTACAAAACGAATATTGTTTTCAGCCCAGATCCAATCAAGTTCATTTAAATATACGTTCGCTAGTAACGGAGAAATAACCCCTCCTTGCGGAGTGCCGGTATCTGTTGAGTGAAATTTACCTTCTTCCATATAACCAGCTTTTAGCCACAACCAAATCATATCTAACACTGTACCATCTGCGATGTATTTATTTAATACTCTCATCAGCTTCTTATGTGGGATATTATCGAAAAAGCCTTTAATATCTGCATCGAAGATGTAATTATATCCTTGTTCGATATTCGCCATGATTATTTGCAGGACACGTTCTGCACCAACATTTGGTCTGTATCCACATGACCATTTGTGAAAGATATCCCTTTCGAATTTCGGCTGAAGTACATTTACTATTGCCTGTTGGACAATTCTATCTTCAATATTCGGAATGCCTAAGGGTCGCTTTTTGCCATTTTTCTTAGGAATATAATGTCTTCTTACTGGTGACGGCTTATACTCTTTATTTCTCAGTCTCTGTAGAAGCGAGTCCAGATTTTCATCTAAGTGATATCTATAGCTGTCAATTGTTTCGCCATCAATACCACCTGACCCGTTGTTGGCTTCTACCTTTTCCCAAGCAGCTTTTAGCCTTCTGTCGAAAAGTATTTGTCCATAAATACTATGCCATTTGAATTTTAACGTATGATTCATTACATATTCCGCACCCTTCATTGTGTACATTCAGTTCGTTTATACCGAGGTATCGTTTTCTGTTAACATTACACATCTTTACAGATGTGGAGCCACAAGGTCGTTCCCCTTCCGTTCATGCATGGTTTAGTCCATACACTACTTCCGTACTATGAGAACGTCTGACTTCTCCATTCACATCTAGCATTTCGGATTACCCTTATAGGTAGATGTCCCTTTGGGTTGGAATGGAGACCTCACGGGGTCATCGCACCTTCCTTCTAAACATACCCAGCACCATCACTTGATAAATTGCCTCTATCCGGCTGATTCATTGGTATAGAGACCACTAATGTTATAGTGGGCTTCCCATTATATTCGCATAGTCGCCAACTTACCCTGCCGCCGTGCTTCACACTTATTGCATTTGGGTCTGCTTATCCGACTGCGGGTCTCTCGATTGTCCGCATCTCCTTCAGACATCACCTCACGGTGATGCCCTAGATTAGTCTTCACTAGTTGTATCAGCACTCTAGTGGAAGGATTTTCACCTTCGGGAAAACGAGTCTTCTAGGATTCGGGAGCCGTGTTTATCGCAATAACGTACTCCAACCTTTAACAACTCATTCAGTGCAGTTCTACTGCACAAGGTACGACTGCCTGTCGCACAAATAAAAACGAGGGAAAATCCCTCGTTTTAAGCAATCTTTGTGGGTAATAATATATTGAAGGTTGTTCCTTTATTTGGCTCACTTTCAACAAATACTTTCCCATTATGACTTTCAATAATTTTAAAACTAACCATTAATCCCAGACCATTTCCATTACGCTTCGTAGTGTAAAACGGTTCACCTAGCTTCTGCAATTTATCTTTCGGGATCCCGACACCTGAGTCCTGAATTGAAATCTGCACATTGTTATCCTGTATCGCCGTTTTCACAAGTAAGTCTCCGCCATTTGGCATCGCTTCGATTCCGTTTTTAATAAAGTTTAGGAAAACTTGCTTTAATCTGTTCTCATCACATTCAATTTGAATAATTTCGTGATTACAATTAAAGGATAAGCGGACATTCTTCTTTCTTGCTTCAAATTCAAGCAGTGACACCACGTTTCTTATCACCGGAACAACATTCTTTTCCTCTAATTCAACTGCCTTTGGTTTCGCTAACACCATAAAATCCTCAACAATCGTATTAACCCGGTCAATTTCATCAAGAATGATATTTAAAAACTCCATCCGTTCTGGATCTTTTTCATCTAACTGTAAAAATTCGGTATACCCTTTCATCGATGTAAGCGGATTGCGTATTTCATGAGCGACCCCCGCAGCCAATTGACCCACGGCAGCAAGCTTATCTTGGCGATGGAGTACCTCTTCAGTTTTCTTCCGTTCTGTAATATCATTTCGAATGGCAAGATACTGGTATGGTTTGGCCTGATCATTTAAAAATGGAACGATCGTCGTATCTACCCAATAATAGGTTCCATCTTTGGCCTTATTCCTAATTTCCCCTTTCCAAACATTCCCCTCACCGATTGTTTTCCAAAGGTTCTTGAAAAAGTCCTTCGGGTGATAGCCTGAATTTAGGATTCTATGGTCCATACCAATGATTTCTTCGCGGCTGTATTTTGAAATTTCACAGAATTTTTCATTTACGCTGGTAATTTTCCCTCTGGCATCCGTAAATGCAACAATCGACGATTGATCAAGAGCAAATTTGATATCAACATTTTCTTTGATGGTTTCTCTTAGATTTTCTTCAGCTTTTTTTCGCTTAGAGATATCCGAGCGAATAGCAATATATTGGACGGGTTTACCTTTTTTATTTAAAAAAGGGACAATCGTAGTATCCACCCAATAAAAGGAACCGTCCTTCGCTTTATTACGGATTTCCCCGCGCCAAATCTGACCAGCCTGGATCGTTTTCCATAACTGTTGAAAGAATTCCTTTGGATGATACCCTGAGTTTAATATCCTGTGGTTTTTGCCAATAATCTCTTCTTTTTGATACTTGGATATCTCCTCAAATTTATCATTTACAAAGGAAATGTTCCCATACCGGTCAGTAATTGCTACAATAGTCGATGCATCCAGTGCAGCCTTTATATCCTTTAGATTGGTATCGGTTGCAGCTAATTGTTTACTAATCAACATACTCGAAATAATGAGGCCGCCAGTGATTAAGACTGAAACAAATAACACCAAAAAGATAAAGAAGGGGCTATCTGTGTTTGAGCTCTGTACCACCTCACTTGTGGTAGTTGCTGCCCGTTTTAATAGGAAATGGCCTTCAGTAATAGCCCCAGATATAATCAGCGCACTGACCGGTTTTAACCAAGACTGATGACCTTGTGAATAACTTGACGAAAAAAGGATCCATAAAGAAAATAAAAATGAGCCAAAAATGACAAATCCCGAAAAAAGCAGCAGCAATACGTTATACTTAATGCTTACGTCCATAGCATATAAACCGATTACTTGAATCGCTATGACGGCTAAGGTTAAAAATGAACTGCCAATAAGTAAATGCGGCAATCTAATCGTTTTTCCAAAAAGGGCCAAAAACGCCATACCGGTAAACGCAATACCGATAAAAATTGATAGAATCGTCAGTGGAATATGATAGCTGGCAAGCCGATTTGTATCTGCAGAAATGAGTGCCATAAAATTCATGACCCAAATTCCAATTCCCATGGATAATGAACCGCCAAGGAACAGAAGTCGTTTATTTTGGTTGGAAGACCTTATTAAAGTAAACATATCTAATGATGTATATGACGCCATAATGGTTAAACCAATAGCAATAACAATAAAGTACGGGTGAAACGTTCCTAGTAGTGCATTCATTAACCAGCATCCCTCCTGGTACACAATGATTCTACTATGATTGTAATGTAAAGTTTACGTGTATGGAAGAACTATTTGCTAAGCGCAATCATTTATTTTTAATAAGAACATTCATAGAGGTTTCGTGATAAAAGACTTATTTTTTAAAAAACTTCAGTTTTTTTTTAAAAAAGTCTACACATTTTTGTTTTTTTTGTTTATACTGTACTATAACAAGATGGAATAAAATAAACTGTATTACTAAAGGAGGAGTTATAAAATGTTAATGAGTCCAGTAGAATTTTTCCGTAACCTACCAAAAAAGGAATGTCCAGAATGTGGTCAGCATATGGAGGAACAAGCCGAAAGTTACTTAATGGAATGTGATCGCTGCTTATCGAAAAGAGAAGAATAACGATGAAGGCTCTCCGGATTGCGGAGAGCTTTTCTTCTGCTTTCAATATATTTCCGTTTTGGAGATAAATCGCCAAGTATAAACCTTTTTCACTAAGCAAATCCTTATATCTAAGGAGATGAAGTTGCATGGCTAAAAAGAATGATTATTTAACACCGGCGGCTAAGGAACCACAAGTGACGATAGAGAATGGGTCGATTTATCCAAATAAAAGGAATATTGCCGGGGATTCTGTTGATGAGCATAAGCTTCTCGAAGAAGCAAACAGCATTATTGCCGGGGATGAGATTCACCAGCAAAACGAAAATCTTTAAAAACAAAAAATAAAAAGACTGTCCCATTATGATGACAGTCTTTGATAACAGGATTCTTTTTAAATTTTAGGAAGCTCTCGTACTTCCTGCATCATTTCATTGCCACACATCGGGCACATTAAGTCATCTGCAACGAAATCCTTTCTCATCCAGCCTATACAGGAATTATCCATACAAGAATAGACTTCTGTTTCAACGAGTATGGTTTCAATTTCTTCATCTTTTGCTCTTCTGCCGTAAAAAATGGGAACCGCCTCCTTTATTTCTAGTATGTACAAAAAAAGGCATTTTCATTTCCACATATTTTTTTAACTTAGGGGGGTTGAGAAAACAATGGCATTGAATCACAACCGATATACTAAAGCCGGTACAGATATCGAAGAAGTAAAGCGGCTAAACAGCCAATCTGGATTAAGCTATAATGAAGTAAAAAAATTGCTTGCAAAAAAACTTTCTACAAAATAAACAGTAAAAACGGAGCCCAAGAGGCTCCGTTTTTACTGTAATTAAGCTTATTGATTGTAATCAATCGTAATCGTTTCATCGTGTCTTTTTGAAAGAAGTTTACTCTTTTTTCTATTTTCTTTTGATTGAAAAATAATATCGAAATCATAATCATCAGGATACAGCTCGCAAGCGGCTATATAGAGTGTAATCCTTTTATGATTAATTACGACCTTTTCTCCTTTTATTTGGACCATATAATTTCCATGCTGATCGGGCCCTGAATAAATAATTCCAAACTCATTTGCCGGCGATATTTTCACGTTGTCACCTTGGTGAAAAAGTGTAACTTTCATTTCTACTTTTGTCGTTTTATTTCGATGTTGATATTTATTAATTATTACCTGTTTCTCTTGTTCCCTTAGTTTCCAACCATCGGTGCTATCGCGTGTATATTGCTTCTCTTCCTTGTAAGTAATTCGGTGTGCTCTTTCGATGATTTTAGGATGGACACCGAGCTTTAAGGCTATCGCAAATGCTTGGCTTTCTCCCCCTCTGCCAATGTGTAAGCGGTAGGTCGGGCTCAGTGTGGTTATATCAAATTCCATTGACCCATTAATAAAGCCCGGATGTGCTTCCGCAAACTCCTTAATCTCGCTATAATGTGTTGTTGCCAGAATGGTTGCTCCTTTTTCATAAAGTGTTTCTAAGATAGCTGTTGCAAGCCCCATTCCTTCTCCAGGATCTGTCCCTGATCCAAGTTCGTCTAATAATGCTAATGTTCGATCATTCGTTTCTTTTAAAATTTCAATGATATTAACAATTCGAGAGCTAAAGGTACTTAAATTTTCGGTAATACTTTGTCCATCGCCTATATCCACTAAAATTCGTTCAAAAATGCCAAGGCTACTTTCTGCTGATGCTGGGATATGCAATCCGCATTGTACCATAAGGGTTAAGAGGCCAATGGTTTTGATGGTGACTGTTTTTCCGCCGGTATTTGGTCCTGTTATCACTAAGGCACGCTGTTCCTTTTCCAGCTTTACAGACAAAGGTACTGCTTTTTCACCAAGAAGGGGATGCCTCGCTTCCATTAAATCGAATTCACCGGATTCATTGATCTTTACCCTATTGCCACTAATTGACCTACTATACTTGGCTTTGGCAAATAAGAAATCATAATGAACCATGGTTTCAATCGCAAACCGAATATGTTGTTCCTTTTCTTCGACAAGCCCTGTTAAATAGGTAAGCACCTTTTGCACCTCGACCTCCTCGTCTGCAAACAGCCATGATAGTTGGTCCTGATATACTGAAATTTCTTCGGGCTCGATAAAAAGAGTTGAACCTGAGGCAGAAGTATCTAACACTGTTCCTTTTATTTTGTTTCGATATTCCTTTTTAATCGGAATGACATATCTTCCATTTCTTTGACTTACAACCTGCTCCTGTAAATAGGATTTATACTTATTCGATTTCGTCAACTGCAGTGTTTTTTCTTTTAGCCGTTCCTCTTGAATCGCGATTTGTTTCCTTATTTTTATTAATTCCTTGCTTGCATAATCATCGACACGACCATTGCGGATACAACGAATGATTTCATTTGCAAGTTCGGGTAATTCATCAATGCCCTTGACATACGAAGACACACGTGGTGCATAAAATTCCTTATCCTTCATATATCTTCGCATTTTTCCGCAGCAATCCAAGAAATCCGATAGTTTTGCCAATTGATCAGCCCTAAGCGCTACTCCTTTATTCATGTTATTTAGCAGGTGTTCCATCCCGTCTAACCCATGAACAGGGACGCTGGCACTCTTTTTCAAAATCCCAACTGCTTCAGACACCTCTTCAAGCCATGCTTCAATCTGCTTCATATTCGTTGATGGGGTAATCGAGCTGATTTTCTCTTTCCCTTCTTTTGTTAATGCAAAAGTAGCCATTATTTCAGAAATTTTATTAAAGTCCAATGTTTTAATAGTATGTTGATTCATTTTTTAGCCTCCTAAATAATATAAAAATAGCCGCAATGAACAATGTCATTGCGGCTAAAAATGATGAGCAGGGATTTCCACTCATTCTCATACAAATATTTATCCAAAATAAAAACTGTCTACACGAGTGTACACAGCTACATTGGAGAAAGATGTATGCTTATGCGTGCCACATTGTTCTTAACTTTCATTCCATAGCTAAATAAACCCTGCATTCCGTTAAAATGAAATGGGGGATGCCAAGAATGAAACGATCCAATTGTTTGGATTAGTTAAGAACGACACCTAACATAAAACATACTCCCTTAGTAGAAAAGCGTAAGCGCCCCTAGGCGCTGAAGCTAGACACATATAATAAATTTAGATTCATATTTAGAATATGGCAATTAGAAACATTTGTCAACTGGCCATCAAACTATTTTATACAATAAAACCAATAATAATCGGAATGATAAACGAGGTTAACACAGCTGCAATTCCCATCGCTGCACCTGCTACAGCACCTTGGACCTCCCCTTCTTTAACCGCCTCGGCAGTACCGATACCATGTGCAATCGTTCCAATCGAAAGCCCCCTTGCAAATGGATGATTGATCTTACACACGCTCAAAAGTTTGGCCCCAAACATTGCGCCGATCATTCCCGTAATGATGACATATGCAGCAATTAGTGAGATATTTCCATGAATGATTTTTCCTATTTCCGTAGCAACCGGTACCGTAACTGATTTAACCGTGAAGGCACGGATGAACATCTCAGAAAGGTTCATCCACTTGGCTAATATTATGGCAGATGTAATGGTGGTAACAATTCCAATTGACAACCCTACCAAAGCTGCCCAGAAGTATTTTTTGAACATGTTACGATTTTTATAGATGGGAACCGCGAGAGCAACGGTTGCCGGGCCCAGTAAATAGGTCATGATCATTTTTGCCGGCCTATATTCATCAAAAGAAATATTTGAAACCACTAATAAAAAAATAATGATCAATGTACTTAAAAATACGGGACTAGTTAATGGCGAAGAATATTTTTTTCCTAAGAAACGAGTAAATAAATACGCAGAAACGGTTAGGAGAATACTATAGAGCGTGATCATGATAGGTGACTTTTTCCTTCTCATTTTTCACAATAACGGTTTGGGTTACTTTCCCGGCAGATAACAAACCGATAAAAGCGCTAAAAATTAGAATAACCAAAAGCAACAAACCTTTCGCAGCAAAAATATCTCCTAGTGTCATGAGTCCAACTGAAATCGGTATAAAAAAGAAACCTAGATGTTTTAACAGCCAAGCGGATACCCATTCAATTTGTTCTAACTTAATGACACCAAGCCAAAGTAAAACGAATAAAAAAACAATGCCAATAACATTTCCGGGAATCGGCAAATGGAAGAACCGGACTACCCAATTCCCAAGCTGATAGATTACGACCAAAATAACCAATTGCATCGTAAATTTCCAAACCCTTTTCATCTTCCCTAACACCTATCTTCCTCAAAAAATCTGATTTTTCAAAAATCACTAATAATAATCCAGTATAAATGAATAATCATCTTGGCGCATCCACTTTTGTTCACAAAATATCCATTTCTTTTTGCGGAAAACTTCTTTATCTTAATTGTAGGAGGGTTTGTGATGAAAAAAATCTATCTAATTTGCAGTCTTGCTGTATTCCTGGGCATTGCAGGAGGAATCTCTTTTTTTCTTATTCGGGATGCAAATGCGGCAATTCCGGCAGATGTCTCATTGATTAACCAAAATGGGGATCCCTATCAATTTGGCAAAGATAAGACAAAATTAAAGCTAATTGAATTTATCTATACTCATTGTCCTGATGTTTGTCCTACCACCACCCAAAAAATGGTTAAATTAAAAAACGATTTAGTTGAAAAAGGGGTTTATGGTAAGACTATCGAATTTGTCACCATCACCATTGATCCCTATCGCGACACCCCTGAAACCTTACAAGGATATAAAGAAGGGTTTGGCATAAAAGATGATAAAAATTGGGTATTCTTAACCGGGGAAAAGCAAAACATGAAAAAGGCACAAAAGGAAGTAAGGAAAGTGACGGATGCCCTGCAATTTCAATACAAGGATCCAGGGAACGGGCAATTTATCCACTCAACCTTCACCTATTTGGTAGATGAAAACAACAAATTTATTGCAAAGTTTCCAATGGGGGAAGAATTTAAAGAAAAAGCGGTGTACGATAAGATTATTGATAATATAAAGTAAATGCTGAAGCATAAAAAAAGCGGTTAGCCCTCTTGGATTAATCGCTTTTTATCACCTATTTTTCTCATTAGTTCACGGATGAAGGATATTTTTTCAGTTGCTGCATTGATAAAAGGTAATTGGACTTTGGTTTGGTTAGACTCGCTTTTATACCAGCTTTTTTTAACTTGTTTACGAGTTCAGTAAGCTGTTTTTTTGCCATACTTTTCACCCTCTTTAAAACATCTTAGGTCAATTCTACAACAAATATATGAATAAAGTGTGAATATGGGAAAATATTTTTAGAAAAATTTTCTTGAGCCTTCCACACTACTTGAAAAAATTCGCTCTTCTCCTATTTTAATGGTATAATTTAAAGCAATATGTTTTTTGGAGGATGTTTTGATCATGATTACTGTAAGTAATGTAAGTTTAAGATATGGTGACCGAAAGTTATTTGAAGACGTAAATATTAAATTCACACCGGGTAATTGCTACGGGCTAATCGGTGCGAATGGTGCCGGAAAATCAACCTTTTTAAAAATCTTGTCCGGAGAACTTGAAGCCCAAACCGGAACAGTTCAACTTGGTCCAAATGAACGGATGGCTGTACTAAAACAGAACCATTTTGAATATGAGGAATTTGAAGTCTTAAAAACCGTTATCATGGGTCACTCAAGATTGTATGAGGTCATGCAGGAAAAAGATGCTATTTACATGAAAGAAAACTTTACAGATGAAGACGGCATGAAAGCCGCAGAACTCGAAGGTGAATTTGCTGAATTAAACGGTTGGGAAGCTGAGCCCGAAGCAGCTATTCTCTTAAAAGGTCTAGGAATTGGCGAAGAGCTACATGACAAAAAAATGGCCGAATTAACAGGTTCCGAAAAAGTGAAGGTATTACTTGCACAAGCATTATTCGGTAGACCTGATGTTTTACTTCTCGATGAGCCGACTAACCACTTGGACATTAAAGCCATCCAATGGCTAGAGGATTTCTTAATAAACTTTGAAAATACCGTTATTGTCGTATCCCACGACCGTCACTTTCTAAATAAAGTGTGTACGCATATCGCTGATTTGGATTTCAGTAAGATTCAAATTTATGTTGGAAACTATGACTTTTGGTATGAATCTAGTCAGTTGGCATCAAGAATGGCATCAGATCAGAATAAAAAGAAAGAAGAAAAAATTAAAGAGCTGCAAGCCTTTATTGCCCGCTTTAGCGCAAACGCATCTAAATCTAAGCAGGCAACATCTCGTAAAAAGTTATTAGATAAAATCTCACTAGATGATATTAGACCATCATCCCGCCGCTATCCATTCGTTGGGTTTACACCAGAGCGTGAAGTCGGTAATGACCTATTACGTGTGGAAGGTTTAACAAAAACGATTGATGGGGTCAAAATCCTTGATAATGTCAGCTTCTTTATGAATAAGGGAGATAAGATTGCGCTTGTAGGAACTAACGAAGTTGCAAAAACCACTCTTTTTAAAATATTAATGGGTGAAATGGAAGCAGACAGTGGCACTTTTAAGTGGGGTATCACTACTTCACAGGCTTACTTCCCGAAGGATAACTCCGAGTATTTTGAGAACAGTGATCTTAACCTGGTAGATTGGCTTCGTCAATTCTCTCCAAAGGACGATAGTGAAAGCTTCTTGCGCGGATTTTTAGGAAGAATGCTATTTTCCGGTGAGGAAGTGCTAAAGAAAGCAAGTGTCCTTTCTGGTGGAGAAAAAGTACGTTGTATGCTCTCAAAAATGATGTTAAATGGAGCAAACGTATTGTTGCTGGATGAGCCAACCAACCATTTAGATTTAGAATCCATCACGGCTCTAAATAATGGATTAATCAATTTCAAGGGTTCGATGCTCTTTTCATCACATGACCATCAGTTCATTCAAACGATCGCCAATCGAGTTTTTGAATTTACGCCAAATGGTTTAGTAGATAAGCAAATGAGCTATGACGAATATCTTGAGAATGAGGAAATACAAAAGCAAGTTGCGGAAATGTACAAATAATCATATTAAGGATGTCTCAGGTGCGATTAAGTCACCCCGGACATCCTTTTCCTTTTCTACTATCTCTTTTGTTTTTTTCTTGAAGATGGTTCTTCTCGTGATCCTGTTTCAGTCATGGTTGTTCCTTGACCCTCTACTTGCGGCGAACTAAGCCCAATTGTGGATGGATCAGCTTTTCGTTTACTACGTTTTCCCATTTGATACACCTCCCCTACTATCTTTCGGAAAATTAATGGTTGCTATACCGAATATTTACCGTAATCTTTGGCATGATAATTTATTGAGGAGGTGTTTTGTATGGCAAAAGTTGGAGTAGAACAATCGCTTACAAATATTCAACAAGCACTTAGGGAAAAAGGTCATGATGTGATTGAGCTGAAGCAGGAGTCAGATGCACAAAATTGTGACTGTTGTGTTGTTACTGGCCTTGATTCAAACGTAATGGGTATGCAGGATACCTATACAAAAGGCTCTGTCATCGATGCAAATGGAATGTCAGCTGATGAAGTATGCCAGCAGGTCGAAAGCAGGCTGCAATAATAAAAGCGTAAGGCGCCTGGTTATCGGCGTATGAAGCTAGACAATATTCAAAGCAATTTAACATTTAAAGGACTAAAGGATTCCACTTTAGTCTTTTATTGATTCTCCTTTTTCGCATGAATATTGACCTTAGGACCCCTTTCTTTAGAGGTTGATTTCATTTTTTCATTCCGCACCTCTTCTATTTTATCTTCTTCATCAAGCTTGGGGGTAAATTCACTCCCATATGTCGCCCCTATATTTAATTTCCCTTTTAATTCTTTAATTCCAAGCTGACCAAAATTGTTATTTAGTTCATACTTATCTAAAATGATTTTTTCTATATTTATTTTTTCAATGATGATTGGCGGTTCTGGTGGCTTGTAATCCTTAACCTTTTGTTCCTGGAAGTCGTGCAGCGTTTTTTTTAACTCTTCGATATTACTTTCTAAGGAAAGTAACTTTTTCTTTAATTCCTTTTCTCCATCATTTTTACTGAATAATAGGAATACATCTCTAAGTGACATGCTCACAAACTCCCTTATTTTATACCTTACTTACATTTATATAGAGAAAACAGCTAAACATGTCCAATCATGAAATAATCGAACATAAATGTTCGATCGTCAAAGATCTCAGGGCAAAATCAGTTTAGTCGATAGGAATAATTTCTCCTTTTTCAACTGTTCGTTGATAACTAACGAAAAGGATACCGTTCCAAAACTTTGCATTTAATTGATTGGGACTAACAGAATCCGGTAAGGTGATTTGTCTTTGGAATTCTCCATAAAATCTTTCTGAATAGGTTAAATTTAATTGCGGATGGATTGGTAATGCCTTTCCTTTGACGGTGAGGATTGTGCCGTTTAGCCCTAATTCCAGGTTTTCCTTCATAACTCCGGGAACTTCAATCATAACCACCACCTCATTCTCATTCTCTAATACATCAATGACCGGGAATGTACGCGTGGTTTTCTCCTCACGACCAGATGGTCCGTTCGTATTGGCAGACGGCTGGGTGAATTGTTGTTCGTTCATAAATTGCTTTGCGAAATCTTGGTCAAATATATTATTCCAGAAGTCTCCCCCATGCATATTCTTGGCAATGTCCATCCATTGTTTTAATTTATCCATCTCCATCAATCCACACCCCTTTCTTTCCTCTTAAATATGTGTGGAGTAAAAAAGGAAATTAATATTTATCGCTCCTACTTCCATCTTACTAATCTTATTCGAAATTTAATCCAACTATTATGCCTGTTTCATAAACATTAAAAAATCGCATATAGTTATTAGCAAGGAAAAAGGAGGAGATTTGATGCCAGTACCGATTCCATATATAAATATAAATATATTTATGATTAAAATTAATTCCTTTGAAAATGCATCTGCCGTAAATATTGGGCAGAATCTATTAGCTGAATGGCATAATTCAGATAAAAAAAATCAGGGCTACGGGCAAAACTTTGGTGACAAAAGTGACTTTATAGGTACGAGAAGCTTTGTCGATGATAAAGACCAAATCGACTCTCCCTCCTCCTTCGACTCCCGACCAATGACAGTCGATAGGCAAACCTAAAAAAATAGGCCATGGAAAGGAGTTTCTTTCCATGGCCTATTTCATATAAGAATCAGTATTTACTCGCCCCTTTCTTGCGAAAACCAATGACTGCCGCTACTAATGCAAGAATTGTTAACCCAAAGAATACATTACTATTTAAAATTTGTATATTTTTTTCTTTTGTTTTACTTTCTTTCGTATTACCTTCTTTTATGGGAGCTATTTTCACTTTAGGCTCCTCTTTATCCTTTAATTGAATTGACTGGATGGACTGTCCTTCATGATTTTCTATCGAAAGTACTCCGTCAGGATTGATTTTTTTCGTACAACCTGCAACATCTTCGGTAATAAGAGTATCGTGTTCCGGAAAAAATTCTTTATTTTCGGTTGTATAAATTTCTCCCTGTTTAATGGTTGAGTGCTGATATGCCTTAAAACCGTAATCCAATAATAAAGCGGTATCCTTATACTTATCATTTTTTAAATTAGACTTTAACACAATCGCTGTCAGCCTAATTTTTCCGTTATCAGCAGTAGTGGCTAATGTTTGTTTTGTTTCATCTGTATAACCCGTCTTCCCCCTGTTACCTCTGGATAAGGGAGCTCCCCTTTTAGCATTCGGTGATGGGTATATAGTGTAGACGCCCAAGACTGACCCTGCCATTCCAGTACCTTCGTCCCAAATATTTCTGCAAAAACGGGATTCTTGATTGCATAATTGGTAATTATGGCTAAATCCATCGCCGTGGTGTAATGGTTTTCATCAAACAATCCATTAGGATTGGTGAAATGCGTATTGTTTACACCAATATTATTCTTCAAATAATTATTTAGATTTTCAGCAAAATGATCCACTGTGCCATCGAGATGTTCTGCAATTGCCATTGCAGCATCATTCCCTGAATTAATAAGCATGCCTTGAATTAACTTCTGTAACGGAGCCTGTTCCCCTTCATTTAAATATACTCGCGTACCGTCTTGGCTTGCGGCATTCTTGCTGACAGTCACGATTCCACCTAAATTCCCCTTTTCAATGGCATAGATGGCAGTGGCAATTTTCGTAAGGCTTGCCGGGTACATTTTTTCATTGGCATTTTTAGCATAAAGAACAGCACCCGTGTCAGAATCTAACAGAACAGCCCCTTCACTTTTTAAATCCAATTGGACTGGTTCAGCAGCACAGGTTTTTATTTGTGTGGTAAATAGGAAGAGCAAAATGATGGTACAGCTAACAAATTTTTTCAATAAATAAACACCCTTACATTACAATTTATCCCTATTCGATTTTAACAGATTCTTCAAAAAAATAAAGAGAAAAAACCGATAGGAATATCCTACCGGTTAACTTTCATGTCCTTTTTTTAGAAATTAATAATGTAATTTGGGCCATTATAAAGGGAAGAGACGATTTTCTTCTGTACGCTAAATATTTCGGCTCCCAACTATTTGTATATTTTTGCTTAAACTTTCTCAGGCCTTGGAAATGATAAATAAAATGGCCATGTAAGAAAATTTGCGCTGCTATTTTCTCACTTAAAAAGGAAAACCTTGAAAGGCCCACATTCGAAAGTGGGGCCATCCCCATATTAAAGCGCTCATACCCTTGTCCCTTTGCCCAGTCAATTAACGAAAGAAACAGAAAATCGATGGTACCTGATGGTGCATCAGGTATCACTCTCATTAAATCAACAGATATCGTTTGATAATCATCATAAACATGCATGATGCTCATGAAACCAAGAATCCGCTTATTCTCATCAGTGACAATAGCAATAGGTGCCTTATTTAAATAATGTTCGTCAAAGAATCCGAGCGAAAACGCCTTTTCTTTTCTACCTTGCAGCCATTCATTTGAAACTCCCCTTAATTCTCCTAACAGTTCTGACGAAAAAGGAGGTTTTACTAATTCAAAGTGGAACTGATCACGACTGAATTTATTCTTTAGGGCTCTTAATCCCTTCATTTTATTTCCAGAAAGTGTGAAGGTCTTCAAATCCACAAAGGCCTCTTCACCCAATTTAAAAAAGGCAAAGCCATGACCGTGTAAATATGGAAGCATCTCATCACTCACTTGATAAAAGACGGGGGTATAACCGTATAGGTCGGCAATTTCTTGAAATTCTTCGATTGCATTTGATAATTCCTTTTTCTCCCCAACCGGGTCGCCTAGGATAACTAATTTATCCGCGTATTTTTGGAACGGGATTAAAACATTTTTCCCGCTATTCCAGAAAATATATTTATCATGCAAAAAGATTAAATGGGATAACACTTTTCCTTTATATTTGGTAAAATGGCTCATTATTTCTTTTTCATGACCGATCGATCTTTCGAATTTCCACTTTTTTGGCAGGCTGATCAAATAGCCGGCAAACAAGATCAAAACTGCAATTACGAGGCCAATGCCTGCACTCTTGAACAAGTCTCGATAATCGACAATGACATATGGTATGAATTTTGTTGGGATCGTTAATTTTGCTATCGGCAAGTTTAAATATCCGATCAAAATATACATGGAAGTAAGGACCAAAATCACCGTCACATCGAAAATGGTTTTTCCCCATGTGAGGACATAGCTTTCTCGATAAAATTGCCCTTTTGATATTCTCAACAGCAACGCAACGATGATTAAAAAGATGGCCTCTTCATAGTCAATCCCTTTAAAAATGGAGAATAAAGCAGCCAGAATTAGCGCAAGCATGGTCAAATCATAGGTTCTTTTCACACTGTATTCAATGCCGCGTGATAAACCTAACAGTAAAAAACCAGCCGCTACCGAAAGTTGATGTGACACATTAATAATTGGAAAGGACAACAATTCCTGAGCAATTTTAAGCCTCGACATAATTCCCGGAACACTCGCCGATAACAGTAAAATCAACCCCGATAGAAATACGAGCATGGTTAAAATGACATGACTTAATCCTTGAACAATTGCTTTAGGAAGGTAATTCCAGGATTGGTTCCACCTTTGCCAGTAGAGTTTAACAAAAAAGATTAAGCTGACCAAAAATGGGATGAAATAGTAACCAATGCGATATAACAAAAGCAAGACGAGAAATTTCTCTTCGGGCACGTGTAAATCCTGCATCCCCCAAATAAAGACTAAATCAAAAGAACCTAGCCCGCCGGGAATCATACTGATAATACCCGCACATGCGGCCACAACATATACCGGAAATAAATTTTCAAACGTGATTGAAATACCAAGGATCCTGCTTAAAACAAATATAGCTATAAAAACAGCGAACCACTCAACAACGGAGACAATGACTAGCTTGATTGTTTCATTCGTGGTAATCAATGTCTGATTGTCCTTTTTTGACTTAATCATATGTATTACTAAGAAAACAGGTAAATACAAACCTACCCCTACAACGGCGAAATAAAGCCATTTGGTTTCCACAAACAGCGGAAAATTTCGATAGTGAATGGTAACAATCCAAGTAAGAAGAGAAATTCCCGTAAGGTAATAGAGTGACACAGAAGCAATTATCCCTAAAAGTCTCCGCTTGTCCTTTTCTAGCTTATGAAAAAAGTAGGTTCTTAGCATGGCACCAATTAATCCGCCAAAACCGATTAAATTAGAAAAGGAATTAGCGATAAATGATTGTTCCAGCAGTTCTCTTCTTGAAACCTTTAACTTTAAAATCCTCACTAAGATGACATCATAAAGCAGCATCGGTAAAACAGCAGCAAAGGTAACGACCAGGATCAATAATAAACTCCAAATATTCAGTTGATTGATTTCATTTTTGAGTAATTGACCATTTAAATTTCCGGTAAATTTTCTAATCTCAATAATAGCGAAAATTAATAATAATAATGGAAAGATAAATTTGGCCACTTTTAGAACCTTTTCTTTTTTAATCCCCAACAAGATTACCACCTATTTTTTTCATTCCTGATTTTACTATAAACTCTTCGCCAGTAAAAACAAAGAAATATATTCCAACACGGCTTAGTTTAATTGTAGACAGTTTAGATAAGGTTCAACCATCTTTTGCGTAATCCCATTGCTTCTATAGAATATTTCGAAAAGAGTAACAAAGTAATAAAAGTTTTTTAAAAGAGACAAGTTTACTTACCTTCTATGCATAAGTATAAATAGGACAAATTATCGAGGGGGTTATTTTATACATGAAATTCTTAGTCTTAAAGAAAGAAACACTACTATTCGTTTTAGCTGTCGGCATCGTCATCGCCAGTATTTCCGCTTGGTTCATGTTAAAAGCAGGCGATACCACCGTATTTAATCAACAATCAGATAAAGAGATTCGCGAAATTCATATGGTGACTGGAGAATTCAAGACAACCACGAAGGATGGGCAAGAACTAGAATCCTACCGTTGGGACCCTAGCACCGTGTTTCTTGAAAAAGGGGAAAAAGTAAAGCTATTCATTAGTGGAATAAATGGTGAAAAGCATCCATTTTATATTGAAGGGACCAAGATTAAAGGTACAGTGAAAAAGGGGGAGGAAACGACAGTTCCCCTTCAATTCGAGAAAGAGGGGACCTACCGCTTAATCTGTGAGGTCCATTCAGACAGGTCCCATAATGGGCCAATGATCGCCTATATTGTGGTTGATTAAAAGCGGGTTGCCTCTTTCCTGCTTTTTTTTTTATCAAATGGCACCGTTTCATTTGTTTTCACTATTAAAGCATTGATATTTTGAATTCTTCTTATATAACAGATTTTAATATCGTGTATATTTTTATAGTACAGTTTATTAATTGTTAACAATCAAGTTCACAACTTCTTCAAATTTATCCGCAATAAACCCTCATTTTTCACTACTTCACAATATCTTAACAATTACTTCCTTTTTATGTGAGACTTTTCACATTCACACTGTTATACTCTAACTAAGATATAAATAACTAATCTGTTATATAATTTATCAAATTTAAGAGGTGGATAATCATGGAACAATGGCAAGGATTTTCTAAAGGAACTTGGACAAGAGAAGTAAATGTACGCGAATTTATTTTGAAGAACTTTATTCCTTATGAGGGTGATGACTCCTTCTTAACTACAGCTACTGACGCAACCAACAAACTATGGGAAAAGGTAATGGAGCTAACCACACAAGAACGTGAGAATGGCGGTGTCCTTGATATGGACACGGAAACCATTTCAACTATCACTTCACATGGACCAGGATATCTTGATGAAGAACTTGAAAAAGTAGTGGGCGTGCAAACAGATAAACCTTTTAATCGATCAATGCAGCCCTTTGGTGGAATTCGTATGGCAAAGGCAGCATGCGAAGCATACGGCTATGAATTAAATCCTGAAATTGAGAGATTCTTTACCGAGTTTCGTAAAACACATAATCAAGGTGTTTTTGATGCCTATACAGACGAAATGCTAAAAGCCCGCAAAGCCGGAATCATTACCGGACTTCCTGATGCCTATGGACGAGGACGCATTATTGGTGATTACCGCCGTGTTGCTTTATATGGTGTTGATTTCTTAATGAAAGAAAAACAAAAAGATTATCAAAATACGAGCAACGTTATGACAGAAGATAACATTCGCTTACGTGAAGAGCTGTCCGAACAATATCGTGCATTGAAAGAACTGAAAGAACTTGCAAAAAGCTATGGATTTGATATTTCCCTCCCTGCCGAAACAGCTCAAGAAGCATTCCAATGGGTATACTTAGCATACTTGGCAGCCATCAAAGAGCAAAACGGTGCAGCGATGAGCCTTGGACGGGTATCTACATTCCTAGATATCTATATTGAAAGAGATTTACAGAATGGTAGATTAACAGAAGTGGAAGCACAGGAACTTGTGGACCATTTCGTTATGAAGCTGCGTCTTGTCAAATTTGCCCGTACACCAGACTATAACGAATTATTTAGCGGTGATCCAACATGGGTAACGGAATCCATTGGCGGTATGGCGCTTGACGGACGTTCATTAGTTACGAAAAACTCATTCCGATTCCTTCATACACTAGATAATTTAGGGCCTGCACCAGAGCCAAACTTAACAGTGTTATGGTCAACCCAACTGCCTGAGAACTTTAAGAAATATTGTGCAAAGATGTCCATCAAGACTAGCTCTATTCAATATGAAAACGACGAGATAATGCGTCCGGAATATGGTGATGACTACGGAATTGCCTGCTGTGTATCGGCGATGGAAATCGGGAAACAAATGCAATTCTTTGGTGCCCGTGCAAACCTAGCTAAAGCAATGCTTTACGCTATAAACGGTGGTGTCGATGAAAAATTAAAAATTCAAGTCGGGCCAAAATATCAGCCAATTACAGCAGAAGTATTAAATTACGATGAAGTCATGCAAAAATTTGATAAAATGATGGAATGGCTTGCAGGTCTATATATAAACACCTTAAACATTATTCACTACATGCACGATAAATACAGCTACGAACGGATAGAAATGGCTTTACACGATACGGAGATTCTACGTACCATGGCAACCGGAATTGCCGGCTTAAGTGTTGTCGCTGACTCACTAAGTGCCATTAAATATGGTGAAGTAAAGGTCATTCGTGATGAAAACGGAATTGCTATAGATTTCGAAGTAAATGGTGATTTCCCTAAATACGGAAACAACGATGATCGTGTTGACAGCATGGCGGTTGAAATTGTTGAAACCTTTATGAAAAAACTGCGCAAACACCAAACCTATCGTGATTCGGTGCATACATTGTCCATTTTAACTATCACTTCAAATGTGGTTTATGGTAAGAAAACTGGTAATACACCTGATGGACGCCGTGCTGGTGAACCATTTGCACCGGGTGCAAACCCAATGCATGGCCGGGATACAAAAGGAACATTAGCTTCCTTGTCTTCTGTTGCAAAGCTTCCCTACCGTTATGCAATGGACGGAATTTCAAATACTTTCTCCATCGTACCAAAGGCACTTGGAAAAGAAGAAGAAACCCAAATTCGCAACTTAGTTTCCATCTTGGACGGATATGCAATGAAAACAGGACACCATCTTAATGTAAACGTCTTTAATCGCGAAACACTAATGGACGCAATGGAACATCCGGAGCTCTACCCACAATTAACAATTCGTGTGTCCGGATATGCGGTGAACTTTATTAAACTAACAAAAGAACAACAACTAGACGTCATTAATCGTACATTCCATGAATCACTATAAATATTCTGGGGCTCCCCTATTTCGAGGAGCTCCCGCCTTATAAATGAAAGGGGTCATCATCATGAACGGAAATATTCATTCTATTGAAACATTAGGAACTGTCGACGGACCAGGAATTCGTTACGTAATTTTTACCCAAGGCTGCTTATTGCGCTGTCAATTTTGCCATAACGCAGATACATGGGAAATCGGCACGGGCAAGCAGATGACTGTTTCCGAAATCATGGATGATCTGATCAGCTATCTTCCTTTCATTCAGGCTTCTGGGGGAGGAATTACTGTTAGCGGTGGTGAGCCATTGCTGCAAATTCCTTTCCTAACGGAATTATTCAAAGAATGTAAAAGGCAAGGAATTCATACAACCATTGATTCTTCCGGTGGCTGCTTCTCCCATTCCAAACTTTTTATCGAGCAGCTGGAAAAACTTTTAACGGTTACTGATTTAGTCCTTCTTGATTTAAAGCATATAAATCGGAAAAAGCATGTTCAGCTGACAGGAATGGCGAATGACCACATCTTAGAATTCGCAAAATTTTTATCCGATCGAAACGTTCCTATTTGGGTTCGTCATGTATTGGTGCCAACCGTTACTGATGATCCGGAAGATCTCCAAAAACTTGGTGAGTTTATTGGTACACTTGAAAATGTGGAGAAGATAGAGATCCTTCCTTACCATAAACTAGGGGTATATAAATGGGAAGCCCTAGGACACGAGTATCCGTTAAAACATGTCGAGCCACCAACTGAAGAAAAGGTCAAGTATGCTTATCAAGCGATTACTGCCCATTGGAAAAGGCGTTAAAGAAGAATTCAAACACCAATTCTTGAAGAATTGGTGTTTTCTTTTCATTTAATAGAGCTAGGAAGTCATTCCCACTTAGTATTTTACACGGTTTAAATTGATTATTTGGCTGTTCTCGGCTATACTCATATCATTGGTTTAAAAGAAGAGGTGATAATTTTTGTTTCAGTTACTTATTGACCACTCGGATATAAATACCCTGAATGCTCTTTACGTCAGTATTTACTTGGGATTAATACTCAAATTTTTATTGGCTTGGGGTGTCGAGTATTCCTTTTTGGGCAATACTTCCGATCCAACAAACACAAAAATAATTCACCCATTGGTTTTTTACCGTAAAAAAAGCGGATTACATGGAAGTTTTATTCTGAAAAGAATTGTTAAATATATTCGTAGAAAAGAATGTACTCAAGATGATTCTGAAGAACCTATTTCCTTCCTTTTCACTTAACCAATTTAGACAAACATTCTAGGAGGAAATATGAAAACAAAACGATCATCTATCTTACTTGCAGTCCTTTTAATCTTACCAACTATGCTATTATCAGCTTGTTCATCTAATGCACAAAGTGGAAATAGCCATGGATTTTTTCAAACTTATTTTGTCCATCCTTTTTCGACCATTATTCATTCAACAGCTGAACTATTCAATGGAAACTATGGTTTAGCAATTATTCTGGTCACCCTGGTGATCAGGCTTATCCTCATGCCGTTCATGTTAAAACAATACAAAAATCAAATGGCAATGAAGGAAAAAATGGATGTCTTAAAGCCAGAAATGGATGTTATTCAGAAGAAAATGAAGACGGAAAAGGACGCTAAGAAAAAGCAAGAACTTCAAGCTGAAATGATGGGTTTGTATAAAAAACATGGTGTTAATCCATTGAATATGGGTTGCTTACCACTTTTAATTCAAATGCCAATTTTAACCGCCTTTTATTATGCGATTCGTGGTTCAAAAGAAATTGCCGCCCATCAATTCTTATGGTTTAATTTGGGGCATCCTGATATCATTATCACAATTATCGCAGGGGTAGTTTACTACTTCCAGTTTAAAGTATCTCAAACCAATATGCCGACTGCACAGCAGCAGCAAATGAAAATCATGGGTCTAATGTCGCCATTAATGATTGTAATGTTTTCCTTTAGCGCTCCTGCGGCACTACCGCTTTATTGGGTTGTTGGTGGGCTATTCTTAACTACCCAAACCTTTATTAGCCACAGACTTTATAAATCAACAAAGTCGATCGAATCGACACCAGTTAAACAAAAATAATCGATTTGAAAAAGAAGCATTTCTTATGAATGCTTCTTTTTTTATTTCCAAAATGTTGGCAGGATAGTCCTTTGCAAAATTAGACATTCTATCTTTGTACAACTTGGATAAAAGGAGTGCTTAAACCACATGAAAAAAAGTTTGTTTGTAATTGGATCCCTCGTATTTAGTCTTTATTTATCTGGTTGTGCAAGGAATGATGTAAATGATAATGTCGCCTACCGCAACCGAAATACAAATGAACCAACAAGGGTAAATTATAATACCCCGAATAATGGCGGCCCTGCGATTACGGGGGTTGATACAAGCAATCGGGACCTTGATCGAACTCGAAACAACATTACTAATGTACGCCACGATAATCGAAATAATGTTGGAAACAATCAATCAAAAATAAGAATCGCGGATAAAGCAGCCGATAAAGTGACAAATTTGCCTGAGGTGGACCATGCGAATATTATTGTAACCGATAATAATGCCTATGTGGCAGCCAAGCTGGATCCATCCTCAAGGAATGAGCTGACAACAGATATTGAAAATAAAATTTCTCGAGCTGTTAAATCGGTCGACGCCGATATCGACAATGTTTATATATCGGTTAATCCAGATTTCTATGATCGAATGAATCATTATGCCAGCGATATTCGAAATGGAAAACCAATCTCAGGTTTCGTAAATGAGTTTTCCGATACTATCAGAAGAGTGTTCCCGGATGCACGATAATGGTAGCGAAGTAAAAGGGACAGATTCTTAATAGGAATCTGTCCCTTAAAACCTTATGCATTAAACATCCTGAAAATATTCCTTATAAAACCCACCGACTTTTCCGGTATTATCAATGATGTAGTAAAATTCTTCTGTTTCGTTTTTTACATCATAAATAGTACCGACAGTTAAGGCGTTATTTACCAGATATTTTTTTGCATCGGTATGAACGCATTTTACTTTTCTAACTGTTTCTCGATCCCGCCACGTTAAATGAATCATTGCTGCCACCGTTCCTTTCAGTGTTGTCCATGTTCTAGTATAATCAATCCAGCAAGTGTTGTGCAACAATATCCATCTTCAGAACTTGGGGTACCTCTTAATTTTTTACCATCTCAATCGCTTTTTCCCTAAGACGGAATTTTTGAATTTTTCCTGATGCCGTCATGGGATAGGCATCCGTGAATTCAATATAACGGGGAATCTTATGTTTGGAAATCTTACCCGAGCAAAATTCTCGTAGTTCTTCAGCAGTAGCCGCTTGTCCCTCTTTTAAAATAATCCAGGCCATTACTTCTTCCCCATATACTTTGTCTGGAATCCCAATAACCTGAATATCAAGAACCTTTGGATGGGAATATAAAAATTCTTCGATTTCTCGAGGATAAATATTTTCGCCGCCGCGAATGATCATATCTTTTAACCGCCCCGTAATTTTACAATACCCGTTTTCATCCATTACAGCTAAATCGCCTGTATGCAGCCAACCTTCTGTATCAATCGCCTCATTTGTGGCGGTAATATTTTTATAATACCCTTTCATTACATGATATCCCCGTGTGCAAAGCTCGCCCTGAACAACGTATCCGATTTCTCTATTTGTTCCCGGTTCGACAACTTTCACTTCCACGTTCGGCAATGCTTTTCCCACCGTTTCTACCCGTAACTCAATTGGATCATCGGTTCTTGTTTGCATAATAACCGGTGATGATTCTGTTTGACCATATGCGATGGTGATTTCAGTTACTCCCATTTTTTCGATGACTGCCTTCATGACCTCAATCGGACAGTTGGATCCTGCCATGATTCCCGTTCGTAATGTTGAAAGATCATATTTGTCAAAATCAGGAACATTTAATTCGGCAATAAACATGGTTGGAACTCCATGAAGCCCTGTACACTTTTCGTCTTGAACCGTTTGTAAAACTCTTCTTGGGCTGAATTCTTGAACAGGAACCATTGTCGCGCCGACAGAAACACATGCCATCGTTCCCAGGACACATCCAAAACAATGAAAAAAAGGAACCGGAATACAAAGCCTGTCAGCTACGGTCAGCTTCATACAACCAGCAATATTAAAGCCGTTGTTAACGATATTATTATGGGTGAGCATGACCCCTTTGGGGAACCCCGTTGTCCCCGAGGTGTACTGCATATTAATGACATCATCCGGTTCAAGAGAATCCATTCGCACATTTAATTCCGTATCTGAAATGGTTTCCCCAAGCTTAATGATATCTTCCCAGGAATAGGTTCCGGGATACCTTTTTTCACCTAGAACAATGACATTTTTTAGAAAAGGGAGCCTGCTGCTATTCAGCCTGCCTGGTTCTGAGGTTTTCAATTCCGGGACAATTTCATATACCATATCCATATAGGAAGCATCCTTCCAAGTATCCATTAAAACAATCGTTGTTGTATCAGATTGGTTTAAGAGGTACTCAAGTTCAGCAGTTCGGTAGTTAGTGTTAACTGTGACGAGGACTGCACCCATTTTACCGGTCGCAAATTGTGTAACGAGCCATTCAGGAGTGTTAGTTGACCAAGCAGCAAGCTGTTCTCCCTTGTTTATTCCGAGCTTCATAAAACCTTTTGCGGCCCTTCGACAAATTTCATCAAATTCACGGTATGTCCATCTCAAATTTCGATCTGAATAAACCACTGCCACGTGTTCCGGATGTAATGTTGCTTTTTCTTCTACTAGTTTTCCGATGGTAACATTTAATAATGATGACATCCTTCATCCCCCTAATGTTCCAAAATACCATAAAAAGCGCTTACAAAAATATGTTACCACATTTGGTTGAATATTCAATATTTTTAAAATACAACTTTATTCAGTAGATTGTGAACCTTTTTTTACAATTATCAAATAGTGGTTCTCAAAAGCTCAGAGACCTATTACAATAGTAAAAACTGAATATTCAATCCACTTTTCTAAGGAGGGCATTCTTCAATTGAAAATTATGAGTAACGAGCAGTTAGTTGTTTCGTACCGGGATGCATTAAAATCTGGAAAGGAAAAGGAATGGATCAAGATTTTAAAAGATGAAATTCAACGTCGTGGATTAAGACCCTTTAAGAATCGCACGTAATGTCAGCTAAAAACCGCTGAGAAAAGCTCAGCGGTTTTTCTTATTTTATCCTTCTAGAAGTAAATTTTCTGGATCCTCCAGCAATTCTTTTATTTTACTTAAAAAGGTAACCGCTTCCTTTCCATCGACAATACGATGGTCATACGAAAGGGCAACATACATCATTGGCCTGTTTTCCATCTTCTCTTTATCGATCGCCACAGGTCTGAGTTGAATTTTGTGCATCCCAAGGATGGCAACTTGGGGCCCATTTAGGATAGGAGTCGATAGTAATGAGCCGAATACCCCTCCGTTTGTAATAGTAAAGGTTCCCCCCTGTAAGTCCTTTAATGCTAACTTATTCGTTTTTGCCTTTTCAGCAAGCTGCATGATATCCAGCTCTATTTCGGCAAACGTTTTACGATCGGCGTCCCTTACCACTGGTACAACCAGTCCTTCTGCGGCAGCAACTGCAATGCCTATATCGTAGAATTTTTTTATCAGCAGATTATCACCTTGAATTTCAGCATTAATATAGGGAAATTTCTTTAATGCTGCCACTGCTGCTTTTGTAAAAAAGGACATAAATCCAAGCCTGACATCATGTTCTTCAAAAAATGTATCCTTTCTCCGTTTTCTAAGATCCATCACAGCGGTCAAATCAATTTCATTAAAAGTTGTAAGCATTGCTGCTGTTTGCTGAACCTCGACAAGGCGCTTAGCAATCGTTTGCCTGCGTCTTGACATCTTTTCATAAATAATTGGTTTAGACTCATCTTGAATCTCAGGAGCTGTTTCCTTTTTAGCTATAGTTTGATGGTTATTTTTATCCTCTTGCTGAAAAGAAGTTACATCCTGCTTGCGGATTCTTCCTAATGGATCCATTGCAGGAATTTCATTTAGATTTACTCCTTTTTCTCGAGCCAATCTTCGGGCTGCCGGAGAAGCGATTGGTCGTTGGTTACTACTTTGATCTGCCTTTTGATTGCTTGCTATTTCTTTGGAATCAGCAATAGTTGCTATCGGTTCCATTTTGGTTGGTTCAGCCATTGATTCTGCTGGTATTTTTCCATCCGCAGGTTCTGAACCTACGCTACTTTCAGCGATAACGGCAATCGTCTCCCCCACCTTTACACTATCACCCTCTGAAAACTTCTGCTCGGTAATTACACCAGAAAAATCAGAAATGATCTCGATATTCACCTTATCGGTTTCTAATTCAACTAGGTATTCTCCCTGTTCCACAAGGTCCCCAACATTTTTAAGCCATTTAGCAATCGTCCCCTCTGAAATCGATTCTGCTAATTCAGGTACTTTTATTTCAGCCATTATTTACTCCTCCTTGTTCATTCCGTGAAAGTGCTGCATGAAGAATTTTAGACTGACCGAGTTTATGAACATTTGGCTCCCCTTCAGCAGGGCTTGAACGGCGACGGCGGCCCACAAATTCTACTCTAATTCCATCACGGGCAATTCCATTGAGTCGGGGTTCAACAAAATTCCAGGCACCCATATTCTTTGGCTCCTCCTGAACCCAGAAAATTTCTTTCAGATTTTTATATCGTCCAACTATTTCATGAATGATAGTTGTTGGAAATGGATAGATTTCCTCAAGCCTTAATACTTGAAGCCAGTCAAATTGACTATCATCTTTTACTTGTTCGGCAATATCGATTGCGATTTTACCTGAACAAAGGACAAGCCGTTCTATCTTCTCTTGATCCCTGTCGGTAGTGAATTGTTCCAATACAGGCTTAAATTCTCCTTCACTTAGTTCAATACCAGACGAGGATACCATTGGATTCCTTAAAAGGCTTTTCGGTGCCATGATAATTAGAGGGCGTACTTCCTTTTTCATCAGCATGGCTGCCTGACGTCTTAAAATATGAAAATATTGCGCAGCACTAGAAAGGTTGGCAATCGTCCAGTTTTTTTCAGCTGCTGACTGTAAAAATCTCTCCATTCTTCCACTGGAATGTTCTGGTCCTTGGCCTTCATAGCCATGTGGCAGTAATAGAACAAGACCGGACTTTTGCCCCCATTTTGCCATACCCGCTGCAATAAACTGATCAAAAATAACTTGCGCAGCATTTGCGAAATCCCCGTATTGTGCTTCCCAAATAACAAGTGTATCGGGTGAAAATACTGAATACCCATATTCAAAGCCAACTACTGCTGCTTCTGTTAATGGACTATTATAAACGGCAAAGGAAGCTTTTCCATCAGAAAGTAGGTGGAGGGGTAAAAAAGCCTCCCGGTTTTGCTGTCATGAAGCACCAAATTACGTTGGGCAAAGGTCCCCCGCTCTGAGTCTTGCCCCGATAATCGGATCGGTGTCCCATCCGCTAAAATGGTTGCAAACGCAAGAGTCTCCGCTAATGCCCAGTCCACTTTTCCATTTTCATTCAGTGCATCAGCCCGTCTATTTAAGATTTTTTCTAGTTTGTTAAATACGTTAAAATCTTTTGGCCAATCAAGTAATTCTTTGTTTATTTTTTGTAGCTTTTCCAAAGGGACATTCGTGACAATTGATGCATCCTCATTCATGAAAACTGGTGGTTCCGGTACCTTTATTTCTCCGTCCTTAGAGATTTGTGAAACTTTCCGGAAAGCGGCTTCCAGTTTTTCATGAATTTCCTTTTCCATTCCCGCTACATCCTTTTCGCTGACCATACCTTCATTTTGTAGATTTTTTGTATATATTTCTTTAACAGTTGGATGACGCTGAATGAGCGTATACATTTGCGGGCTTGTAGTCATCGGCTCATCCATCTCATTATGACCATATCTACGGTATCCCACTAAATCTATGAGGAAATCTTTTTGAAAAACGGCACGATATTCTGCTGCTAAAAAGGCCGCTTTCATGCAAGCATCCGGATCATCTGCATTCACATGTATAATCGGAATTTCAAATCCCTTTGCCAAATCACTTGCATAACGTGTGGACCTGGAATCCACTGATTCTGTTGTGAACCCTATCGTATTATTTGCGATAATGTGGATGGTGCCACCTGTCCGGTACCCCTTTAAGCGGCTTAAATTCAATGTTTCTGCTACAATTCCCTCACCAGGGAAGGCTGCATCCCCGTGTATTAGAATGGCAAGTGCTGATTTACTGTTTTCCATTGGATAACCTGGGGTATTTTTATCGTCTTGGGCTGCCCTTGTAAAACCTTCAACTACAGCCCCAACATACTCAAGATGGCTCGGATTATTCGCTAGGGATATCTTCTTCGCTTCTACTGCATTTTCTGCAGACAACTGTCTATTTAAACCTAGATGATATTTGACATCCCCTGTCCAGCCAAAATTGATTCCAATTGATCCTTCTGATGGTACAAGTTCTTTATTGGGTGCATGCTGAAATTCCGCAAAAATCATTTCATAGGGTTTTCCAAGCACATGTGCAAGCACATTTAATCTGCCCCTATGTGCCATACCAATATTTAGGTATTCAGCACCGTTTGTAATGGCATCTGAAATTATTTCATCAAGGATGGGCACCATCACGTCAAGTCCTTCGATAGAAAAACGCTTTTGCCCGACAAACGTTTTATGGAGAAATCTTTCAAACTCTTCCACTTCATAAAGCCGTTTTAATGTTTTTATTCTTTTGTCCTTGGAAATACCTGGGCTCATTCTGCCATTCTCAATTTTTTCAATTAGCCAATTTTTCTCTTCTACGGCATGAACATGGTCAAACTCATAGGCGATGGATTTAGTGTAAACATCCCTCAAAAATCGATATGCATCTAACCCTGTTGCCAAATCACTATTTGAACAAAGAATTTCCGCCGGAAGGGTGTTCAAGTCCTCCTCACTAAGTCCATAATTCCCAAGTTCGAAACGGGTTGGATCCGGTTTATGATTACCAAGCGGATAAATGTTGGCAGCTAGGTGACCGTAGGTTCGAATATTATCAGCCAGTTTTACAGCCGCTATTAATTTTCTCTGCTGTGTAGAATCAGACGTGATTGTTCGACCAAAATCTAAACCCTCTTTTGAAACAGTATTTGCGAAAATGGAAAAATCAGCTTCATTCATTTTCTCAAAAAGCACTCTCATTTCTTCTTCAACTGACAATGGTTCCTGTTTGTACCTTTCAAATTGATCAACCAGATAGCCAAGATTGGGACCTGAAAAATTATTCAGAAAGTCTCCTTTTTCTAAATACTTTCTATTCATGTGTCGAACCCCCTTAAACCTTATGGTTCTGTTAACCATCTTTATTACTATTATCATTTCACAATAAAACGAACCTGAAATTGATATAAATCAATAAAAAAAAAGACCTAAGAGGTCTTAATGCTTATTTGTTATTAAACGTGGTTGGAAGGTTAACTCATCAAGTTTAGTGATAATTTTTGCAGCTGCATCTATTGGATTTTCGGCATAAATATCAATAAATTCACCTTCATATTCTTGTCTTGCATGGTCATAGCGTGGGTCATAATAATGGTCAAGTAAAATCAGAATCATTTCCCGATAATTCTTTTCATGTAGTGTTTGCAAGAGATTTTTTCTTATTTCAACATCCTTCACTCGTTTTAATACCTTATCAATACCCAAAGAAATTTTTTCGAAATACCAAGGTTCCTGTTCGTATGGCAATACATATTCAGAAACAAGCTGTGTAACTCTTTGCTCAAGTGATGAATGAATATAAATGTTAATCCCCTTAAATTTAACATCCATCAATTCTTCAGGCTGCACGGCTTTGCCAATTCGTTTGCTTTCTGCCTCAACAAGAAAATAATCACTACCCTGGATTTCCTGAAGTCCCTTAAATAATAGAGAATCAAATATCTTTTGATTATGACCCTCCGAAAGGCCAATCGTCCCGAAAATAGACCCACGATGACCTGCCATTTCCTCCAGGTCAAGGATAGGATAGCTCTTCTTTTCCAAGATCTTCAAAACCTCTGTTTTCCCAACCCCTGTCATCCCATGGAGGACAACCGCTTGATTAGGAATAATCGTGGGGATTTTTTCTAGGATATGGTGACGATATGCTTTATAACCACCAATTAACCTCCATGCGTAAATACCGGCAAATTCCAAGAAGGTAATCACTGCTTTACTGCGCATCCCGCCACGCCAACAATGGATCACTAATTCTCCCTCGGTATGATAGGATCTAATGGTCTTTAGAAGAGCAGGAATTTTCGGCGAAACAAATTCCATCGCTTTCCACTTTGCCGCTGCCTGGCCTTCATGTTTGTAAATGGTTCCAACTACTTGACGTTCTTCATCAGAAAATAAAGGAACATTGATTGCACCGGGAATGGAGCCTTCCTTAAATTCAATTGGTGAACGGATATCAATGATCATCGATTCTTTCAAATTAAAAAGATCTTCAACGGTTATTTCCTTCATTACACAACGCCCCTAGATAAAAATCATAATTAGATGGGTGAAAACATCTATAAAAACAAACAAAACTTCCACAACTGGAAGTTTCATACAAAATTATGGCAACACAGACTATTACAAGCCAGTTTAGATAGTAAAAGTATATACACATTATAAAGGAGATAACCGTTCTTATCAAGAAATTGTCGACCTTTGTCAGCAATTAACACTCTTTCCTTCTTATCGAAACGGTGTTCCCGTTAACTTTTCAACTGCACGACAAAATTGATCCCAATTAGCAGGAAAACATTCAGTTCCTTCACTAGCATACATTTTTTCCTTCGTTTTCAATTTTACCGACCAGTATTTACCTTCCAGAATAATTCCTTCTTCTTTTCGGTAAGATGGCTTCCATTTCCTAATATTTAGGCTGTAAACTTCCCTTTTAAATTCCTCCAAATCGCCTGATTTTACTGTCTGGAGATCTGGTAGTGTCTGACAAACCCCTTTATTTCTCCATTCTAAAGACACAAATGTATTTTTTTCAAAATTAACTCGAAGTAGATACGAAATTCCTCCGAATCCTTCAAGTGAGGCCATAATAGAAAGGATTGATTCATAATCCCTCATAATCCTTCATCCTTATTTACCATAATAATTTTTTTGTCATGTATTCAAGCAAATTATAGTAAAGATAGACATTTTCCGCTGTAACAAATGATACTGTAAGTAAAAAAGCCCACTTCATGGTGAAGTAGACTTTTTTACTTACAGTATTTTTGTTTCCCGTTTGAAACATGACATTAATTCTTCCATTTCACTAAGATCATTTTGTGCAAACAAATCAACAATTCTACTGCCAACAATAACTCCATCACAGTACGTTGTTAATTCAGCAATTTGATCCTTTGTTGATATCCCAAATCCTGCCATTACCGGTATGGTGCTTACCTCTTTTACGGTCTTCAAAAATTGCAGTAATTCAGCATCATATTCATTTCTCGCCCCAGTAATTCCCTTAACGGTAACTGTATATAAAAATCCTTTGCCTTTACTTGAAATTGTTTTTATCCGCTCAAGTGGCGTTGTAAGGGTAACTAAGCGAATTAGTTCAATATTTGCCTCCTCAAGCTGGGGTGCTATGATCTCTTCTTCCTCAATGGGGAGGTCGGGAATAATACAACCATCTACACCGGCGATTCGGATATCGCGAACAAATTCCTCTATTCCGTAAGCGTAAATTGGATTTACATACGTCATTAAGAGAATGGGAATGGTAATGACTTCCCTTGCCTTTTGTAATTCTGCAATGATCCCCTTTAAGGTGGTACCGTTTTGAAGGGCTCTAAGTCCCGCTTGTTGAATGGTTGGACCATCCGCAACTGGATCAGAAAAAGGAACTCCAACCTCTATTGCGCTCGCACCGAAATGTTCAAGTAATGTCAACCTATTTATTAAACTATCTAGCCCTCCATCCCCTGCCATTATGTAAGGAATAAATGCCTTGTTGTTATGGGCTTGTAATTTTGAAAATGATTGTTCAATTCGGTACATGATCATTTCCCCCTTCAATCCTTGATTTCACAGTATCTACATCCTTATCGCCACGGCCGGAGAGGCATACAACAATGTTTTGCGTTTCGTTCAATTCAGCCGCTAGCTTAACACTAAAGGCAACAGCATGGGCACTTTCAAGTGCAGGTATAATTCCCTCAAGCTTTGATAAAAGTTGAAAGGCCTCCAGTGCTTCTTGATCTGTAATAGAATAATAGTCTGCCCTCCCACTATCCTTTAAGTAGCTGTGTTCAGGACCTACCCCGGGATAATCAAGGCCGGCAGATATAGAATGGGCTTCTTGAATCTGACCATCATTGGTTTGCAATAAATACATTAAGGAACCATGTAAAACACCTGGTTTACCTTTTGTTAACGAGGCCGCATGAAAATCGGTTTCAACACCGGCACCCGCCGCTTCAACCCCATATAAACGGACTGACGTATCTTCAATAAATGGGTAAAACATCCCCATTGCATTACTTCCGCCCCCTATACAGGCAACAACAGCATCAGGAAGACAGCCTTCCCGCTTTAGAAATTGTTCTCTTGTTTCCTTGCCAATGACACTTTGAAAATCTCTTACCATCACGGGAAAAGGGTGAGGACCCATGACAGATCCTAAAAGATAGTGGGTGTCATCCACATTGGCTACCCAGTATCTCAGCGCTTCGTTGACGGCGTCCTTTAATGTAGCACTACCGGAGGTTACTCCAACCACCTTTGCTCCCAACAATTCCATGCGAAAGACGTTTAATGCCTGTCTTTTTATGTCCTCTTCCCCCATAAAAATAATACAATCCAGGTTTAACAAGGCACAAACAGTCGCCGTCGCCACACCATGCTGACCGGCACCTGTTTCGGCTACAATCCTTCGCTTTCCCATCCGAACTGCTAGTAACGCCTGACCAATGGCATTGTTGATTTTATGGGCTCCTGTATGATTCAGATCTTCTCTTTTAAGAAAAATATTGGCACCACCAGCATGTCTGGTTAGATTTTCTGCAAAATATAGTGGTGTCTCTCTCCCGACATATTCTTTTAATAATCGATCTATCTCAGCTTGAAAGCCCGGTTCCTTCTTAGCCATTTCATATGCTTCATTAAGCTCAATAACGGCTTTCATCAAGGTTTCCGGTACAAATCTTCCTCCATAAATACCGAAATGTCCTCTTTCATTTGGTAATGTATATGTGCTCATTTTCATTTCCCCCCAAATTTTTCACTTTGGTAATAAATTCTTTTATCTTTACAAGGTCCTTTACTCCATCAGATTCAACTCCGGAGCTTACGTCCACCATTGCCGGTTTTACAATGTTGATGGCCTGTTCCACATTGTTCAAATGTAAACCACCAGCAAGAATGACCCTTTTCTCCCTTAAAATTGCTGCGTTTACCTCATTCCAATCAAACGCTGTCCCATTTCCACCCCGGTATTTTTCTTTTGGGCCATCCAACAATATATACTCCGCCGGAAATTGGCTAATTTCTGCTAGCCCCTCATTCCCATCAAAGCTTATTGCCTTTATTACAGGTAATGAAAGCAATTGGCAAAATGAGGCGGGTTCATCACCATGCAATTGGATATGTGTTAACCCGACGACCGAGGCAATTCGTTCGACTTCTTCGTGTGTTTCATTTACAAATACACCAACCTTATACACATCATTTGGTAAAGCGGAAACAATTTCTGTTGCTTTTTCTATTGAAACCCTTCGCTTACTGTCAGCAAATACAAAACCAATGGCATCGGCACCATACTCAGCTGTGGCAAGTGCTGTTTTGACATCCGTTATGCCGCAAATTTTCACTTTCATTCGTTTATCCCCTGTTGAAGGGGTAGACGAAGATCTAGGAAGGCATTTTTGACATCCCTACTTGTCATCAATGCTTCCCCAACTAAAATTCCATTCGCGCCGGCATTTCTAACCCGCTCTGCATCCTCTTGGCAATGAATGCCGCTCTCACTTATAAGGAAGGCACCAGATTTTTTTACCTCAAGTGCCAATGTTTCAGTAACTTCAAGTGAAACATGGAAGGTTTTTAAATCCCGATTATTGACCCCAATCAGCCTTGCACTTGTATGAAGTACCTTTTCTAATTCTTCCTGATTATGAACTTCTACCAAAACCTCCAAGTCCTTTGACCTCGCATATTGATATAACTCGTTCAGTCGGTTTTCATCCAAGGCGGCTGCTATTAATAAAATCAAATCAGCACCATTTGCAGCAGCTACATTAATTTGCAACGGGTCGATGATAAAATCTTTGCAAAGTATGGGAAGATCAACCGTTTCACGAACTCGCTGCAAATCAGAAAATGACCCTTTAAAAAAACTTTGATCAGTTAGCACAGAAATGGCAGTTGCCCCAGATTCCTCATACATCGCTGCCTGCTGGACAGGATCAATTCCATTATTGATGAGTCCCTTTGATGGTGATGCCCGTTTAAATTCAGCGATAATCGACAATTCATTTGCTTCATTCAGCTTGTGAATAAGGGACCTTTTTGGAAATTCGATTTGCGGAATCCTGTGTACAGCTTCTTGAAGAAGCAGGACCTCTTTCTTCTTCTGTTCAATAATTCGGTCAAGAATAGTCACCATTTAAATTGCCTCCCTCCTGTTTGCTCGTGATTTATCAATGAGCGCAGTTAATTTTTCATATGCTGCACCCGTGTCAATCATCTCTTTTGCTAATTCAATTCCGGCTTTCATCGTTTCCGCTTTCCCAGCGGTAAAAATTCCAATTCCCGCGTTGAGTAAAACAGTATCCAATTGGGCTCCTTTTTCCCCTTTTAAAACTCTGACTAGGATCTCAGCATTTTCTTTTGAATCCCCCCCCTTTATACAACTGTTATCATATCGAGTAAGATTCATTTCTTCAGGGAAAAAAGAATGATTGTTAATGCATCCATCCTCCAAAAGCGAAAAGTGATTCTCTCCTTGTAGTGAGGCTTCGTCCATATAACCGGCACCATTAATGACTACTGCCCGTTTACGGCCAAGCTTCTGAAGCACTTCAGCAAATATATTCAATAAATCCCTTCGGTAAACACCAAGCAATTGATAGTCTAAATCAATTGGATTTGTAAGCGGTCCGATAAAATTAAAGATAGTCGGAATTTTTAATTGTTTCCTTACTGACATCACTTTTTTCAATTTGGGATGGACATGCGGAGCAAATAGAAATGCCACACCGATTTCCTCAAGGATTTCTTCTGTTTGTTCTGCAGATAAATTAAAATTTACCCCCAAGTGCTCTAGTACATCAGCGCTCCCCGTTTTACTTGATATACTCCTATTCCCATGCTTTGCTACAGGAATACCAGCCGCGGCAATGACAAAGGCAGAAGTGGTACTGACATTAAAACTTGAAGAACCGTCTCCTCCAGTCCCGCAATTATCAAGAACATTCGGAAATTTACGGGTAAATGTTAACGTATGATCCTTTAATGCCCTCACAATCCCGGCAATTTCTTCGACGGTTTCACCCTTTGATTTTAGGCCCATTAAAAAGGCTGCAATTTCCGATTCGGAAACTTCTTCCCCCAAGATAAAATCGAAGGCTTCTTTCATTTGATTTTCTGAAAACGATTGTTTTTCAGCTAATTGGAGTAAATAATTTCTCATTTGTCCTCTCCCCTTCTATTTCAAGTAAAAAGTTAGCAATCATTGCCTTACCTAATGGTGTTCCAATGGATTCAGGATGAAATTGCAGACCATAAACAGGAAATTGCTGATGTTTGATCGCCATCACTTCATTGTCATCACTTGAAATCGCAATAACCTCTAATTGTGCAGCAATATGGCTTTTATCAATAGATAAGGAATGATAGCGCATGACCTCTAACGGCGATTCCATATTAGCAAAAATCCCACTGCTGCCATGTGATATGGAGGATGTTTTCCCGTGCATAATAGAATGGGCCCTGCCTACTACACTGCCGAATGCAGCACCAATAGCCTGATGACCCAGGCATATTCCTAAAATAGGAATTTCCTGATAGAAAGTTTGAACCACTTCCATACAAATTCCTGCAGCTTCCGGCCTTCCTGGACCTGGTGATAAAATAATCGCTTTTGGTTTCATTTCTCTGATTTGCTCGATAGACAGTTGATTATTTCGATATACAGCAGTTTTTTCTCCTAATTCACCTAAGTACTGATAAAGATTAAATGTAAACGAATCAAAATTATCGATTAGCAAGATCATTGCTCACCCTCCAAAAAGGTTTTTAACTTATTGACGGTTTCCTCATACTCTGACTCAGGATTGGAATCGTAGACAATTCCTGCACCTGCTTGGATACTAGCTGTTCCATCCTTAATAATCATTGTTCGAATCGCAAGGGCAAAATCGATATTTCCGCTCGCCGATACATAGCCAATTGCTCCTGAATAGAGACCCCGTTTTGACTTCTCCAGGGCATTGATAATTTCCATCGCCCTTACCTTTGGTGCACCTGAAACTGTTCCTGCCGGAAGGCATGCGGCAAGGGCATCAATGGCTGTCTTATCCGGCAGGAGCTCACCACTTACCTCTGACACAAGATGCATGACATGTCGGAATTTTTCCACCGCCATATACTTTTCAATTTGAACCGTTCCGAATTCGCAAACTTTTCCGAGATCATTCCTGCCAAGATCAACCAGCATCCGATGCTCTGCCAGTTCTTTTTCATCAGTTACTAATTCCTGTTCAATCAGCAGATCCTCGATCCTTGACTCCCCTCTCCGCTTTGTCCCGGCAATCGGATTTGAAATAACTATTCTCCCTATTGTCTTTAGTAAACTTTCCGGAGAAGAACCGATAACGGTATAGTCGCCAAAATCAATATAAAACATATAAGGGGTTGGATTATGACTTCGGTGTTTTCGATACAAGGATAATGGTGTTCCTTCAAACGATGACTTCATTCGTCTTGATAGCACCACTTGAAATATATCCCCAGCTAAAATATGTTCCTTTGCGACTTCAACCTGATTAATAAAGGTTTCTTTTTCCGTATCTGAATGAAAACCTGCAAAACGAACGGGCTCATCTTCATGATAATAAATGGGTTGTTTTAACTCCTCGATCCTTTTCGTTAGGCGGTTTGCAATCACTTCTTCTGTGCTTGTTTCTGTCAGCGGCAGCCCGCAAAGCATGATTTTCTCTTCAAGGTGATCAAATACAATTACTTCCTCATAAAACATTAAGTGTAGATCTGGCATGTCTAACCCGTTTGGATATTCCTCACCAATGATTTCGTAGGATCTAATAATGTCATAGCCAACATACCCTACAGCACCGCCTACAAATGGAAAGGCATTCTCTTCAAAAGCCCTTGGCGGTAAAAGCTCCTTTAATACCTCCAACGGGTTTCCCTTCAATACACTTTTCTTACCATCTCGATTGACAATTTCATTCCGATCACCTCGTGAAATGAGTTCAAAGGCAGGGTTTGCCCCGATAAACGAATAGCGCCCAGAGTCATTGTATTTATGAGAACTTTCCAATAAGAATTTTTTGTTTCCGCTTATCTTTTGCAAAATAGAAATTGGCGTTAATGTATCACCTTTAATTTCTCGGATAAAAAAACCGTTTACTGTTTTCATGTCCCAACTCCTCTCAAAGTAAAAAAAAAATCGTCCTCTATATGCGTAAATAATTTACGCATATAGAGGACGATTCTATTGACCGTGGTGCCACCTCAAATTTGAAACAGAAAAAATCTGCTTCCTCTTTCGGATACAGAAACATTTTGTTCGATATCCTATCCTTTTAACGGTGGAACTCCGTGCATCCCTACTCCTTGTTCAAGATGCCTCTCGCAAGTCCATTCCACAAATCTTATCTTATCGGTTCCCACCTGCCCCGACTCTCTGGAAAGAATCAAATATGTGTACTCCTCTTGCTCAACGATTTACTATGATTATTTTTTATCATGTTAATATACATTCTAACCTCTGTCAAGGAATTATTTTTTGAATTTTCACAAACCCACTTCTTTGACTTCCAAATAAAGGATTTACATTTCATTGTTTTTTAAATCTAAATTAGTGAATATTAACAGTAGCAAATAAATGAAGGCAGGCTAGACTATTCATGGAACATATTGAACAATTAAGCCAAAATCCACGTACTGCAAAAAAGAAGCAGTCTACAGCTGGACAAAAGCGATCCAATGAGGTATCTAAGCAAAAGTGGGCAATTGTCTCACTGTCTTCCATTCCATTGGTTATGACGTTAGGAAATTCAATGCTGATACCTGTGTTACCATCAATGGAAAAAAAATTATCGATCTCCTCTTTTCAATCCAGCATGATCATTACCGTTTATTCCATTGTTGCCATTTTTTTAATTCCAGTTGCCGGTTATTTGTCCGATCATATTGGAAGAAAAAAAGTCATTATTCCCAGCTTAATTATCGCGGGTATTGGCGGACTGGTTTCTGGTTTCGCGTCATGGAAATTAGAGGATGCCTATTGGCTTATTTTAGCCGGCAGGGCTTTACAGGGGGTAGGTGCTGCTGGGGCGGCGCCAATTGTTATGCCGCTGGTCGGAGACATGTTTAAAAATGATGATGATGTTAGCACCTGCCTAGGTCTGATTGAAACATCCAATACCTTTGGGAAAGTACTAAGTCCGATCTTAGGTGCATTTTTAGCAGGTTTTATCTGGTTTTTACCCTTTTTCTCCTTTCCAATCTTTTGTGCAATTTCCGTTATCATGATGATTTTTCTCGTCAAGTGTCCAAAAACAGATGAAAAGAAAATCCCCTTTAAAGAGTTTTTTATCAATGTAAAAAAAACTTTTACGGAAAAGGGACGTTGGCTTTATGCCATCTTTTTTATTGGCGGCATCTTGATGCTGATTCTATTTGGAATTTTATTTTACCTCTCAGAAGTTTTCGAAAGTGAATACGGAATAAAAGATGTTAAAAAGGGGTTATTTTTAGCATTACCATTAGGAGCACTTTGTTTATCATCCTTTATTAGCGGAAAAATAATTAAGAAAAATAAAGTACTCATGAAATGGTTAACCTTTGGCGGAATAGTCGCAGCAGCATTATCCATTGCTGCTCTATGGTTTTCGATTAAGCTCTGGTATATGATTACCATGTTTCTGATCAGCGGAGTAGGAATTGGTTTAGGCCTTCCATGTTTGGATGCCTTAATCACTGAAGGCGTCGAGAAGAAAGAACGGGGCACCATTACATCGATTTACAATTCAATGAGATTTATCGGAGTCGCAGCAGGTCCTCCGATTATTGCTGTGTTAATGAAATATGCGAATCATTGGATATTTATATTATTGAGCAGTCTGAGCGTTACCGCTGCCATTGTGGCTCTGATATCAATTAAGCCGAAAGCGGAGGCATAGCAAAAGTGCTGAGGTAAACTTCCTCAGCACTTTGTTTGTCTGCTATTATACAGATTTTACAGGTTTCTTTAGGAACCCAATTAATAATGCAGAAACGACTGAACCAATGAGTATTGCCAAAGCATACAGCAAGGCACCACCTTCAACCAATGGAACCACAAAGATTCCACCATGCGGTGCTCGGAGGCCTATACCGAATGCCATGGACAGTGCCCCTGCAATCGCAGAACCGACCATTACAGATGGAATGACACGCAGTGGATCCGCTGCAGCAAATGGAATGGCGCCTTCTGTTATGAATGATAATCCCATAACATAACACGCTTTTCCAGCATCTTTATCTTGCTCGTTAAACTTATTTTTAAAAACCGTTGTCGCAATAGCAATGGCTAGCGGCGGCACCATTCCTGCTGCCATAATAGCTGCCATTGGCCCATATACACCACTTGCTAGCAATCCTGTTCCAAACACATAGGCCGCCTTGTTAATGGGTCCACCCATATCAAAGGACATCATAAGTCCCAGAACAATACCTAATAAAACCGCATTACCCGTTCCAAGTCCTGTTAACCAATCAGCTATTTCCTTGTTGATCCAGGCCACCGGATTGTTAACAACGTAATGCATCAAAAATCCTGTAATGGCAATACCTAATAAAGGATATATTAAAATACTTTTAATTCCTTCAAGTGAACGTGGAAGTCCGGCAAACAATTTCTTCAACAATAATACCATATAACCTGCCAAGAAACCGGCAATCAACCCACCAAGGAAGCCAGCACCTCCACTGGCAGCCATCATCCCCCCTACCATACCGGGAGCGAAACCAGGACGGTCGGCAATACTTAGGGCGATAAATCCGGCAAGAACAGGGACAATAAGGGCGAATGCATTGTCACCGCCAATGGCCTTGATAACTGCTGCAATTGGATTATAGGATGGATCGTCCGGATTTGCTGAGTTATAGCCAAACATAAAGCTAATCGCGATTAAAATACCGCCACCTACTACAAACGGCAGCATATTTGAAACACCGTTCATTAGGTGCTTGTAAAAGCCTTTACGAGGACTCTTTTGGTCAGGATCATCCGTGCTTTTAGCTCCATTTCCCTGATAAACAGGAGCGTCTTGCTTTAACGCCTTGTCGATCAATTGCTCAGGTCGTCGAATTCCATCTGCAACTGGTGCTTGAATGACATGTTTACCCTTGAAACGTTCCATTTCCACACTTATATCTGCAGCAACAATGACAGCTGCTGCGTGTTCAATTTCATCCTTCGTAAGAATATTTTTAGCACCGCCAGAACCGTTGGTTTCAACTTTTATGGTAACACCCATCTCTTTTGCTTTCGCTTTAAGTGAATCTGCGGCCATATATGTGTGAGCAATTCCTGTAGGACAACCTGTCACCGCCACAACTGTCTGAGTGTTATTTTTTGTAGCAGGTGCTTCCTCCTCGTCTTTGTCAAACCGATTTATCGTATTCATAACTTCTTCAGCCGTAGTTGCCATTAATAGCTCGTATCGCACTTCCACTTTCATCAATAATCCCGAAAGACGCGCTAAAGCTTCTAAGTGGGTATTATTTGCACCATCTGGGGCCGCAATCATAAAGAACAGGTGGGCAGGCCTGCCGTCTAATGACTCATAGTTTACTCCTTCGGACGATTTCCCAAAAACAATGGCTGCTTCCTTTACAGCCTTCGTTTTCGCATGAGGAATAGCAATCCCGTCACCGATTCCTGTCGTGCTTTGTTCTTCACGCTTTACTATAGCCGCTTTAAAATCCGTCGGATCCGAAATTTTATCTGCCTTTAGTAAGACCTCCACTAGCTGATCAATTGTACTTTCTTTTTCGTTGCCTTTAATATTTAGTAAAATTGTATTTTCCGATAATAATTCTGTAATTTTCATCGCCTTGTCTCCCTTAAAATAATTCCTTAATATGAACCTCCGGCAGGAGCTCCTCTACTTTTTCCTTGGTACAAAGACCAAGTGAGAAGGCAGTTGCACTTCCTGAAGCAACGCTGTAGCGGAAGGCTTCTTCAATATTTTTTGTTTTTTCATATACAGCCAAGAATCCCGCCACCATAGAATCACCCGCACCGACTGAGTTTTTAACCTTACCCATTGGCACCGTTGCCATGAAGGAATTGTTTTTGTTTATTAAAACGGCCCCTTTGTCAGCGAGTGAGACAATAACATTTTGGGCACCCATGGTGATCAGATTTTTACCATAGGGGATTGCTTCCACTGCACTTGAAATCGATGTTTCAAAAAGCTCCCCTAGCTCATGATGATTGGGTTTGATTAAAAACGGCCCGTATGGAAGGACGTTTTTAAGCAGCTCTCCTTCAGCGTCGACGACAAATTTCACTCCATTTTCTTGGCAAATTTTCACTAAGTCTTCATAGGTTGTTTCCGGCAATGTTGAAGGAATACTTCCTGCAAGAACCAGTAAATCCTCTGAATCTAGTCTCTGAATTTTTTCTTTTAAACGTGTGAAATTTTGTTCAGTTATTTGGGGACCAACTGCGTTTATTTCTGACTCTTGACCCGTTTTTAATTTTATATTTATCCGAGTATCTTCCTCGACTTGAACGAACTCTGTATCAATCCGTTCATTTTGTAAGAATTGTTCCACATAAGTTCCCGTAAAACCGCCTACAAAGCCAAGTGCCTTACTTTTTGCCGCAAATTGATTTAACACCCTTGAGACGTTAATTCCTTTACCCCCAGGAAACTTGGTTTCATTTATCGTTCGATTTAACTCACCTAGTTGAAAGCTCTCCAACTGGACTATATAGTCAACAGAAGGATTAAGCGTTAATGTATAAATCATGATGTCACTACCTTTATTGAAGTTCGATTTAAGTATTGCTTCTCTGTTTCTTCATCTAAATCGTTTGTAATGATGGATACCTCGTGGATATCGGCAATTTTCGCAAAAGAAATTTCTGCGAATTTCGTGTTATCTGCTAACACAAAGGCTTCTCTTGTTAAAGATATCGCCTTTTGCTTGACCAGCGCTTCCTCTTGATCGGGAGTAGTGAAACCAAACTGCGGATGAATTCCGTTTACTCCGATAAAGCATTTATCAAAGCGGTAAAGATCTAGGCTTGCTAATGCACCACGCCCGATAATGGCATTTGTTTTCAACTTGGTTAACCCGCCAATTAGATAGGTTGTGATCCCTTTATTCACCAACGGGGATATATGCATGATCCCATTGGTAACGACGACAATATCCTTTAAAGGTAAGTACTCAATCATTTCAACCACAGTTGAACCGGCATCAAGATAAATACAATCTCCCGCTTCCACTAAACTCGCAGCATATTTGGCAATCCGTCGTTTTTCTTGAAGGTTTTTGGATGATTTTTCAATCATGCTTGGCTCTTGTAACTTCCCTTGCAATCTTTGAGCGCCGCCGTGGATTCTTTTTAGGAATTTTTGTTCTTCTAATTGTGATAAATCCCTTCTAATCGTTGATTCTGAGCAATTAGTCAGCTCCATGATTTCCTGGATTTTCACGATATTTTTATCTTTTAATAATTGTAGAATGATTCGATGACGTTCAGGAGTTAACAAGTCATCACCGCCTTAGTTTGTTATTCATGTGTTTATTATACTGAAACCGATTGCAGGAATCAATCAATTTCTTTCAAAATCATTCATTTTGTAACTGTTTTTGATGGATTTATTTTTTTCTTTTACTCTATTCATTATTATGTTATAATAGTCGATGTTCAAGTCATATCTTGCGGGTGTGGTTTAATGGTAGAATTTCAGCTTCCCAAGCTGACGGCGGGGGTTCGATTCCCCTCACCCGCTCCAAAAAGACGTGGAGAAGTACCCAAGTGGTTATAAGGGGGCGCACTCGAAATGCGTTAGGACGGGCGACCGTCGCGTGAGTTCGAATCTCATCTTCTCCTTACTTAATCTTTCAATAAAACATCAAAAAAACGCTAGAGTTTTCTAGCGTTTTTTTGCTTTCCCTTATTGATAAGGGCTTAACCATCCAGGATCCCTGCCTGTACAAAAATAGCATTTTTCCCTTTCCTGCTTAAAGGAAAAAAAAGTTGCCCACATGCTCGACATTTCTTTTTATGAAAATTTTCAACTAGTTTACTATTTTCTTGAAAATCCACTTGTATTTGAATAGCATGTTCAGGACAAATATCCCGACAATCGGTACAGTTTACGCACTTTTCATTATTAATACGCAGAAAAGAATCGCCTGCATTAAAAACCTTTTGTGAGCAAAAAGCAAAACATACCTGGCAAAGTGTACATTTGTTATAATCAATCTCCACTTTAAAGAATTGAAAATCCGGATAATAATTTGTAATCATCCATTCCTCTGCATCCAGCTTCCATTTGGCCGGTGCCATGTTTCTTGCAACATTCTTCATTTCCTTTTTCAATGAGGTAAAAAACGCTCTTCTTGAAAGCATTTGTTCCTTATTTTTTTGCTTAACACAAATTGGATCATCGCCAAGAATTTTCAGTTTCCGATTGACTTCATTTAGAACAGATTCCCACTTTTGATTAAGGGAGTTCTCTGCAATAGTAATCGAATGGATTTTTCTTTTTTTATAAATCAGCAGTTCTTTTACAGAAGGAGTGTAGTCTTCATTATAAATTAGACTGCACTTGTCAAATTCCCTTGATAAAGGGATTCCTTCGATAGCTGATAATGGGCAGGAAATCAAGCATTCCCCACATGAAGTACAGCGTTCCCTATTTACTTTAATGGTTTGTTCTTGAATGGTTAAAGCTTCAAACTTGCATTCTTCGATACAAGTTGTACATGTTGAGCGAAGATGTCTCTTTCTCGAGCATTTGTTTGATATTTTTAAATCAATATGCAAGCTTTCAAGCCAATTAACAAGTAAAGACATATGACCAGCTCCAAACTATGTCAACTACTGGATCATTTTTGCATCTCTATGCGGTGTTATCACAATGTTTGGATGTGTAAGCGAATCACTTGGCATCCCTTTTATTTGGCTGACATTCCCATACTTTTTCCGCAGCTCTCTTATTGGACCGTATTCTATTGCCCTCATCGGACACGTTGACACACATACAGGTTCCTCGCCCTTTTCTTGGAGGTCGATACAAAAATCACATTTATCAGATTTAAATACCTTTTTATTATATTGCGGCGCCCCGTAGGGACACGCCTTTACACATAATTGTGTTCCTTGACATACTTCTTGATCTATTGTTACCACGCCATTATCTTTATCTTTACTTATTGCCCCAACTGGACAGCTTTGTGTACATTTAGGCTGTGCGCAATGATTGCAAGCAATAGAAAAGTAAAATGCTTTTACATTTTGGACTATTCCGCTTGACGGCTGCTGGATGAAGTTCCCTTCCTCAAAGGAATATACTCTGCGAAAATTTATACCTACATGGAGATTATTTTTATCCTTACATGACACACTGCAGGCCTTACAGCCAGTGCAAAGACTTTGATTTATATAAAATCCTAACTGGACCAACTGTCTCACTCCTTACGCTTTTTTTACTTCAACAAGGTTTGTTAATTGCGGATTGGCCTTTGCGAGAGGTGTTGGCCGCTGTGATGTCAGTACATTAATTGATCCACGCTGATCCAGTCCCGCTTTATCTGGAGTATACCAGGCCCCCTGGGGAATCCCAACAACTCCAGGAATAATACGCGGTGTTACCTTAACAAAGATATTGAGTGAACCACGATCATTCATGACCTGAACTCGATCTCCATCGCTAATTCCCCGTTTTTCTGCATCTTTAGGATTTATCCATATTTCTTGCTTTGCTACTTCCTCAAGCCACGGCTGATTATCATAGGTGGAGTGACATCTCCGCTTATAATGCCAGCTAATTAACTGTAAGGGGAACTTTTCATTTAATGGGTCTTCCGGCCCCTCCCATGATGGAATATATTTCGCTATCGCAGGAATTTCATCGTGCCTATTCATATCCCATAATGCTTTTGAAAACAATTCGATTTTTCCAGATGGGGTTTCAAACGGATGGTTCTGAAGATCATCAATTTGCTCTTTAAAGCCGACAAGTGGTGCATCAAATTTAAAATGATATACTCCCATCTTTCGAAACTCTTCAAAGGTAGGGAAGTTGGGATCAAGCTCTTTTTTCGTACGCTCCACACTTTCCCTAACCAAATCAAGGGTTGTTTTCCCCTCCGTGAATTTCTCCTTCACCCCTAATTTCCCTGCCAATTCTGCAAAGACATCATATTCATCGCGGCATTCATAAAGCGGATCAATTGTTTTGTCACCAAAAACCACATAATCACCAAAACACCATGGGACACCTATATCATAGCGTTCAAAAAACGTTGTCCCTGGTAGTAAAATATCAGCAAACTTTGCACTAGGCGTCATAAAAAGATCACTGACCACAATAAATTCAACCTTACTCTCATCCTCAAGCAGCTTAATTGTTTTATTAATATCCGAATGCTGATTAATCAGCATGTTACCTGCCATATTAAAAATACATTTAATGTTGGTCGATAATTTATCCGTTCCTTGTAAACCATCTTCTACTGTCATTTCAGTCCCTTGTTCCACTGCCTTTGTCCAAAGGAAACATGGAATGGAGGCCTTAATTGGATTATCATATGAAAAAGGATAAACAATATCTGAACGGCTCCAATAACCCGTTCCCGCTGCCCAGCCGCCAAGCTTGCCAACATTACCTGTCAAACAGGCAAGCTGTGCCCCACCGCGCATGAATTGCTCCCCATATGCCTGCCGTTGTGCTGCCCAGCCTTGTATCAGCGCTGCTGGTTTTGCCTTTGCATATTCTCTGGCAATTTCACGAATTTTCTCAGCCGGAACACGGCAAATCTTTTCAGCCCATTCAGGCGTTTTTACTACCCCATCTTTCTCACCAAGTAAATAGCTTTTAATTGACTCTTCCTTTAAAACTCCTTTAGGTAAATGATTTCCGTCGAATCCTATACAGTATTGATCAAGGAATGCCTGGTCATGTAAGTTCTCCGTAACGATTACATAGCCCATTGCATCCATCATTGCATTATCTGTTGTCGGTAGAATGGGGATCCATTCATCGGCAAAAGCAATCGCCGTATCTGTATATCGCGGGTCAATCACAATGATTTTTGCCCCATTTTTCTTTGCTTGCATTAAATATTCGCGGTAGGGCGTTGAAAAAATCATTTCTGACGGATTTTGACCCCACAAAATGATATATTTCGAGTGTAAGAGGGAATCAAAGCTGCTTCCAGAGTTATTCGTCCCGTATGTATATGGTGTTGCGACATTTCCCGCCCCGGAGCTGTAATCATTCCGATAATTTAAATAACCACCTGTCAGGGCTAATAATTTCCTTGCTGCGTTTTTACCTCCATGAAGCCCCCAGCTTTGCCCTGAAGCATAGTTAACATATCTTGACTCTGGACCATATTGTTCACCAATCCGCTTTACTTCGGCCGCAATGGTGTCAATCGCCTCATCCCACGAAATTTGTTTAAATTTTCCTTCCCCCGTTTACCAACACGTTTCATCGGATATTTCAGACGGTCGGGGTGGTATAGCAAACTTCGATAGTTTCGCCCTCTCACACAGGCTCGTAACGGAGGCGTTGATATGTCCCCACCTTCCTGTGTGTCGGTGCTCACCCTAATAACGACACCATCTTTCACATGTGCTTTGATGACACAGCGTCCCCCGCAATTATTAATGCTGCAGGTTGAAATAATTTTCTCCTTTTCTTTGGCATTCACTGCCTTTGTTCCCTCTTTCCGTTCAACAAGCATTTTTGTCCCAATTCCTCCGGCAATAACGGGAATCCCAATTGCCCCAGACCATTTCAAAAAGGTCCTCCGCTGCATTTTATTTGTTAACAAGTTCTTTAAACGATTTTCTTCAGACATGAATAATCGCCCCCTCAACTTCCAATAAAAATGTTTTATCAAAGCATACAAAGTCTACGAGCACCATGGCGGTTCCTAAATATAATCGACTAGTTGTATTCTCAATGACCTTTGCACAAAAAAACGGAATCCAAACAGTTAGATGTTTTTCTAAAAAAAAGATTTGGCTAGAGATTAATTCAAGAATTTTTTTAGGATTTGTTTCTTGCAAACTTAGATTCGCAAGAAACATCATAAATTCCAATTCTAGTAACAAGTGGTCATCTGGTTCATTATTTTCTTTTACATATCGAAGACCAAATTGATGATATTGCTCTCTGATTTCATACATCCATTCTTCAAATAACAGTTGCTCCTTACTCCTGTAGTACGATTCCCAAGGAGGCGCAGCTAGTGGACCGGGTCCAACGAAGAGCCGTTGATATTCCTCATTCTCATTGTTAATCTGCTCAACTGAGAGGCCGTCAAAAAAGTGACAAAGAATTTTTCCACCCTCATGATCCTCTGCTAAACCCTGAAAAATAGCTTTATCACGAATTTCTTCTAACAACTTATTCGTTGGCTGCTGAAATAACAAATAAAGCAGCTGATAAAACTTTTGCCGTGCTAAAAAAAATGGCTGTAGTTGTTTATGCAAAGGCTCTGACATTGAAGTCATGTTTTTTCACTCCTTTTTTGTGAAATATTTCACAATATTAACGTCGATTTACACTTCCTTTTTCATTTACAAATTTTCTATATTTTTATCTTACCTCAATCTTCCATACTTGGAATCAGTTTGTGCAATTATTCACATATCGTTCAAAATCAGCAAAATGACTGCAGGCAGATGAATTTACCTTCTTATTAAAGAAATGTGTATAATAAGGAGGTCTAATTAAACCGTAAAGGATGATACTCTTGAATATTACTGGCCACGAAGTGGAAAAACTTGAAGACCCATTTGGATTATTACCGGGTGATCGCTATGAATTTTTCCTTGAACTTGACGTTGATATGGAAGATGAACTTTATTCTGATAAAGGAATTGGTTTGAAAGTAATTTATGTCAGTGAGGAAACGGGGGACAAAATCACTAGTTATTACTTTTATGAACGAGGCAGCGAAACGGTTCTTGATTTTGCTCTTGAAGAGGATGAGGAAGAACTGGTCCTTACTTATTGCCAGCAGCATCGTGTTGAATAAAAAAATACAGGGAGAGTAGTCTCCCTGTATAATCATTACATAAAATTCTTACTATGATTATGGATAACTTGTAGTTCTTTTGTTGTTTGGCTCATTTCACTTTTGCAAATGGGACAAAGCGGCAGTTCACTACTTTTAAAATTATCACGAACCCAGCATTTACAATTCTCTGAAGTGCATACCCAGATTTTTGTTTCTTCTAATTTGATTTCTTCTTCATTTTTTCTACCAAACGCCAAAACGATCACTCCTTTTAATTAGTTATGACTGTTTTTGAACCTATGTTTGATTAGTTATGAAACTATTATTCTAGAACATATATAGATAAAAAGGTGATGCCTTCATCGTCTGCATCACCCTTTTATGTTAAGGAATTAAACTGCTTGTACGTTTGCTGCTTGTGGTCCACGAGCGCCTTCAACGATTTCGAAAGAAACAGATTGACCTTCTTCTAATGTTTTAAAGCCTTCTGATTGAATAGCTGAGAAGTGAACAAATACGTCTTGACCGCCGTCAGCTTCAATAAATCCAAAACCTTTTTCTGCATTAAACCATTTTACTTTACCGTTTTTCATGGAATCTTACCCCCAAAATTTGTTCACTTTAAGTTACTCGTACAATAAAATAATAAAAAAGACGTACTTACACGTTTGGGGTAATAGACATTCCCCACATATTCGTGCAGTTACGGCTAGTTACTTCCAAAAATATTAACGAACATTAAAGCGTAACTTAAGTTTATCGTGTTTCTCTTGATTTGTCAATGTAATTTCTAAAACTAGGAAATACTGAAAATATATTGTATTAATATTTACGAGAATTACCTTGCATAAATATTTCAATAAAGTTGGCTGTAAATTTCGTTATATCCGCTTCCATGCCTATATAATCGATGGTTTTTGCAGGCTCTTGATCTGGCTTGGGGCGAAAATCAGCGATACTTTTTCCTTTGGCATTCCCAAATTCCTCTACCCTTACCCGACGAGGTATATACTTAACCAGTAATGGGTCCGTTAAAGCCATTAGCGGAACTACATCGTGCATGGGTGCGCCTTGAATCCCAGGGACATTTTTTTGGTATGCCTTATAATAATAATCAAAAGCTGGTTTTATTAAAGGTTTAAATGAAGTTGGACTATTTTCGCTAAGAAAGTTAATGAGATCCGGTGAAATGATCGCTTTATTCGTAATATTAAGTGGATGTAAGTAAATATTGTGTGCTTTTTCCATGACCGTATTTGCAGCAATAGGGTCTACATAAAAGTTTGCCTCCGCTTCGGCAGTAATATTCCCGGGCACCAAAAATGCCCCGCCCATGATATAAAAAGCTGTAACATCCTGTAAGGCATTATTTCCATATAAGATAAACATTAAGGCTAACTCTGTTAATCGACCAACAGAAACAATCACCAAATTCCCTTTATATTGTTTAACAATTTCAAGGATTTTGTTGAAATCATAGACGTTTGAATTTTTAATTGTTTCAGGTGGTTTAATCGGACCTAATCCTTCCTTTCCATGAATTTCCGGATAATATTGAATCGGTTCACCTAATAGAGGACCGGCTGCTCCAGCAATAATGGGGATGTCCTCTCTATTACCTAATGTTACCAGATAAGCTGTATTCTTTACGGACTTTTCTTTTGGGGTGTTTCCATAACCACTAACAATACCAACTATATTTATTTGAGGATGGAGTAAAGCGTACATTATAGCAAATGAATCATCTATACCCGGATCAGCAATCAGGAGTACATTATAAACCATATTTTTACCTCCATTTTACTTTTAATTAGCCCTTTTTAAAATTATGATAAATCAATACTTGAAAGAACATGAACCAAAAGGAAAAACCGATTCGGAGGCCTCGAATCGGTTTTTTGGCATTTTGTATTCCATCATGCTTCTTTCTTCATTTTTGTGGCTGCCTTTTTCCTTGGTGCTGAAGCTTTTTTAGGTTTAGTCCGGTCAATTGATGCCTGCAAGGCAGCCATTAAATCAGTGACATTTGAAGCAGGTTCCTTTGTTGCAGCTGTAACGGTTTCTTTGCCACTGCGTTTGGATTCAATGAGTTCAAGAAGGGCTGTTCGATATTCATCCGTATATTTTTCCGGTTCAAAAGTGGTTGTTAACTGATCGATCAATAATATTGCGGTGTCTAATTCCCTTTTCGTTACTTTATCCTCTGAAGGAACATTAGGGACATCTCCAGCTTTTCGAACCTCATCAGGAAAATGTATCGTTTCCATGACCAATGTATTTTCGTACACTCGAATAACTGCCATCTGTTCCTTTGAACGAATAATAATTTTGGCAAGACCAACCTTTTGTGATTCTTCAAGTGCCTTGCGTAATAGGGAATAAGCTTTTCCGCCGCCCTCATTCGGTGACATATAATAACTACGATCAAAATAAATCGGATCAATCTCTTCTATTTTGACAAAATCGATAATTTCTACGGCCTTTTCTTCATTTTCCTTTCTCAGCTTTTCTAAATCATCGTTATCAAGCACAACAAATTTTCCTTTTGTGTATTCATATGCCTTTACAATTTCTTCTGGTTTTACCTCTTCTCCACAAACAGAGCAAGTTTTTTCATACTTGATGGGTGCATGGCATTTATTATGCAGGGTCCTAAGTTTTATATCTTTATCTTCTGTCGCCGTGTGAAGCTTAATGGGGATGTTCACAAGCCCGAAACTAATACTTCCTTTCCACATCGTATGCATAGGGATTCTCCATTCTTTTTTCTTTATTTTGTGGCGTAAGATTCGGTTACATGCCTAAAAAGAAATGGAAAAGGATGAAGTCATCACCAATGAAGCACAATAAAGAAAAAAGGAAGGAAAAAAGTTAATGAAGCCGATGCTGCCAAGTTTAACCTTTGATTTGCCTATTAGGCCCGATTGGCTGTATGAGGTTAAATATGATGGGTTTAGGGCCCTTTTAGAGTGGAATTCAAAAGGAATCACATTAACAAGCAGAAACGGAAAAGAACTATTTCCTCAGTTCCCTGAAATCAAGGAGTTTTTATTCCGGTATGAGGAAAAATTCAAACCATTTTTACCACTACAGCTTGATGGAGAACTAGTGTCTCTCGAAAACACACACAAAGCGAATTTCTCCGCTACCCAAGTGCGAGGAAGATTAAAATCCGAAAAGAAAATTTACCAGCAAGCAACCCGCTCACCTTGTCGGCTGATGGTTTTTGATTTACTTATGTTAAAAGGGAAGCCACTCCATTCTATTGCCTTCCATAAACGAAAGGCCCAACTGGGAAAATTATTTCAAACCATTGGATTTCATTTAGACCCTGATCCGTACAATGACCAGCTGCTCCAATATGTAACGGCGCACGAAGATTTTCACAGCCTCTGGGAAAAGGTGGTTTTATATGATGGGGAAGGCATTATTGCTAAATCAAAAAATAGCCTTTGGGAGGAAGGGAAACGATCGTTACTATGGCTAAAGTACAAGAATTGGAAATATGTCAGCAGCTTCATTATTTCCTTCGAGAAAACAAATGGCTATTTTCACGTGGGAGTCTATAAGGATAAAGGCATCTTACCAATAGGTCAAGTCCTTTTCGGTTTTAAACCTGAAGAGAAGGATGCATTAAAGAAAACAATTAAACAGAATAGGGTGAGAGAGGATGATCAATTTATTTATGTGGAGCCTGCCATTTGCCTCGAAGTGAAATATTTGGAGCTCTTTGATAATCAATTGCGGGAGCCCCATTTTGACCGCTTTCGCTTTGATATGGAGCCTGCTGAATGTACTTATGACCGCTTTATGTTTGCGCAAAAAAACTTGCCTTCAGATTTGGAAATTACCCATCCCGATAAACCATTGTGGGAAAAGCTTCCTATCCAGAAAGCAGATTATATCCTGTACTTACGAGAAATTTCTCCCTATATGCTTCCTTTTTTAACCAATCGATTATTAACGGTTATTCGCTATCCACATGGAATGTTTGGGGAAGCCTTTTATCAAAAAAACTGTCCCGACTATGCACCGGGATTTGTTCAAACACACCCATCTGAAGGAATAGATTATATTCTATGCAATAATTTGAAGACCCTGGTTTGGCTCGGGAATCAGCTGGCAATTGAATTCCATGTCCCATTTCAAACTATTAATAGTAAGGGACCAAGCGAAATTGTTTTTGATTTAGACCCACCCTCAAAGGATGCCTTTCAATTAGCTGTGAAGGCGGCACTTTTAATAAAGGAAGTCCTTGACCAATTAAATCTAATTGGATTCATCAAAACTTCCGGTAATAAAGGCTTGCAAATTTACCTCCCACTCCCGGAAAATGTTTTTTCCTACGATGATACAAGGCTATTTACCAGCTTTATTGCCGAATATTTACTATCTAAAGATCCCGATTCTTTTACGATAGAACGAATGAAAAAAAATCGCGGAAACAGGTTATATGTTGATTATGTCCAACACAGTGAAGGAAAAACGATTGTCGCCCCATACTCAATGAGGGGAAATGAACATGGCGGTGTTGCCACCCCGCTTTATTGGGAAGAAGTGAATGAAAAGTTGGAGTCCGTTTCCTTTACAATGGAAAACGCCCTCAAACGAATTCGCAGTCAGGGTGATCCATTTCGGAATTATTTTCAAACGAAACAAATTCAAGCATTTGCACCCGTTCTTGAAATTTTGAAACAAGGTAAAAAAGGATAAGGCAAGCGCCTTATCCTTTTATTGTTTTTTCGATAAATTGCTGTGACTCTGTTTGCAGCAGCTCATATGTTTGCTGCTCAGTAAAATCATTTTTCGATGCTAACCTAACTACTTCCTCATCCAGGTCAACTACAATGGATGCTTTATATAAATAGGTAGCATTTCCAATTAGATCTATTGAGTAGGTTCCCTCGTATTTATGGACAACACACTGAACCCTGCCGCCATTATTATACACATCCGTTACCTGCTCAAATTCATTGAGTCCTGATAAACAGGTAACTAGTGAGGAAGCTGACATGGCGGTACCACAAGCATTTGTAAAACCTACACCACGTTCATAGGTTCTAACATAAATTGACCCTGGCTGCAGCGATTTTACAAAGCTTACATTTACACCGTCCGGAAATAACTGATTAGGGCCGTTTACTTTTTCACTGAGTTGTTGTTGGATTTCAATTCGCAGCTGATCACTTTCAACAATCGCAATTAAATGCGGATTGGGAACGGCAAGTGCGGTAAATCTTAATTCCTCAGACAATTCTGCTATTCTTTCATTAAAAAGCGTTGGTTTATGTAAATTTAATGGTAACGCCTTTAATTCAAATAGTACCGGTGAAATTTCCACTTGATACGTATGGACATCTGGGGCGAGGTCTTGCTGCTTGCTAACCTTTAAATTCGCTTTCATGGTTTCAATTACTGCTTCATTTAGCCCTTGCTGTTCACAAACATATCTTGCTACAAGGCGGAGTCCGTTTCCACACATCGAAGCCTCTGAGCCGTCTGCGTTAAATACACGCATTCTTCCATCGGCATGATCGCTCTTCATGACAAAGAGAATCCCATCAGCACCTAAATTAGACTGACGATTGCATAACAACCGAGCGAGGTTTGCTCGTTCACCTTCCGAAAAAGAATAACCGTTCGTCATTTCATCAATGATTAGAAAATCATTTCCCGACCCATGACCTTTAATTAAGTCGATTTGCACAGTAAAACCCCCACCATTTCGTTTTATTTATCATCATATCAAACATTGGTTTAGAGGGGAACTATCCAAATCGCTATCTTTCTATAAAATATTCGTTTATGAGTAATGACATTCGGAGGAGTTTCTCCTCCCCTGAAAGAGCCTCATTAAATGACAATACTGGTGTATTGGGTTCCGGAAACAATGAACTCCATTCCAAAGGCATCCAACCCCTTCGGAGTCGTCCTACCTGCTGATGACCAATATCCATTACTTGCTCATCCATAAAAACAGAGGATCCTTCAATTGCACCAACATATCTTCCTAATTCATTGAACAATTCCTTTTGATATTTTCTCCAACCTAGACGCTTTTTTTCAAAGCTGCCCAAAAAACGTCTGTTTCGACCGAACACATCAATCTTACTAGATTTTCTTCCTTTCACATTAAAAAATCCGAGGACTTCTTGATCAGAATTGTAAAGGGCAAATGTTCTTGAAGGTTTTAACCGTTCCCAACCGTTTCCACGGTGTTTTTTTACCATCCCTGCCAAATGGCCGTCTGGAAAATAGAGGTGTATGCGTGAGAATTGGGTGTTCCTAAACAACACCAAAAGATGGCTTGCTTCAAATATCGACCGATCGATCCTTCCAGATAAAACGAGGCTTCTACTTATTTCTAGCGATTGTCTCATTCTAAAAAGGTAGAGTTGAAAACTGATAATACTATACAGGATAAATGGAATCGTACATAGCATGATCTCCCTATGCCTTATAATAGAAAGATTTAAAACAATAATTAGGATTGTTGGAACCAGTGCAGCAATACCACCATTTAAGTTCAAATTAGCTATATCCCGGTAATATTTATTTATTTTCATCGATAAAACTCCTTATCAATTCCTCTACACTTAGTTTATTTACTAGTATTCAAAAAAATGATAGAAGTTTTTTGTGGCCAAAAAAAGAGAAGAGTATTGGAAACTCTTCGCTTAGGTATTGATATAGTTTAGAATTGACGTCATCGACTTTTTAGCATCTTCATAGCCTTGATTGTATAGGTCTTCTAGCCTTTTTGGGTTTCTCTCCATTCTTCCAACCTTTAACGGTTGTGTCGGGCGAATGATAAGTGCATTTCCTGCTCGCTCTTCATCTTCCAAATAGGCAACTGTTTCATTATATTTTTGGTACCTTTTCTGAAGAGCCTGTTGCAACCCTTTATATTCTGGGTACTTCCGGTTCACAAGAAATTGAAACTTAGAAGGTTTTTTCAAATATCCTGCATTCCTCGTTAAAATGACGATATTTTTCTTATAACCATCCTCTTGCGCCTTTTTGATGGGAATCGGATCACTAATACCGCCATCTAATAACACCTTGTCTTTAAAGCGGATTTCCGGCGCAATAAACGGCAAGGAACTTGATGCCCGTAAAACAGTAAGCAGCTCCTGATCATAATCTTGCTTTTTATAATAAGTAGGCTCTCCTGTCAGGCAATCTGTTGTCCCAACGACAAATTCTGATGGACTATCATAAAACACATCATAATGGTATGGAACATGCTTATTAGGAATTTCATCAAAAATAAAATCCATCCCAAAAAATTGCCGATTTTTCAAATAGTTTTTCCACGAAATATATCTGGGATCTGAGGCATATTCAATTGTAACCGTTTTATTACGCCCTTTTTGTCTCGATAAATACGAAGCAGCATTACAGGCACCCGCAGAAACCCCAATTACATATGGGAAAAATAAATCCTCTTCCAAAAAATATTCAAGGATTCCTGCAGTATACACACCGCGCATCCCGCCGCCTTCTAAAACCAAACCGACTTGATCTATCAAACTGCCTCATCCTTTCGATCTCAACCAATGCAAAAATATAATAATAGCTATTATAAGATACCCTTAATCGTTTCGCAAAGCGAAAGGTCTTCCTTATGAGGCTAACTCCTTTTTCTTGAAAATAAATACACTCAATGATAGCAATAGTAGAATGACACCTGCCGCTATTAAACTAGCTGGTAAGGTACCGTCTGGAATACCGCTATTTACCAGTATTTCATTCGCATAGGCGGTTAACTGCGCAGGGCTCCATTCAAACACATTGGAAAGGGAGCTGCTTACTAAACTTAATACAATGACAACTGCTAATGAACAAAATCCTGCCATCCCCGGTGCCAAGAGTGATGCACTAAAAAACAGTGTGATCGTCACTATCACTGAAAACCATAGCCCGTAAAAAAAATACGACTGGAAAAAGTCCGCTGCTGGAATCCAATCAAATAAAATACCTGTGTAGTACCATGTTGAAAGGGATCCGATTAGGAAAGAAAACCAGAGTAATAAAAGACTTCCCACCCATTTTGCCGTGACATAAAAACCATAGGATACAGGTTTTACAAGAATCATCGCAGCCACACCGCTTTTCCTTTCGGCAGCAATAATTCCCATTGTGGAAAGAACAATGATTAGCACCCCTAGGGTAGTATATTGTCCAAGTCCTTGAGCTAACACTTCACCGGCGGATGGCGTGGGAATCTTTATCACCGCACCTTCAGGCAAATTACCAACCGAATCCAGAATTTGCGGCAAGTAATACGATGAAATTGGCTGTTGTACACCAATTAAAATAAAGGTGATTGGCACCCAAATCCATTTGAAATTTCTCCACATTTCCACCATCTCTTTTTGCAACAATGTCATCCACTGGCTCATTTTCCCACCACCTTCATAAACACATCTTCGAGGGTCATACTACTAATCTCAAATTTCTCAAGCGGCAGGTTTTGCTCTGAAATCCGCTTTAGGAATGACTGCCTTGCTAAAGCGATATCCTTAACTAAAATACTAAGGCGATTTCCATCCTTCAGTAAGGAATTGGTTAGTTCATGGGTTGAGAAGAACGGAATAAACGCATCCGGTTTTCCCCTAAAGTACAAATCAATTTTAGCCTGCTGATGCCGTTCCCGTAGATCGATCATGGACCCCGATTCAACGATTTCACCATTATGTAGGAACAGAATTTCATCACAAACCTCTTCGGCGTCACTTAAAATATGAGTCGAAAATAAAATGGTTGTTTCCTTCTTTAACCCTTCAAGTAGATCCAACACTTCTCTTCTGCCAATCGGATCCAAAGCCGATACTGGTTCATCAAGCATAATTAATTGCGGACGATGAATCAATGCTTGTGCAATCCCAAGCCTCTGCTTCATCCCACCGGAATATTTAGCTACTTTACGATTTTTCGCTTCCATAATCCCAACAAGATCCAACAACTCCATAGATCTATCCTTTGCTTCCTTGGCGTTTAATCCCGCTAATTTGCCAACATAGGATAGAAATTCAAGTCCCGACATCCATTCGTAGAATACAGGAAATTGGGGAAGGTAACCAATTAATTCACGGATATCTTCCCCTTTTCTGGCATCGGTAAAGATAATCCTTCCACTCGCCGGATTCATGAGTCCTGAGAGCATTCTAAGAATGGTCGTTTTGCCAGCACCATTTGGACCTAATAAAGCAATACATTTCCCTTTATCTAAGGTGAAATTAAGTCCTTTAATGACTGCCGTCCCTTGAAAACTCTTTTTTAATTCTTTAATTTGAATAAGGGACATCAGTGACTTCTCCTTCCAATCACAAAATAAAGGATAGGTCCAATAATATTAATGAATAAAATAATAAGTGCCCATAACCACTTTGGTCCATTAGTTTTCTCTATTTTGACAAGATCAATCATGGCAACAATTAATAAAATAAGCTGGATAATGAGAATGGGCGCAATAATAGGTATATAACTTGCTAAAGAATCCATCTCTAAATTCCCCCTTGGTTTGTTTTTACATTCATATGACGTACGAAGGAGAAAAACGTTCAAAAACCCGGCAAATATTTTTTGCCGGGTTCAAATGTGTTTTTTTATTTTATAATCCTAAAAATCCACGGAAATTGATATTCATTACCCTCGTAAGCTTTAACGGCTGCCATTAGGCTAAAAATTAGTGCTGCAATCCCAAGTGCCCACAATAGAAAAATTCCAATAATAACGATGGTTAAGATACCAGCTACCACTGAATAGATGAGATAAGAAATAAAGAAGTTAAAATATTCCTTTCCATGATAATCAATAAACGAGGACTCTTCCTTTTTTAATAACCAAATAATTAGCGGCGCAATAATAGGGAAAAATATACTTAACACATAAATACCGGCGGCCAGCAACCTATCTTCACTCTTCACCATTTTCATTTCCTCCAGTGGAAAAAAATTTCCTTACCCTATTATTTACGCAGTGTCCCTATAAAGGTTTCATACTATCCAATAAATTAAGCAAAATAATTAATTATGACCAGATTTTCCGCTAGTCCCTTAGGCACAACCGTTGCAAAATTAGATAAAATATTATTAACAACATACAGAAAGGTTTTATTATGACAAAAATTCTTTTAAAAAATGCCTATCTTTTTCCGGTTACATCCGGACCGATGAAAAATGCTGATGTGCTAATTGAAGATGACAAAATAAAAAAAATAGGAAGAAATCTTTCCACGGATTTAACAGTTAAAAGCATCGATTGTGGGGGATTGTTCCTTTTTCCAGGCTTTATCGATGTTCACACCCATTTAGGACTTTATGATGAAGGGACCGGTTGGGCTGGAAATGATGCCAACGAAACAGCAGAAGCCCTCACCCCCCATATTCGAGCTATTGATGGTGTTTATCCATTGGATCCAGCCTTCACTGATGCTGTTAAAAGCGGAATCACCACTGTTCACGTTATGCCAGGCAGTGCCAACGTAATCGGTGGAACGACCTCCGTTATTAAAACAACTGGAAAAAATATCAAAAAGATGATTATCCAAGAGGTGGCTGGATTAAAAATTGCCTTAGGTGAAAATCCAAAAAGAATCCATAGTAGCGGTAATAGTAATTCGATTACCAGAATGGGTATTATGGGAATGCTTAGAGAGGCCTTCTATCAAGCTATCCATGCTGATAATCCCGAGCAACTTAGAATTATACCGATAATAATGGCCTTGAGAAGAGAAATCCCAGTTAGAATTCATGCCCACCGTGCCGATGATATCATTTCTGCTCTTAGATTCGCAGCAGAATTTAATCTTGACCTACGGATTGAACATTGCACCGAAGGGCATTTAATTTCCAGTGAGTTAGCCGGAATGGACTTGAAGGTTTCCGTTGGACCTACCCTGACCAGAAGATCCAAAGTCGAATTAAAAAATAAGACATGGAAAACCTATCAGGAATTGACAAATCACGGTGTCGAAGTGTCGATTACAACAGATCATCCTTATACACCGATTCAATACCTAAATATTTGTGCCGGGATTGCTGTCAGGGAAGGATTAACGGAGCAAAAAGCCTTAGAAGGAATCACGATTCTTCCAGCAAGAAACCTAAGAATTGACCAAAAGGTTGGAAGTATCGAAGAAGGAAAAGATGCAGATTTAGTGCTTTGGAGCCATCATCCTTTCCATTATTTAGCTAAGCCAAAATGGACGATGATTAACGGCGAAATCGTCTATATGGAAGCGTAGAAATTTGCTGAAATTTGGTAAAAAATATTATCGAAAAATCAACAAAAAACCTATTTATTTTTTTCGTTTTTTCTTGTATCATACTCTAGATGAAACTGTTTTAGACCTGAAAAAACTTGGGGGTTTAACAACATAATTTATTAACAAAAAAATGAAATAGGGAAGGCAATTGGTGCGCCACCAGTTTTTACTGGTTCTAGTGGGTTCGATTCCCACCCCGAAATTTTTTTACGTAACTTTATAAAAAATTTCGAGGGTGGGCCGCTTCTTTAGACATGGGATCGGTATGCCCTAATGGAGGGATATTCATGCTGAAGAAACGTGATCTTCATGACAGCCACACATTGTACGAATTAATGACACACCCTGATGTCTTCCCTTTTGTACGTCAGAAAGCTGATTCTTATGAAGAATTCATATTTATTACAAAACAAACCATTGAAGCGGAAGAGCGCGGTGAACTAATTTCACGGACAATTCTTGATGAATGGGGTACTCCAATCGGTACGATTAATTTGTATGATATTGAAGACAACGCCGGTTTTTTAGGAACATGGCTGGGGAAATCATATCATGGAAAAGGCTATAACAGCCCTGCAAAAGATGCCTTTTTTCAGGAGTTATTTTACGAAACGGGGATTGAAACAGTTTTTATGCGGATTCGAAAAGTAAATATTCGCTCCATTAAAGCTGCGGAAAAACTTCCATATGTTGTGAAAGCCAATGAGACAAGAAAATCAATCTATGAGCAATTGAATGCAAATGGTGAGATCTACGATTTATATGAAATCCCAAAGGATTTATACACTTTCCATTTGTTACGGAATGGCTCACCGCAAACAGATTCTTCGCAATTATTAGAAGCATAGAAAAGCCGAAGAGCGCTGGTGCTAGACGTATCTCAAGGCTGAAACGTATTCATTTCGGAAGGAATAAAAAGCAATCGGCTTATGCCGATTGCTTTTATATATATATTTTAGAAGATAATTCCAGCTATTCCAATACATTTTGTTCAATTGTTTCATTTACATCACTAAGACCCATTTGGAGCAAAAAATCGTCCAGTTCCTCATTTGTTAATGTTTCAAAGCGGCCATCATGAAAAAAAACTTGGGTTTGGTTAGGATTGATCCTGTTCATGTTAAAACTCATATCTTTGCTCCTTTCATAGATGATTATTTCTATTATCCACAAAAGGAACAGATTTCATTCCTGAATATCGAATAGTTTGAAAAGTGATTAAAGCGAAATTCTTACTCCCTTTCCGAGCACATCCACTCCTCCAGTGACAGGAATAATACTCCCTGTAATAAAATCAGATTTTTCGTCCGCAAGAAAAGCAATGACTCGTGCAATGTCTTCTCCCGTCCCCTGCCTTTTTCCGGCGTTTTTCCCGATCGACTCACCGATATCTTTTTCCTTCCACTCATTGGTTATATCACCGGGACAGACCATGTTTGCCGTTATCCCATTCTCCGCTTCTTCCATAGCAATGGTTCGTGTTAGTGAAGCGAGACCGGTTTTCGCTGCTGCGAAGGCTGATCGGTAGATCCATCCTGGTGCCGTTTCAACCCGGTCATACCCAAGTGTAATAATTCTGCCCCAATTTTGGCTTCGCATAACAGGAATGATTTGTTTTGACAAATGGAAAACGGCTGATAAATTTCCTTGAATTAAATAGTTCCATTCTTCAAACGTATAGTCTGTTAAACGTTTCCTTTCGTGTATGTAGGGACCGGCATTATGAACCAAAACATCCACGGTTGGATACGAGGAGAGGGTCTGATTCACAATCCGAATACAATCTTCCTTGTTAGCCACATCGCCCTGAACAGTGCCATTTTTTGTACCAAAGCATTCATTTAATTCCTTAGCTAACAAAACCGCTTCTTCTTCGCTATTTCGATAGTTAATCATCAGCTGATATCCATTTTCCGCAAGTTTTATTGCGGTTTTTCTGCCTATACCTGAAGCTCCTCCTGTAATCAAGGCCGTTTTCTTGTTCACAAATTATTACCTCTCTACTTTTAAATTCGTCTCTTTACTATATGTTAAAAAGAAATGTTTATATATGCAAATTTTAAATAAAGCGTATGAAAAGAAAAATGCTCAAAAGTAGTTATCGGAAGTTTTAATAACGGATGGGCAAGAGCTTGCATAGAATGGGGTAATCAATAAAAAAAGCGCAAGCGCCCTGGTCAGCGGCGTATGACCTGGAGCGCTCCAAATTTCTCAAAGTAGAATGATATAAATTCTGATAATTATAAAAAAGGATGTGACAGGATGCAGACTGTAATCAATATCTTTAGCCTTAAAATTAACAGTGTCTCCAACAACGGGTCTGTCAACATCGGTGAAGCCCTTCATAATGCTCATACAGCTAATTCAAAATCCCAAGGTGAAAATTCATCTTATGGTGATTTTGCACCCCCAACTGCTGCCATGGAAAACGTCTTTATTGATCCGGATGTCAACGATATGGGCGATATCGCAAACCCATCAAACGTATATACCAATCCGATTTTAAAGGAATGAAAATGAAATGCCTTATCAAATTAACATTTTTAACATAAAAGCGAACGGCGTAAATAATAATGCCAATATTGATTTCGGGCAAGTCATTCAAAACAGTCACACCGCCAATCAAAAGTGGGTTGGAACGAACATGGCATTTGGTGATTTATCACCTACTGGAGCGGTTTCTGTCAATGGATTTGGAGATCCTGATGTCAGTGACCAGGCCCAAATTGCTAACCCGGCGATCCCGATTTCAAATCAATTTTAGGTCAGAAAGGATGATTAATTATGTTCCCTTGGAATATGTTTCCTTTTAATAAGGATATGAAGGATAGTATGCAAAAAATGAAGCCAGAAGAAATTGATAAATATGTTCAGGATATAATTGGCAAAGTTATGCCCGGAAACATGAGAGGAATGATGAATCCACAGGAAATGTTTAGCGGTTTCCAATCCTCAGTATCCCAGACACAGCCGGCAACAGGCGTGTTAAATTCGACCGCTTTCGAAACGCATGATTTTGTATTCGTTAGAATTCCAATAAAAGAAGAAGAATGGATCAAACAAATCCGTATTTATCATACATCGAACCAACTAATCGTGGAACATATCCCGAAGCAAGAAGATAAAAATATTATTACCCTGCCTGCGATTGTTAAAAAGAAAGGTGCCACAGCAAACTTTAAAGATGGGATGCTTGAAGTCAAAATCCCTAAAAATGTGGATATGCAGTTTTCACAAATTGACGTGACAGAAATTATGTAAACGTCATTTTTTTTGCATGTTTCTCCTCCTTGAAAATATGATGAAAATAGGGATTCACATAAGGGGTGGATTTAATGGAAATAGATAAACTGAAAAAATGGCTTGACGTAGCCCAGCAATTTAAATCGGATCAATTTTGGAATCAAATTTTTGATGAAAAGATAAATAGTACTACTTCAGGAAATCAATTCTCCCAAAATCCCCTAAATACTGTTAGAGAACTTTTCCCAAAATGTGATTTATATGAATCGGATCAAGAACTTGTGGTGGAAGCGGAAATTCCCGGATTGACAAAGGAAGATTTGCACATCACCATTCAACAGCAGCTTTTGACCATTGCCGGCGAATTTAAATCCTTAAACCAGAATCAAAAATATTATCTTAAAGAACGCGCCAATCGACAGTTTAAAAAAGAATTAACCCTTCCCTATCCGATTTTAATGAATAAAGTAAAATCAGAAATTCGCCATGGCGTCTTATATATCGTTATGCCCTTTTATCGAGACGATTTGGAAAATATCCCAATCGCGTTCGATCAAACCAATTCCGAATAGAGGGTTTCTATGCGATTTTTCTTTCGCTTTTTCACTTCAAGTAAAACATTAACGAAGAAAATATCGGATTTGGAGAGGAAAGTTTCTGATTTAGAAGCCAACATGAATGAGGTAAAAGCGGAAACAAAGACTGTCCCAAACAATCTTTCAGAAGCACAAACAAAGGAAAGCTCTCCCACAATTCAAATTGAGCATCTCCAGGTTGATAAAATCGTAATTGAACATTTGGATTATGCTAATAACTTTGGTCAATTAGGGATAAAAGAATTATCAGGAAAATTAAATATTGGTTCCACTTACGAGGGAGATATTTCGGATATCATCAATGAAAAAGTCAAAGAAAAACTTGGGAAAGAAGCGGCAAAGGTGAATTTCAGAGCAAAAAAAGAGCCCTAAAAAGGAAAGACAGCCGCTTCGGCTGTCTTTTTATGTAGCCATTTTAATGTCCCTCGGTTGATTGTTCATGGCCCTAATCCTGTTGATCATCCATCTTCATATCATCCATTGACCCTTGTGCTTTAGGGTCTTCAGGATCGCTCGGTGTCCCAACAATAAATTCCTTCTTCGGCATATTATGCATATCTCTTGCCGTTACATGGGAAATAAAATAATACGTTCCTTCTTGCGCAAATGATTTCTCAAGACGGTATACCCCATTTTCGGCATGTTTTATTTCCACCTTTTCGTGGTGTTCATCTTTTGCCCGCCAAATCTCAAAGACCACTGCATCAGCATCATTTACGTTTTCCTTTCCCTGCGTAACCTTCGCTTCAAAGGTAATAGGTTTATTTAATTCTCCCTTCTCCGGATTAATGGACAAGTCCACATCTATCATTTCAGGTGGTTTTACCGCATTTTCTTTTTGCTGCTGACTGCAGGAAACAGCAATGCTCAAAAAAAGAACGGTTATAAAAATGGACAAAAGCTTCTTCATCGTCATTCTCCCCTAACTAATTTCTTCCATCACTTCAATATGCATTTCAATTAATTTTCCCTTCGAATCAAGAGAGATCTGTGATGCCATAACCCTCTTTACTGCTGAATAATATTTTTCATATTTGTCTTTTCGGATTCTAGGATGGGAGTTTTCATCTAACAATTCCCGTTTGATTGCCTCGATTAATGTCTCTTCACTTGTTTGATCCCTTGTTGGTAATGACCTATTGTTCCATATCGAGCGGTATTCTTCTAATAAAAACTGATATTTCTCTTTTTCCTTTTCCAAACAAATCCCCCCTTTACTCTACATTAGCATTGTTACATATTTCCTGACATTATTGCAAAAAATAGAGGTTAACCATACCACGAAAGGAGAAACCTATGTCCACTCCATACAAATGCCCGAATTGCAAAACGAATCGCAGCCGGTTTAATATCATTCAGCAAGTATCACAATCTGTTAAGCTTGACCCCGTATCAGGTGTCGTTGTTAGAGAGTATGGTGAAAATGAATTAGAACCCTTTCATCTTCCCTACAACGGACCGGATTATCGGATACAATGCGGTGCCTGCGGCTTAATCGAAGATGAACGGACCTTTATCAAATTTGGTGAGCAAGGATAATTACGCAAAAAACACCTTTAATCAAAGGTGTTTTTTGCGTATTATGGCAGATGGTTTTCTTTTAAAAAATCCTCCGAATCAACCTTCCAAGGGTCAGTAGGTGAAAACCTAACCAAATGGATATCCCCGCTAAATGTTTGCCTGCCCCTATCTTCTATGTACCAGTCAACCACTGCAGGAACATCCAAACTAATTTCTTCTTTTAAATCTTCTGGGGGCAAAAGCTCTAATCGCGATAGTCTTACATTTTCAACCTTTTGTAAAATGGGCTTCCATCTTACTTTTTGCAAAGAAGCTTGAGAGGTAATCCGGACATCCTGCTGCTTAAACCCGGCTACATAGGCATTAATCACCTCGTATGGGTTTGCCTTTCCAAGATAATCATCTAATTTACCTGAAGCCTTCAGAACCATGAGCATATGGGATAGATCCATGGAATTGGTACGGTGCGTTGTACTCCCATAGAAATGAATGCAGAAATGACCGGGAAAATTATTTTGCAGTGCGCCTCCACCATGTGGCATCCCATGCATGGATGCGGCAATCCAATTTTCTTTGTAAATGACAATAATGGCACGGCGTTTCCAGCTCCACTTTCCGCTGTATATCTTTTTCATCATTTTCGTATCTTTTGCTGTTAACGGTTGTACATCAGCATGATGACTTCCTGCTCGTCTCTGGACCTTGAATCGTTTCCCTGTTTCTACATCCATAACCGTGAATTTGGTGTATTTTGGTACTAGTTGATTCACTTCTTTCCAGTTCAGCATTTCTATTTTATAACTAATATCTGCTTTAGCCTGAACTCCTTGCCCATAAAGGAGGAAATGAATGAATACGATGAAACTAGCTGCCCTTTTCATTTAAGACCCCCTTTTAATGTTTTTCGCTACATTAAAAGAGTTACCTGAAGGGGAAATGTTCATTCATTCCTAGCTATTTTTTTCGAGGTTGGCAAGTTGTTCCTGAATACCATTCCAATCGATATTTTCGCCAATAAAGACAAGATTTAACGGTAAATTCATCTCTTCCTTTAAATATAGCGGCATTCCATATGAAAATTGAAATAAAAACGGATGCTCTGAATAATCAAATTTTATATATCCTTTAATACGATAGATGGTATTAGGAAGCTCTCTTATAAATTCCTCAAACATATTATGATTGATTGCCTTCTTAAATTGATATACAAAGGTTGTTAAATTCAAATCAATCTTTTGTGATTCTTTTTCAAAAGATACAGATAGATTTCTAAGCTGTCTAATCGAAACCTGTGAAAAATTCGTCAACAGGCATCTTGCTTTTGGATTTATTCCTTGGATTTCAAAGGTAATATGTGCCTGATCCATTTCCATTAAATCATCCATGTTATTAATGATGATAAAGTCGGCATGCCGAACCTGCTCAAAGATCAATTGCTGCAGCTGAGGGCTTAATATTTTTCGCTCTTTCCATCTTGTACCATCCACTGTTGTAATAATACCTTTTATGATTAGCTTATCGGCAAACAAAGGGGATAGGATCGCATCTAACACTTCTACGGGATGAGCTGCTCCAGTTGTTTCAATATAAATAACTTCTGGCTGCTCATCTAGTAATAAACCTTGTAGCTGTGCTTCAAGCTTGTCCTGGATCGAGCAGCAAATACAGCCGCCTAAAAGCTCTTTTAGTGCAACATCATCATTGACAGCATCAGAGTCAATCGAGACCTTCCCCAATTCATTCATCATGACTGCTACCCTTCTACCGGCATCTCGTTCGTCCTCAAGCAATCGTTTTAACAGTGTCGTTTTTCCGCTTCCTAAAAATCCTGACAAAATATATACTTCAGCTTTTTTCATCTTTTTCCCTTCAATCTTTGATAATTAAAAAAAGTTGACCCGACTCCTAATGGAATCGGGTTATCAATTATTTCATTCTTCCTTTTAATACTTCTACAGCCTTTTGTAGTTGGGTGTCGCTTGTTTTAATTTTTTCCCGTAAAAGATCCATTAGCTTCATCGTGGAATCACCTTTTAACACACCATCAGCAGCAAGGCCTTGCGCGGTTTGGAAGGCGATGACAGCTTCTTTTGTTTTTTCATCAAAGAATCCATCCTCACGTCCAGGGTCATATCCGACAGCTTTCAACATCTTCTGAGCTGTTTGAACTTCTGTAGATGAAATGGATAGGGCTAGCTCTTTATCCGGATTAATAATCGGTAATGACGCGAAATCTGGAAGGGTTACCTCAAAATCAGGCACGATTCCCTTTTTATGAATCCAATTCCCATTTGGTGTTAGCCATTTTGCAATTGTATATTTGAGGTTGGAGCCGTCTTTGAAATCAGCTGCGGTTTGCACCGTACCTTTTCCAAATGACTTCTCACCAACAAGTGGTACACCGGCAGATTCCTTTACAGCAGCAGCAAAAATTTCTGATGCGCTGGCACTCCCCTTATCAATTAGTACTACTAACGGAAGCTCTGGGCTTCCTTCATTCTGTGAAGCGATCTCCTTCACTTTTCCATTTCGGTCTTGTTCTTTAACAATAACTTTTCCATTTGGTACGAACATGCTTGTTATACTTACGGCTTGGTCCAATAGCCCACCAGGATTTTGACGTAAATCTAAGACAACACCCTTCATACCCTTTTTCTGTAAATCATTTAGGGTTGTTACAAGTTCTTTTGTTGTATTGGTTGAAAAGCTTGTTATTTGAACTTTCGCAATCGAATCATCTACCATTTCCCCATAAACCGTTTCAATTGGAATAGTATCACGAACAATCGGCACTGTCATTGTGGCATCTGTTCCAGGTCGTTGAATAGTTAATTCGACCTTTGTTCCTTTTTTCCCTCTTATTAACGTAACAGCTTGGGTTGAATTCATCCCCTGAATGCTTTTTCCATTTACCGTTACGACCACATCATTCGGTTTTAATCCGGCTTTTTCAGCAGGTGAGCCTTTAATCGGAGAGACAATTATAATATGTCCTTCCTTTTCTTGAATTTCGGCACCGATTCCTTCAAAAGAAGAAGAAATACTACTGTGGAAGCTTTTCGCTTCTTCATTGCTCATATAGTCGGAATATGGATCATCAAGTGACGTAACCATTCCATCAATCGCACCATTAATTAGCTTTTGCTGGTTTACATCCTTGTAGTATCCATTTTTCAAAGTATCAAATGCTTCATAAAGTTTATTAAATTCCGATCTTTGCGGTGCGACCGTAACAACCTTGTCCTTTCCAAATGCCAAGGCAAAGGTGGTAATCCCTGCCGATAGAAAAACGAGCAAAAATAGCAGCATGATAAATGGAAACTTTTTCATTCTTATGTACCCGGATTTGTTATCTGTCATCTGCTCTTGCTCTACTTTACCTTCTTCAATCATCTTTTGTTCCTCATTATTTTCGTTCAAATCCTTCACCACTTTCATTCACCATCAAAATATGAACTGGACATGTACCGTAACAGCCTGAATGTTTTCATATTTTTTAAGAAGCTATTTTCAAATACTTTAAATTGTAAACCCTTAGTGATTAGAATAACATCTTTTTTATAAAATTAACAAAGAAAAGTTAATGAAAATAATGAGAATTGATGTAAAAACCCTTTTCAATGATAAAAGGTACCTCTCAAAAGAGATGTACCCGTCCGTTTTACGTTAAATCATTTAAGTTTTACACGCTTTAATCGAAGTGAGTTTGTAACAACGGATACGGAACTAAAAGCCATGGCTGCACCTGCCACCCATGGAGCCAATAATCCAAGGGCAGCAATGGGAATTCCTGCAGAATTGTAAATAAGCGCCCAGAAAAGGTTTTGGCGGATATTTTGCATGGTTTTTTTACTTAGTGTGATCGCCTTTGGAATTAGCGTCAATTCACTACCAAGAATGGTAATATCAGCCGCTTCAATAGCCACATCTGTTCCGGTGCCCATGGCAATACCAATATCTGCTACCGCGAGTGCCGGTGCATCATTAATTCCATCCCCGATCATCGCCACTTTCAACCCTTTGCGTTGGAGTTGTTTCACTTGATTGGCCTTTTCCTCCGGGAGGACTTCCGCAATTACATGGTTGATTCCTACCTGCGCTGCGATTGCTTTTGCCGTACGTTCATTATCGCCGGTAAGCATGTAGACGTCGATATCCAATTCCATTAATTGCTGCACCGCAAGCTTCGCCAGTTTTTTAACCGTATCAGCAACAGCCACAATACCCATGATGGTAGAATTGATGGCAATGTACATAGCCGTTTTCCCTTCGGTTTCAAAGCGCATCAGGTCCTCTTCAAACCGCTTATAGGAAATTCCTTTTAACTTCATCAACTTCCTTGTCCCAACAACTATTTCATCATTACCTATTTTTGCTTCAATCCCGTAACCTGGAATAGCCTTGAATCTTTTTACCGGAAGGGTACTCGATCTTTTTTCCAACCCATACGTTACAATCGCTTCAGCGAGGGGGTGTTCCGATGATTTTTCAGCTGAAACTAAATATTGGAGAACTTTCTTTTTTTCCTGATAAGCAATAAAATCAGTAACGACTGGTTGTCCTTTTGTAATCGTTCCAGTTTTATCAAAAACAACAGCATTGAGTCTATGAGCCGTTTCTAAATGCTCTCCGCCTTTAAAAAGGATTCCCATTTCCGCCCCTTTTCCAGTACCAACCATAATCGATGTTGGCGTTGCAAGTCCTAAAGAACACGGGCAGGCAATGACAAGGACCGCAATCGCCGTTTCTAAAGCTGCAGGGAAATCTCCTGGTTTAACAAAAAAATACCAAACCAAGAAAATCAATAATGATATGCCGACAACGACGGGGACAAAAAAACCAGAAATGGTATCCGCGAGCCGTTGAATGGGTGCTTTGCTCCCCTGAGCTTCCTCGACAATCTTGATAATTCCGGCGAGGGCCGTGTCCTTCCCAACCTTTGTTGCTTTCATTGTCAAGGTTCCATTCTTATTCATCGTAGAACCAATTACCCGATCACCCACCGATTTTTCCACTGGGATGGACTCACCGGTAATCATCGACTCATCGACTGACGATTGTCCTAAAAGGATTTCGCCATCCACTGGGATTTTTTCACCAGGCTTCACAAGTAACTGGTCTCCTGCCACCACATCTTCAATTTGGATTAGCCGTTCCTTTCCATCATGAATGACCGTTGCCTCCTTTACTTGAAGGTTTAACAGTTCAGAAATAGCCCTTGTGGTTCTTCCTTTAGCCATTGTTTCAAATAATTTTCCTAAAAGGATTAAGGTAATGAGAACAGCACTTGTTTCAAAATAAAGATGCGGCATGTAATATGGATTTCCAATTGTTTTGATTCCCTCTGCAAGGCTATAGAAATAAGCGGCTGAAGTTCCTAATGCGACAAGGACATCCATATTCGCACTTTTATTTTTAAGGGCTTTATAGGCGCCTATGTAAAACGGGCCGCCAATATAAAACTGCACAGGGGTAGCTAAGAGCAATTGAAACCATGGGTTCATGAAAAAATGAGGCATTGGTAAACCGCTATCAAAAGGGAGATGAGTAAGCATTGTGTACAAAAGCGGGAGGGACAATAGGACGGAGAGGTAAAATTTCCTCCATTTCGCCTTTATCTCTTCCTCCTTTAATTGCTGTCTCGCTTCCCTTTCCACTTTCTCTTTGGCACCGTATCCGAGCTTTTCGATTCTTGCTACTATATCCCTGCTGGAAACGAGGTCATGATCATAGGAAATGGCCGCACTTTCCATGGCCAAATTCACATTTGCTTCGACGCCGTCCATTTTATTGAGTACCTTTTCAATTCTTGCTGAACATGCCGCACACGTCATCCCCGAAATATCCAATTTGAGCTGTTCCTTCATTTTTCTCACCTCTTAATGCTTTGCCCACGTATCATGTAATCGTCTTTAATAATTCTCCACGTGATCCCGAAGTTCCTTTCATTTTCAAAAAAGAAAAGCCCCTTCCGCGTTGGAAGAGGCTTGATAGTGAGATTATTCCTTTATAGCCGCTTCTAATGCGACTTCAATCATATCATTAAAGGTTAATTGCCGTTCTTCAGCGGTAGTTTCCTCACCCGTTAAAATGTGATCACTAACGGTTAAGACGGAAAGGGCTTTTCGGCCAAATTTCGCCGCTAATGTATAAAGGGCGGTTGTTTCCATTTCAATCGCAAGAATTTGATATTTAGCCCATTTTTCAAGTTCTGCATTATCGTTATAGAAAGAATCGGCAGTAAAAATATTACCTACTTTTAAATTAAGCCCTTTAGCTACCCCTGCATCATAGGCCTTTCTGAGTAAATCAAAGTTGGCAGACGGGGCGAAATCTACATGTCCAAAAGTTAACCGGTTCATGTTAGAATCTGTTGAGCTAGTCATCGCCAAAATCACATCGCGGACTTTTACATCCTTTTGAATAGCCCCGCAAGTACCAACACGGATTAAATTCTGAACCTGATAGCTTTGCATTAACTCATTCACATAAATAGAGATAGAAGGAACACCCATTCCTGTCCCCTGAACAGAAATTCTTTTTCCTTTATAGGTTCCTGTATAGCCGAACATATTTCGAACCTCGTTATAACATGTCGCATCCTCTAAAAAAGTCTCTGCAATATATTTAGCTCGAAGTGGATCTCCGGGAAGTAATACTGTCTCCGCAATTTCATTTTCTCCTGCACCAATATGTACACTCATAAATAAGCCTCCAGTCAATAGTAGTACTAAAATTAGTCTGTACCATAGACAATATAACATATTCGATTTTCAATGAAAATCGTTACACAGAATGGACATGTTTTTTCATAATTGAGGGAAGCTATTTCTAGACGTAAAAAGGAGGGATTATCGATGGGTAAAAAACACCGTGCTCGGATAAATGGACAAAAGAAAAATAATCACACCCCAGCCGAAGCTATTGAGGCAGAACACAATGCACATGCAAAAGAGCATAATGCAAACGGCGGACGTAAGAGCTAAAACTTAAACTAAACCTAAGGAACCCCTTAGGTTTAGTTTAAGTTTGGCTAGCGAATAATGATTCGATTTATCGGAAACCAGCCGCCGGGTTTTAATTGATAATAATATTGCCCGCCGCGGCCTTCGTCAATAAAGATAATGTCACCGGTCGCAAGGAACCGCCCTTCATAATTTGTCGGAATTCTATCTGTCACATTAAAAATGCTAAAGGTTTCCTGTAAACAATGTTCACGGTTGGTTGCGGGAATAGTGAAACGATAAACCTCTTTATACCCTTTTCGCTCGCGAAACCTTGGAGTTTGAAAGATCGTCACATCAAATTGACTACATGCTCGTTTTGTTAACATTTTGATCATCATATACCTCCAATTAATTAGAATTTATTGTCTATTCTAATAATTAGCTGTAGGTAATGTCGAATCCTCCATAGAAACTTAAATATTTTTGTCGAATTCATATTTTTTCTATTTTTGTTGCAAATACCTTGTTGAAAAATGACATCAGTTACTCCACCTAATAACCCTTAGGTTCGTATTCATATATACGAGGAAAATAACGGAAGGTTTCGCAATTTTAAATAAAATAATTCTACTTTCCTATGTACCATTCAACAGCAGGCACAAGAAAAAGCGAGCAACAAATGCTCGTCTTTCGTCCTCTATTATGAATGGAAGAGATTCATTCTCTCCGCAAAAATTTCTTGGTTATTATTCCTCCGTCTCTTCGTCAATAATGCTCTTTTCAATTAAATATTCAAATGTGATGTTTGCAAGTTCTTCCAATTCTTCTTCGCTAGGAACGTATCCCCTTTTTACAAGCTCATGAAAGAAAAATTCGGCAATTTCCTCAGTATCAATGAATACTTCAATTTCTCTCATAGCATCGCCCCCTTTTTAGAGAATGTATGATGTACATGGCCTTTTCATGCTATTTACTTTGATTTCCATTTGCCACTTGGTTTAACCCCTACATATCCACATCGGGGGAATAATATAAATAAAAAAGAAACATGTCTTATTTGGATTGGACAAGCATAGGATGTAAAAAAACACTTTGAGGTGATCAAATGTCGAACTTGCAATTAAAGTTAGAGGCGTTTATTAATGATGTTAACTGTGAGGATGGCCGCACCGTCAAAATCATGGAGCAGATAACGGATTCCATGTTTTTTTTGATTAAATGGGCCGCAATACCGTTTATTATCTATTTATTATTTGTCATATCAAGCTGATAGCTAAACATGGCTTTTGCCATCGTTGCTTGCTAGACCTTCTAATTTTCTAAGAATCACGCGCATGACCTGATAATATTCTTGATCCTGAAACATATCATATAAAATTCGATAATCATTATATATGTCTAATAAGTTATCGATTAATTCCTTTTTTTCCTTTTTCCGTTCGATTTCTTCTACTTCTGCTTTTCTGATCATGTTCTGCAATAATTTTGGATTTTTTTCTGTCTTTTCATTTTTGTTGACTAAGTATAGAAGACCTAGCTTTTGAATAAAGGTGTCGGCATTCTCCGCATCAGCAACAAGCGTTAATTCCTCCTCACCCGCTTCAAGCCATTCCCCATCACTAACCCTTGAAAGTTCGTAAATGACATCTTCCCAGGCATCCTCTTTATAGCGCCAAATTTCAGTCCGAAAACCAACAACTTTAAATAAGTCAGCTCCATACCCACTTACTTGAACTAAATCTCCGAAAAAGAACTTGTATTCAATATCAATCTGTTCTTGCTCCATAATGCTGCCATCATATTCTGAAAGTAATTGTAAGGCTTCTTCAATATATAGGCCTTCACTCTTGTTTACTTCATACACATATTTTCCTTCCAGCCATTTTACATCCGTGACCTTACCGACGGTACCATACATTGTAATCACGACCGTATCACCAATCTGATACTTCGATTTTTTCCTTTTTGCCATGTCCTCCCATCCCCTCAATTGGATTAGTCTAATCGTATATACAACAGTATATGCGTGGTACTCAATATCGCTAACGTGAATTAAAAAATGAAAAAATCGCCTCCCAATACGAGACGATTCCATTCTTTCATAATTAACTTTCTGAGGCGATATATTGCTGCCAGGTTTCATCAAAAACAGTCATAGATTCTAAATAGGCACCATTTAGCTCCAAATAGGAACTTAGTTCATGGTAATCTTCTGCCGTTTTTGGAAAAGCATGATCCAAATAAGCATCGTTAGCAAACCTACTAATCGCATCCTTTGGCGCCGGATGTCTAAATTTCAATAAAAAATGATAAAATGATTTTCTCATCTATAAATGACCTTCTTTACAGGAATCAGTTTTTATAAGAAATACTATAACGGATTCAGACGCCATCGTCTATGTGCAATACTGGATAAAGTGAAACTTCAATCATTGGGGGTTCTTTCCAACCACCAATGATTGTTAGTTGAACCAATCGGGCTTTTACGGGCAGTTGATCCCCCACATATCCTTTTTTATAACTCAAAGTCTTGAATTGGGGGTCTTACTGCCCGTTAATGCGGAAAAAGCAGCCCAAATTTCGGGGCTGCTAACATTAGTTCGAAAAATCAAAATAATTCTTTTTCAATAATCTTCGGATTTTCATTAATTCCTCAAAGGTAATCACTTTTCCAATTTGCTTACAATCAATTAAATACAAATGGTTCTCAATCTCTTTGACAATGACTTCGCTCTGATAAATCATATCGCAGTCAGAACAGTGATATGTGGGGGTTTCGGCAATTTCTATCGCTCTCGATCCGTCCGGTAATTCCCAGAAAACAGAGTTCGTGGTTTGCTCTACACCAGTGCTGTTGCACCATTCACATTCAATTTTCATCCTTCCTAACCCCCTATTCCGATACCGGCCCGGCAGTATTCATTTCTTGCACACCCTTATCCTTCTCAGTCAAGGCTTTAAATTTCTTTTCCTTTAATTCATCCCGCTTACTTCGTTTATCCTTTAACGAGGTGTGCAAAGGATCTTGATTGTAATTCTGACGGCGATTCAATCTTGTCAGGCCTTCCGGAACGAGATTAAAATGTTGATCGTTCATAATTCCGGCAATACCGGTCAGCGACCGTTTCTCTTCCATTTCCGGATATATCTCCTGAAAATACCCTTCTGCTCTGCCTGCCACATAGTTTTCAGGTTCCGGATAAGAAGTGATAACTCCTTCAAAATTACGGAGAACGACTTTTTCCGGACTTTGGGAAATTAAATAATTGGGTTGCAGAGCAATTTTCCCGCCGCCTCCAGGGGCATCAACCACAAAGGTCGGAACAGCATATCCGCTTGTATGTCCACGGAGTCCCTCAATAATTTCCAGTCCTTTCGATACAGGTGCCCGGAAATGACCAATTCCTTCTGACAGGTCACATTGATAAATGTAGTAGGGGCGGACACGAATTTTGACAAGATCATGCATCAGCCTTTTCATAATCGGGACGCTGTCATTAATCCCTGCCAGGATAACCGATTGGTTCCCGACCGGAACGCCTGCGTTTGCAAGCATCTCACATGCCCTTTTTGAATCCTCGGTAATTTCGATAGAGGTATTAAAATGAGTATTTAACCATATAGGATGGTATTTTTTTAAAATATTACAGAGGTTTTCGGTAATTCTCTGTGGAAAGACAACTGGTGCCCTCGTTCCTATCCGAATAATTTCCACATGATCAATTTCACGTAAATTCTTCAGTATATATTCTAAAATATTATCATTGATTAATAGCCCATCACCGCCAGAAATTAGCACATCGCGAACTTGTGGTGTCTGCCTAATATAGGAAATGGCAGCATCCAGCTGTTTCTTCGGCACCCCCATCCCAATCTGCCCGGAAAAGCGTCTTCGTGTGCAATAGCGGCAATACATGGAACACTGATTAGTTACAAGAAAGAGGACACGGTCAGGATAGCGGTGCGTCAGCCCTGGAACTGGAGAATCCTCATCCTCATACAAGGGATCTTCCAGGTCATATTTCGTTTTATAAATTTCCTTTGAAATCGGAACAGATTGCATCCTGATTGGACACCTTGAATCGTCAGGATTCATCAAGGAAGCATAATAGGGAGTAATATTTAAGGGAATGGTTTTCGTTGAAATCCTTACCCCCTCTTCTTCATCAGGAGTTAAGTTAATTACCTTTTTCAGATCATCTAATGTGCGGATCGTATTGGTTAATTGCCAGAGCCAATCATTCCACTGTTCTTCGCTCACATCTTTCCAAAGCTCTATATCCTGCCAATGTCTTTTCGGTTTATATAAAAAATGTTTCATGATCTATTCCCCCTAATCTCGCTTTATATAGCTATCATGCAAGATTCATGCCAATTACTCGAGAGGGCTTTAGAATGGGAATTAGCAAAAAAATCAAATTATTATTAAAGAGTCCCATAAAAAAAGCGCCGAAAACTCGGCGGCTCATTCCTTCATTTTTTTTATTTTATATTGTAATGTCTGCCTTGGAATTTCTAAAAGCTTTGCTGCTTGGTTTATATTCCCATCGCTTTGTTCCAGCGCATCAGTAATCAACATCTTCTCTACTGCTTCAAGATTTTTTCTTAATGATAAGCCTTCTGGTTGTGTTGGATTCTTTCCTTTAGATTGGACCAGTTGCTGCCGTAACATGATCGGCAAATCCTCAAATCTTAGTTTTCGGACCTCACAAACATTCATCATATATTCCACTGTATGTTTAAGTTCCCTGACATTTCCCGGCCATTGATAGCTAACGAAGAAATGTTCAAGCTTCTTTTCCAACCCTTGAATATCTTTTTTTAGTTTTATATTAAGCTCGTGAATAAACTTATTCGTTAAATACAATATATCTTCTTGCCGTTCCCTTAATGGGAGGAGGGCGAAAGTAAATACATTTAAGCGATAATAAAGGTCGGATCGCAGTTTCTGTTCCTTAAGTGCCATGCTTGGGTGTACATTCATGGCCGCGATCACACGGACATCAACGGAAATATTTTGCGAGCTGCCGACCCTTCGCACCATTCCATCCTCCAATACCCGTAATAGCTTTGCCTGCAGTTCGATTGGCATAGTATGTAATTCATCAAGAAACAGGGTACCACCATCGGCAAGTTCAAATAGCCCTTTGCGCTCAATTGCCCCTGTATAGCTCCCTTTAGCGGTTCCAAAAAGGATACTTTCCAGTAAGGTTTCCGGGATGGCGGCACAGTTTTGAGCAATAAAGGCACCACTCGAACGGAGTGATTCATGATGAATTCCTTGGACAAATAATTCCTTCCCCGTTCCAGATTCGCCATAAACCAGAATTGGTGAATCCGATTTTGCCAGCTTCCTAGCTTCGTTTATCAAGCTGCTAAATTCAGGAGTTACCGTCATTAAATCGTTTAATGTATAGTTTACTTGCTTTGATGTCTTTTTCTTTCTGCTCTTATTGACGCCTTTTTGTAAATCCAATAACCTTTCTGCCAACAGCTTCATCCGCGAATAGTCTTTCGCAATTTCAACCGCTCCAATAATATCTTCGCCCAGAAAGATTGGCAGTGTTGTATTAATGGTGTCAATTCTAGTCCCATGTAAATTCAGATAGACCTGTGTTTGATTGTAAATTGGCTTTCCTGTTTTAATTACCTTTAAAAGCGTACTAGACTCTTCTGTCAGGGAGGGGAATGCGTCAATTAAATGCTTCCCCTGGACTTCCTTCACATCCATGCCATCATGCTTTGCGGCGACTTCATTATAAAAAATAGTTTTTCCCTCTATATTGACCACATGGATGCCTTCATCAATGCTTTTAAGAATGGCTGTCAGAACTTCTTGTGTTAGTGCCATTAATTGAACCATTTCATTCACCTGCCCTTCTGGAGGTATTGTAAGGTGCCGAAAAATCAGCTTCTTAAGCCGAATTTCTAGCAGATTGCCAGATTTTTCACCCACATATTCATGTTTTCAAGCTTATCATAAATATAGCAATTATTAACGAACCTTCCCCGGTACGAATAGCCAAGTTGGAATAAAACAGCATTCATCCCGAAGGATAACGACCTTGCAATTGAGTAGGCACAAAAAATTCCATTTCGTTTCAATTCACGTTCAAGCTCCTGAAGAATAATCTTCATAAGCCCATATTTCCTGTGTTCCTTTACTGTGGCACAATCTGTTAATTCGGCATTTTTATAAAAGGAATTGATTTCGGCGGAAGCAGCACTGACAATTTTCCCCTGATAATAAAAGACGTAATAAATGGTTCCCTCTTGTATTGTCTTTTTTACATATTCCGGATCATGCAAGGGGGTTGGATAGATTTGAAATACTTGTTTATAGAGTGTTGAAAGTTCTTCCGCACAGCTCTCATCCGCCTTTTTTAATTCATATTCCTTTGGCGGGTACGTTTTTTCCATAGAAGCGTCTAATTGATAAATACTATGAATCATCCCGTCCTCGGTGATCCAATGATCATTCCGCTTCCGCTCCGGTGTATAAAATTTGGAGAAAAAGTAGGCATCTGAGCCTAGAAAATAGCGGTCAACCACTGCTTCCGGCTGAAGGCCTTTTTCGAAAAATAGCAAAAAATCTTCGCTGCGAGCCTTTATGATTAATTTTTCTGCTTGATACTGATGGGCGAGCTCCTCAACTTTTTCAAGCAGTAATCGTGTATTCCCGCGATAATCATCCACGCGGATACGTTTATTAAAAGGGTCAAGATACACCTCGAGGAAATAGCTTTCTTCCTCCAGATAAATGGTGGACGCGGTTAGATTCATTTCAGTCACTCCTTACACTTTTTCTCGTTCACGTCTATTTGAAAAATGTCTGGCCTTGAAATTAAGCCAGACATTTCCAAATGTTCAAATCTATTATATCAAGTAATTGTAAAAAATGGTGAACCCCTACTCCACAACCTCGCACCATTTCAATAGTGTTAAGGCAATGATTTCACTTGCCGCGAACATATCTTCCAGATTAATATGCTCATTGGCATCATGAGCCGTTTCCGTTATACCAGGTCCAAACACAACAACAGGCGTATTTCCGACTGTAGAAAGAATGCCGCCATCGGTACCCCACGGACTTGCTTCGACAACAGGGGGTATCCCCTTCACATCTATAAAACTGTTTGTCAGTTCGTTCATCAATGAATGGTCACTCTCAAGACTTCCAGGCAGCCACCTGCCACCAAACCATTCGAGCTTTAGAGGATTTTCCTGCAGCCATTCATCCTGCTCACATATTTCACGGAGACAACTTTCCATTTCAAGCTGTGCTGCTTGTATCGTTTCCTCCGGAGAAACGCCCATTCTCCCTTCAATGATGGCGGTGTCGGGCACCGATGAAGGCCACTCCCCGCTTATAATCTTTCCAATGTTAATCGGAATGGGGATCGGGATTTTTTCAAAAAGGGGATCTGATATTTTCTCATTTCTATCTTTCTCTAACTGTTGTAATCTTTGAATCACTAGGAGGGATTTCTCGATGGCACTAACACCTTCGTACCTTGTACCGCCATGTGCCGCTTTACCGGTAATGGTGACACGAAACCACATCGAACCCTGCTGCTTAGGGAATAGTTTCATATTGGTTGGTTCAGGAATAATGGCTCCGTCGGCATGATATCCCCTTAAAACGGCAGCAAGCGTCCCGGCTCCACCGCTTTCCTCTTCAATTACACTTTGGAAAATAACATCTCCTTTCAGCTTAATTCCATTGGCGACCAACGACTCGATCGCCATTAGCAGTGCCACATTTCCGCCTTTCATGTCGGTTGCCCCGCGACCATACAACTTTCCGCACTCAATCATGCCGCTAAATGGGTCATGCTTCCAACTTGACTCGTCACCAACTGGAACCACATCGATATGTCCGTTTAATATGATTGATTTACCGCCACCCGTACCTTTTAACACCGCCACAAGATTGGGATTCCCATCGAAACTTTTCCGGTCGCAGCAATAAGCTGGATGTTTTTTTAATTTAGCGTCGCCTATTTCCCAAATATCTAGTACCAGCCCAAGCTGGCGGCATTTTTCAATCACAAGTGCTTGTGTACTGCTTTCGTTTCCCCGTGTGCTATTTTCACGAACTAGGATTTGTAACAATCTCGCTCCGCGCGCACGATTCTCTTTTAGCCACTGCTTTATTTGGACTTCTTGTTTCATCAACTGATTCACTCCTCCGGCAAGATTTACACTTAGTACGGGATCTGGCGAACAGTTTCAGCTAGTTTAAATTCACACCCGGTTTTATTCACTACATTTTCTAAACTGTATGGTGCAAACAACTCTGTCAAAAGCAAGCCGTCGTCGCTCACCTCGAAAACAGCTAAATCGGTGACAATAAGGTCAACGCAGCGTCCCGAAGTTAATGGTAAGGTACAGGATGGTAGAATTTTGGGGTTTCCCTGTTTGTCACAATGATTCATCACAACGATCACTTTTTTCGCTTTTTGGGCGAGTTCCATTGCCCCTCCCATGCCCGGTACCTTTTTGCCCGGAACAATCCAGTTAGCGAGGTCGCCATATTGACTAACCTGCAGCGAACCTAAAATGGTGATATCAACCCTGCCTTTGCGAATCATTCCAAACGAAATAGCACTATCACAATAGGAACCGCCACTTGTAAGTGTGACAGGAAATCCACCAGCATTACATAAATTTTCATCCTCTTCCCCAATAGCCGGACTTGGCCCCATCCCGGTAATCCCGTTTTCAGCATGAAACATCACCATAGTCTCCTTTGACAAATGGTTTGGAACAAGTGATGGGATTCCTATCCCAAGGTTAACCACCATCCTGCTTTGAATTTCTTCCGCTGCCCTTTTCGCCATTTGGTTACGTACATCTATTCCCATGCCCATTTCCAATTCACTCCCTTCGATGGAATCAGATAATCAACAAACACTCCAGGAGTAATGATTTCATCAGGGCCAAGACTTCCCATAGGTACAATCTCTTCTACTTCAGCAATCGTAATATCCCCGGCCATCGCTACAAGCGGATTCGTATTACGAGCACTTTTGTCATAAATTAAATTGCCATACTCATCTGCCTTTTTCGCATAAATAATTGAAACATCAGCTGTTAAGGCTGTTTCAACCAAATAATTTTTCCCGTCGATTGCAAAACGGGGTTTATCTTTCGAAACGAGTTCATTATCCATCCCGATATCAGATAAAATGGCTGGCAGTCCGACACCTCCGGCACGTATTCTTTCAGCTAAAATACCCTGCGGTGAAAACTCTACTTCCAGCTTTCCATCGTGCATAAGCTGTCCGGCAATTGGGTTGGAGCCAATATGTGAGGCAATCACTTTTTTAGCAAGCCCTCGGCTGACGATTTTCCCGATGCCAATGTGAGGAAAACCTGTATCATTTCCAATCAGAATAAGATTCTGGATGCCCTTCTCCAATATTCCATCAATCAATGTCGGTGGGGAACCGACCCCACCAAAGCCGCCAAACATGACAGTCATGCCGTCTTGAAAAAACTTCATGATTGCCTCAATGGTAGTTATTTTTCCGAATGAATTATCCATTTAGCTATCACCAACCGTATCTGCATTTATTTGGTTTGAAAAAGCAGCAAATGTTTCCTTTACTAATAATAGTAAGTTCTCAATTTCTTTTTCGGTGATTGTTAAGGGAGGAGAAATGATAATGGCGTCACCATTCACCCCATCAATCCCGGCACCCGCAGGATAAACAAGGAGTCCTTTTTCCTTAGCAAGCCCCACCACTTTTTGGGTTATTAAGGCCTTTCTCGGGAATGGCCTTTTGGTTTTACTCTCCTCAACAAATTCGATGCCAAGCAGCAAGCCTTTGCCGCGGACATCGCCAATAAACGAATATTGCTCTTTTAACTTTTCAAGATGAATTTTCAAAAAAGCACCCTTTAATTCTACTTCTTTGATAATCTCGTTTTTTTCCAAGTATTCCAAGACAGCTAAAGACACAGCGCATGACTGTGGATTTGCACTTAATGTATGCCCGCTCATCACTGACTTTGTTCCGGCCAAAATCGGCGCCATTACCTTTTCACTGGCAACAGCGGCAGCAATTGGAGCATAACCTGCCCCCATTCCTTTGCCAAATGCGACAATATCCGGGATAACATCCCATCGCTCGCAGGCTAGCACGGTTCCCGTCCGACCAAAACCGGTCATGACCTCATCAGCAATAAAGAGAATATTATTATCTTCGCATATTTTTTTAATCGTTTTAAAATAATCCTTTGGCGGCGCTATGGCCCCGCCTGAAGCTCCAATCACAGGTTCAGCAATAAAGGCAGCGATTTGGTCAGCTCCAATCCGTTTGATTGCCAATTCCAATTCATTAGCGCAAGCGTAACCGCAGGTTGGTGCCTCTAAATTGTAGGGACAGCGGTAGCAATAGGGCGGATTGATGACAGGGAAATCTTCTAAAAGGGGAACAAACCTAGCCCTTCTTCCGGTATGCCCTGACATTGAAAGCGCCCCCAAGGTAATTCCGTGATAACTAACCCATCTTGATAACACCTTTGTCTTGGTGTGAATCCCTTGCTCCTGCCAATATTGAATAGCCATTTTCATGGCCGTCTCTGTCGCTTCCGAACCGCTGTTCACGAAAAAACTCCAGTTTAAGTCTCCCGGTGTCCAATCAGCAATTTTCTTCGCAAGTTTTTCCGCTGCATCACTGGTAAATTGAGAACGATACACAAATGAGACTTTTTTTGCCTGCTCCTGCATCGCTTCAATGATTTCGGAGACGCCATGTCCAATATTGGCAGTTACGGCACCGGAAGAGGCATCAAGATATTTTTTTCCTTCCATATCATATAAGTAGACCCCTTTGCCATAATCAATGACCGGGTATATTTCATCAAGCATGGGTTTGATTAGAAAAGATTTATCCATATGCCACCACTTTCTTTTTCAAGCTAAAGTTCATTCATACTTCATTATATGAGTGAATATTTCATTCTATCATCATATTTGAAAAGGTGATGTTGAAGAATTAAACCACCATGACCATATAAAACTCTCTTTTACTTTTTTACATGGGTATTATAGAATGGCAGTAGATTACAAAAGGAAAGGGTCATATGGACACAATTAAGAAAATTCAATTAAAAACAAAGGAATTATCGACGATCCAGTTAATCGTCCTATTTTATCTGTCCGCATTAATCGTTTCTACATTGCTATTAAAAATCCCTCTAGCCCATCGTGAAAATGTTTCGCTTAGTTTTATCGACGCCATGTTTACTTCCGCTAGTGCGATAAGCGTAACGGGCCTAAGTGTCATTTCATTAAAAGAGACCTTTAGTAACTTTGGCATTTTTCTTCTATGTTTGATTCTGCAATTAGGCGGACTTGGGGTCATGTCGTTAAGTACATTCCTCTGGATCATGCTCGGTAAGAAAGTGGGGTTAAAGGAAAGACAGTTGATTATGATTGACCAAAATCAGTCCAATCTCGCGGGGTTGGTGCAGCTGGCAAAACGGATCTTTATTATATTTATTTCCTTTGAATTAATCGGCGGCCTTATTTTAGGGTTTTGGTTTAAAGGTTACTACAGTAGCACGTTAACTGCATTTAAACATGGTTTCTTTGCTTCCATTAGTGCTACTACCAATGCAGGGTTTGATATTACGGATGAGTCGCTCGGCCCATTCAGCCATGATTATTTTGTTCAATCAGTCATAATTATTTTAATGATTGTCGGTGCCATTGGTTTCCCTGTAATGGTAGAGGTTTATGAATTCTTTTTAAGTAGGAAACAAAAGAAAAAATTCCATTTTACTTTGTTTACGAAATTAACAACGTTAACATTTGTCATTCTTACTGTAATTGGTGCCCTATTTATTTTTCTTTTAGACAGTCATCACTTTTTCGCCAATAAGGCATGGCATGAATCTTTTTTTTACGCTCTCTTTCATTCGGCTACAACCAAAAGCGCCGGATTAACAACAATGGATGTTAATGACTTTACACCAAGCAATCAGTTGTTCCTGTCGATTTTGATGTTTATAGGCGGTTCACCCAGCAGTGCAAGCGGAGGGATCCGAACCACTACCTTTGCCATCGTAATCTTATCTATTATTTTTTATGCTCAAGGAAAAGGCTCCATCAAAATATTTAGACGGGAACTTCATAGCGAAGATGTACTTAAATCATTTATCGTGCTTACAACTGCAGCCTTCCTCTGTTTGAGTTCCATCATCGTGTTATCCATTACAGAACACGGCACATTAATTGAAGTCATTTTCGAAGTCTCTTCTGCCTTCGGTACAAATGGGTTATCAATGGGGTTAACATCTGGATTAACGACTTTTGGAAAAATCCTTATTATCATCCTAATGTTTATCGGAAGAGTGGGAATTGTTACATGTTTACTAATCTTACGTGGAAAAGGAAGTAAGGAGAAATTTAAATATCCTAAAGAAAAGGTGACCATCGGATAAAATAAAAAAGCTGACCTCGTGAGGCAGCTTTTTTCCAGTTTAGAAACCCCAGCTTGCGCCAATGATAATTAACAAAATAAACAAGACGACGATTAACGCAAATGATCCGAAACCGCCAAAGCCTCCGCATCCACCTACCGGGGCGACTGGGTAACCGCAGCAGCCATCATATCCATATCCACCAAATCCACCATACATACACGAATCACTCCTCAATAATTTGTATCTTTACCCTGTTACTTTATGTACTGGGTACTTGACCTGTATGTGCATTCGCCTATATTATGAAAGACAATGATAAATTTGTGGGTGATAAGGTGAAAGCAGTTTTAAAGAATTTTATTAATGGGATTTTAACGATTGTGCCGATTATTCTTGTCATTTATGTCATATATAAAACATTTTTATTTTTAGACGGATTGTTAGGTAATTCATTGAAACCTTACCTTAGGGAAGATTACATACCCGGATTTGGTTTATTGACAACCATTGTTTTGATCACTCTTTTAGGATGGCTGTCTACAAAGTATGTAACTGGAAAAATAATTAGGCTGATTGACCGGCTTCTCGAAAAGATCCCGGTCGTTAAGACGATATATTCCGTCATCAAGGATACTGTTCAATCCTTCCTTGGCGATAAGAAGTCTTTTTCCAAAGTAGCTTTGGTGGTGATTCCGGGCACTGAAATGCGCAGTATCGGTTTTATTACGTCCGAGCAATTAGAGGATTTTCACAGTCCTTTAAGGGATCATGTGGCTGTCTATATCCCGCAAACCTTCCAGGTCGCCGGATTTACTTTTTTAATCCCTAAGGAACAAGTGGAGATAATTGATGTAAAGCCTGAGGATGCTATGAAATTTGTTTTATCCGGTGGAATGACATCTTCTTCAAAGCCGAAAGGGAAAAGTTCATAATAAAAAGCCGCAAATGCGGCTCCTATTTTTTAGCAAAAAGTTTTGTAAATTCTTCGTACCCTTGTTCCTCAAGCTGTTCTTTTGGGATAAACCGTAGCGCGGCGGAGTTGATACAATATCTGAGTCCTGTTGGGTCAGGCCCGTCATTAAATACATGACCCAGATGGGAGTCAGCAGATTTACTTCTGACCTCTGTCCGCACCATAAAATGACTGTGATCCGCTTTTTCTAGTACTTCTTCGTCCTCTAGCGGTTTGGTAAAGCTGGGCCAGCCGCAGCCGGCATCAAATTTATCTAAAGAACTGAATAACGGCTTCCCGGAAACAAGATCAACATAAATTCCGTCTCTTGTTTCATTCCAATATTCATTGCGAAAAGGCGGTTCTGTAGCATTTTTTTGTGTCACTTCATACTGGATGGGTGTTAATTCCTTTTTTAAATCTTTATTTTGCATTTTGATCCCCCCAACTCCTCTCGATAAATCCAGCCCGTCCTGACCCGACATGATAGGACTGATAATGAGCCCGGTTTTTCTTATAATAGTGTTGATGATATTCTTCAGCATGATAAAAGGTTTTCGCCGGCAAAATCGGTGTCACAATCGGCTTGTTAAACCGGCCACTTTCTTGCAATCGTTGCTTAGACTCTTCAGCAATCCTCTTTTGTGTTTCATCATGGTAAAAAATCGCTGTTTGATAGGATTGGCCGCGGTCATGAAACTGACCGCCTGCGTCGGTAGGGTCAATTTGCTGCCAAAATAACTCAACTAATTTTTCATATGGGAAAATATCCGGATTATAAGTAATTTGAACAGCTTCATAATGCCCGGTCGTATCAGTGCAAACCTGTTGATAGGTTGGATTTTCTACGGTTCCCCCGGTATATCCGGACAAAACACTAATAATACCCGGCTGTTCATCAAACGGCTTCACCATGCACCAGAAACAGCCGCCCGCAAATGTTGCTACTTGATGCTTCTCTTCCACGTTTCCACCCCTTTTCATATTACATAAAGTATACAGAATGATTTAGTAAAAATAAAATCTGGCAACTCACATAGAAATACTGAACCAGTCTCCACCGGTTCAGCATCCTAACTTAGCGGCTTTTCCGTTGCTTCATTTGTTTATTGATTTGTTTCCACTGTTTTCGTTCTTCAGATTGTGCCCGTTTGTTGGCTTTTCGTTCAATAAACGCCAGTTCCTTTTGCAGCTTGTTATAGCTGTGTAACCGGTCAGCCTCCACAAATCCCTCTTCAATTGCCTTCACGACCGCACAACCCGGTTCATTCTTATGCTGGCAATCACGAAAACGGCACCGAGAAATAAGGTCTTCAATTTCGGAAAAGGTTTCCATTAATCCATCAGAGCTTTCCCAAAGCTGTAATTCCCTCATTCCGGGGGTGTCAATTAAGATACTTCCATTTGGCAATACTATTAGCTCTCTGTGGGTTGTCGTATGCCTGCCTTTCGCATCGTCCTCACGAATTTCTTGAACCAATTGCTTTTCTTCTCCCAACAATCGATTGGTAATAGTCGATTTTCCGACTCCTGATGATCCAAGAAGGGCAACTGTCATACCTGGCAGCAAAAAGTCTTCTAATTTTTCAAATCCACTCATCGTCTCAGAACTGATAGGAATAACGGGAACCCCGCCATAAGCAATCGCTTCCACATCCGCCAGCCTTCCAGGGATATCTTGACATAAATCTGCTTTACTTAACACAATAACTGGTTTTGCTCCGCTCTCCCACGTTAACAATAAATAGCGTTCGATTCGGCGTAAATTCAAATCCTCATTTAGTGAGTTTACAAGAAAAACAGTATCAACATTTGTAGCAACTATTTGTTCTTCAGAGGTGTCACCGGCTGATTTTCTCGAAAATTTACTTTTACGCGGTAAGACAGTGTAAATGGTTCCCCGCCCTTCATCAAACCTTGGTTTCAAAGAGACCCAATCACCAACTGAGGGATAGTCTTCTCTAGTATGTGCCAGAAAACTAAACTTACCCGAAACCTCACATAATAATTCACCCTGCTCTGTCCAAACCCGGTACATCCGCTTATGCTCAAGGGCCACGCGGCCGATGATCAAATCATCACTCGTTTTTACTGTATTAAAATCTTTCAACACTTTATCAGTTACACCCATTGTTACTAAATTCATCCTTATTCCTCCAGCGAACTTTTATTTTTTAAAAAATAAAAAACCATAGGCACACACAGCCCATGGTTGTATTCGCATCGTTAAATAAGGGTTACTAAGAAGACCCTAAACGGAAAATCCTTGGGCTGTGCCAACGTTATTCAATTCAACTATTGCTCTCATCGTTTCAATTAACATTGCACGTCACCCACTTTCGATCATATTTAATCCTAGTATATGCAAAAATTCCCCATTTGTAAACAAAATTCCCATTCAAAGCAATGGGATAATAGACACCTACCTATTTCAGCTTGAATAAAATATAGGAAAGTCACCAGTAAGGAGTTGAAAAAATGTCCGAGACAAGAAACCAAGCCGATTATCTCCAAAAAGCTGCCATGTATGATTTGTTAGCACAATATTATAAATACTCAAACCCAAACTTACACATTCATTTTTATTTAAAACATGTTAAAAGCATCAATAAAGCAATGAACATCATGCGTACAAATTCTCAATTACCACAGGGTGAAGCCAAAGTCCGCCTGCTGCACACCTCCCCTGATGCCTCTGATGTTGATATGTATATAAATGGTAACCGAGTCGTAAGGGATCTCCCATTAAAACAAGTTAGCCAGGAACTTACAATTCAGCCCGGTAAATACCATGTAGATATTTATCCAGCAGGAAACATGGTAGATAGCATCTTAAACAAAAAAATAACGGTTGAGGCGGGAAAATCATACACCCTGACAACGATTGATTCTATAAAAAAAATGCGACTGCTAGTATTTTTGAACGAGCCCCAGGTACCTTTAAATGAAGCAAAGGTTCGCTTTATCCACTTATCTCCCAATACCCCTCCACTTGATATCGCTGTGAAGGATCGGGATGTAATCTTTCCGAAGATTTCTTACAAACAAGCAACCGATTATTTGGGATTGACACCGATGACAGTTGATTTGGAGGCAAGGAATGCAGGTACTAAAGAGGTATTCCTACCAATGCCGAAAGTACAGTTCAAAGCAAATGAGACCATTACAATTGTCTTTCTTGGTTCATCTAACGGAACGCCCGAGTTTCAATTTATCAGTATCAAAGAATAAAAAAACAGGTGCCCCGTATCAACGAGGCACCTATTTCACTGGCACTAATATCGTAAAACCAATATCATCTTTCGTCAAATCAAATTTATTTGCTTTAATTTGAAGATCGCTTTTCAACTTTAATTGCTGCATGTGGACATAGACGAGATGATCATTTGGGCGAATCTCTACTCCATTTGGAAGCTTATAGTTTTCACTGATAATATTTAAAACGGATGAGATGGGAAGATGTAACTTTCCGATCGACATTGATTTTTGCTCCAAGACTAAATCCCCATTCTTCTGCGCAATCGGTTCAAAAGTTAATTTCAAATTTAACTTTTCACTAAAGAATGGTAATGTCCCGTATAGCTCGACCTCATCCCCTAGTAGGACTCGATAATCAATCGGAGAATCAGCAGCTTCTTCTTTCAAATAGTTATTAATAAGCCGATTCAAATCATACTTGTTCGACTTAACATGAAAGGAAACATGGTCATTGGTGGGAGTGTTTATTTTGCTAATTTTCTTACTATCCCCTGGAGCCGTAATGAGTGAAATAATAATAATAGCGAACAAAAGGTTAATTCCTAACAAGAGCAGGAAAGCGATTTTCCATTTAGTTTGTTTCATCTAATTCTCCTCTGTACTGACCGTATAGGAGGATTTCTCCAGGTCAGGTATTACACGATCACCTAAGGTCTCATTTAACCTTTCGGCAATTAGTTCATATCCCTTGTCGTTAGGGTGGAAATGATCGGTATACAATAGATCTTCAGCGGCATTCAAGAACACATCTTCGATTTTAACGAAGTAGGAGTGCTGATAATTGGCTATCACATTTTGCCCGACTTGATTCCATTCGGAAACAACTTGATCCATTTCTTTGATATCAGAAAACCATGTGGAAAATGGATTGTACAACCCTACCAGCACGATGGACGCATTTGGATTTTCTTGAACAATTGCCTCGAAGATTTGCGTCAAATGGTCTCGATATGCGTCTTTTTCCTTTGTAAAATCAGAGATTTGCAGGTTGGAAATATTATCTTTTACAACCTTCATGATATCATTTCCGCCGATCGTTAGGATGACCAAGTCTGTTTTCTGCAAAACTTCCTTCACTTCAGGCGTCTTAAGTCTTTTTAATAGTTGCGTGGTCCGGTTTCCTTTTACTCCAAAATTATAGAAATCCACTTCCTGAATCCCTTTTTCTTTTTCCAGCATTGTTTTTAAGTAGGGCAGGTAACCGCCCTGACCTGTACTATCACCAACACCTTGTGTCAAGGAATCACCTGCAGAAACGATCGTCAATTTACGTGGGACAAAATCTGCGGGAATTGGTGCAAAAACCTGTGCTGAAACTTTCTTTTCCTGATGAAGCACTAAAGGATTGGATCCGCTGCATGAACATAATAGTAATACCGAGAGAATTAGAGGGGTGAAAAACTTCTTCATTTTATTCACCTACCTTCTACTATAATTTATCCCGCATCAACGGGCAGTATGATACCTAATAAATAAAACCTGAATTAAAATACGAGAAGTTGATTACAATAGTAAAACTGCCCGTAAATGCCCGATCGGTTCAACTAGCAAACAGTGCAAAATCACACTGTTTGCAATTTCACTTTATTATACCACGACCATATTCATTCAAAACAAATATATACTATATCCTATTCCTGGCAAAAAAAATAGACCTATGTATAGGTCTATTGCAATGTTTTAATATCACTGATCATTTCATCAAAAGGAACATCTTTAAATCCCTGATAGTTTTTTTTGATAGTGCCATCCTGATCAACTAAATAGATATAGGTCTGATGAATCACCTGGTCGCCTTCCTCTGGTTTCTTAACAATTGTCTTAAACGTTTTTGCCGCGAACGTTTCAATAAAATCTTGAGAGTATCCAGTTAAAAACGTCCAATTATTCAAATCCACCCCATATGGTTTGGCATACTTCGTTAATACTTCAGGAGTATCTACGGTTGGATCAACACTAAAGGAGACGAACTCCACATCCTTTAAGCCTTCCTCTTTCACCATCTTTTGTAATTTAGTCATATTCGAGGTCATAGGCGGGCACACATCCGCACAGCTAGTAAAAATAAAATCCGCAATCCAGATCTTACCCTTTAAATCCTTTAATCCCAATGGTTTATTATCCTGGGTTGTCGCTGTAAAATCCTTAACCGGCCAATTCACTGCATTTTCAATTTCCTTTTTTCCGCAAGCAGAAAGTAACAAAATACTAGTAACAAAAAAAACTATCAATACCCGACCCTTCATACGATCACCTGCATACTTTCTATTCTTTTACGAAATAAGTGTAACAAAGTTATCTAAAAGAATAAAGTATCAAGTGCTAATCGATTACACCGGTTTTAATGATTTTGTTCTTCACCTCAACATCAAATGTTGACCGTTTATATAATTCGCGCCATTCCTTTTTGGTAAGCACCTTCCCGCGGATGTGGGTTTCATATTTATTGCCAAACCCAACGGGATCGATATCAAGTTCCTGAAAGTAGACAACCATCTTTTTCATCTCCTTTTCCATCACCGTATTTAACTTTTTTTCAATGAATTTAATTGCACCGGGTTTGGATAGATCCAATGGTTCAGTCGACTCCAATAAACGGGATGCGAGCTTCACCTCCACCTTGAATTTCAAATTCTTTTTATCCATTAATTTAATCTTTGCATGACTTCGGATATTATCAACATCAATATATAGTTTATTGTATACATTCCTAACTGCGTGTTCTTCTCCTTTATTCCGAATTTCATCAAATTCGCTGCGCTCAAATCCAAATTCATGTGTTCCAGCATTATATTTATCCGAAAGAATCTTTAAATAAAAATGCCTTTTTGGTTCCAATTTGGTAATATACAGATCATCTTTAAAGAGAGCCATACCTGATATGATTACATCCTTATCCTTTATTTTCAAAATCGGCAAAACAGGATCTTTGCCAATGTCATAATATTTATGATTGAATTCATGAAGCGTGGGCGAGAGGATTTGTTCATTCTTCACGTTCTGTTTAATTAAATTATATAAATAGGTACCCAGGCTGATTTTCGTGTTCATTCTTTCTAATTTCATTATTTCCTTAGCAGACCCTTCAGCAATTGTAAGAAATACCATATTCCCGACGGTAGAATCTCGATTAAGGGCGTCAACAAGTTGAAAAATTCCTTTTTCTGCTAGTTCTTTACTATAAATCACACAACGTAACTGCCCGGAAACAAGTCTCTGATTTGATTCAAGGTTCTGTTCCTGTAATAACCCCTTACTTGTATTGGCAACCGTTGAAATCATTCGGGTAATATTTTGCTGCATTGGGTCAAATTGATGAATCGCAACCGTTCCACGGATGACATTTTCCCTTTCTAAATCATATCCGGCTGCTGTAACCAGGGCCAATTGTTCCAACTGCTTTTGCTGTAAACAGCCTGTTACGGTAATCATACAAGAAATAACGACCACAATGGACGCCCATTTACGACCTTTGGACATTCACTTTCTTCCTCCTCGTGAACCTTTTTTTCACTAAAACAATGACGGAAAGCAGAACCGGATAACAAAAAGAAAGAATAAATCCTATTTTGGCGATATAATCAGTGACTAGATTCATTTGATAGCGTGTTTGGATGAAGAACGAAACACCAAAGGCAAGAACCGCGATCACCCAAACCCCATGTTTTTGTTTTTTATTCATAATCCGCGAAAATCCCTTTGATGCTGCCCAAAGATAGGCACATAAATTAGGCAAAATGATCAACATCCAAAATGATACGGCGATAAATTCAAATCTCTCCAAATTCGGGAGACGAACTATTTTAAACATCGAAAATACTGGCCAAATGGTGCGTCCCAAACTATCTTCAGCAAAAAAAGTGATCGACACCATCGTAATTAAGGTAAAAATAATTGTTGTATAGATATTTCCAATCGTTGCGAATAAAAAGGCCTTCTTTTTCTCTTTGACAAAGGGGTAAATAAACATGAGTAATTCAAATCCCATCAACGATAGTGAGGTACCGTAAATTCCCTTTACTATGTGTTTGAGGTCTGTATTGAAAATGGGAAACAAATGGGTTGCATCGGCGTATTTAACTGGTACCAAAAGAATAAAAATCAGCCAAACAGTTCCAACGACTGCCAGAAAGGCTACACCAACAATGATCCGAATTCCCCCTTGAACGGCATATATCGCTAACAAAATGAGGACGAGCGAAAGTTGCCATGTTGGGAAATTGGGAAATATCCATACTTGAACAATTTCAATATAGTTCATAAAAATCATAAAAAAACAGGCGGATAAATAAATCATATAGATGATATTTAAAAGACTGCCCAACCATTTCCCAAAGATGTCAGCATGGATACCGTACAAATCAGCACTATCATATTGCTTGAGCATCAGAACCATAAACCAGATCACTACACTTATCAAAACTCCTGATAGCAACACAGAAATCCAGGCATCATGCTTGGCCTCTAAATAAACAATTCGTGGAAGACCAACAATCCCAACACCGGTTTGTGCTTTATGAATAAAAAATATGAGTAGAAAGGCATTAATGAGTAAGCCTTCCCTTGGATGTAAATTTACCTTCATCATGACCGCTCCTATTCATCTACATCCTTTTTAACCTTAGCTTTTATTGTCGGATAACGATCCCCATCAACCGGATGGTTTGTGGCCGGCCGGTAAGATAGATATTTAATCGGGAATCTGAACATACTGTACCCCAGATCCTTCCATCTAAAAGGATAAGCCGGAGAAAGATAAGGTGTGCCTAAAGTGTCCAATTTTAACAGGTGGATGAGGAAAAAGCAGAAGGCAATCATGATCCCAATCCCCCCCCATAATCCGGCTAACACGATTATGGGAAATCGAATAATCCTAATGGCAGTGCCCATTAAATAACTTGGAGTTGTAAACGACCCGAGTGCACTTAAGGCAATGATGATAATTAAAATATTGCTGGTAAACCCAGCATCAACCGCCGCCTGTCCAATGACAATACCTCCAACAATACCCATTGTCTGACCAACCTTCGTAGGCAGTCTGGCTCCCGCCTCCCGCAATAACTCAATGACAAATTCAAGAAGAAAAGCTTCAAAAACGGGTGGAAAGGGAACATTTGCCCTTGATTGCCCTAAAGAAACTAGCAATGCAGAGGGAATAACTTCATAATGATAGGTCAAAACTGCCACATATGCAGGTGTTAAAAGGACGGACAAAAAAATCGCTGTTAAACGAAGCAATCGTAAAAAAAACGCCATATTCCAACGCATATAAATATCTTCCGTTGATTCAAAGAATGTAAAAAACGGTGTGGGCCCGTATAAGGCAGCAGGACTACGATCCATTAAAACTGCCACTTTCCCATTGACTATGGCATTGGAAATTCGGTCAGGCAATTCTGTTGTCATTAACTGAGGAAATACTGTCCAGCTATTATTTTCAATCAATTGACCAAGTACAGTAGTATCAGGGATATAATCCACTTGTAACTCCGATATCCTCTGTTGGAAGCTTTCGATATTCGTTGGATCTGCGATATCTTTAATATAAACAAGCTTTATTCTAGCTTTTACTCTCGTTCCAACTTCTACATCCTGAATGCACAAATTTGCATCCTTTAAATTGCTCATTAATATATTCACATTCACTTGTAACGATTCTGTAAAGGATATTTTCGGACCATAAACTAATGCCTCTGTTTCTCCTTTCTCCAATGATCTTTCAGCGGTGGAACTAACATTTGCCAATAATCCACACGGTTCTCCGTCAATGTAAATGTATACATTTCCCTCGGCGATGGACTCAACAATTTCATTTAGCTGATTGGAAGCAGATAATTGAGAAATAGGCAGAACTTGTGCTGCTACTTCTACCGTCATATCCTTTTTGCTATTCCGCTGAATAGGCTGCAGGACAAATTCATCTAGTTTGTTTTGATCAATCAGGCTGGGTAAAAAACTAAATAAAACCCTTTTCCCCTCTACTTTTAACGTCCGAAAACTAATATCTGAACGGGAGGCCAGCTCTTCCTCCAATTGTTTCTTTAATTCATCTACGCTTAAACTATGTGCAGTTGATTCCATAGGCTGTTTTTTTTCTGCTTTCCACTTGAACATTAGCAACACCTTTTAGCTAACAATTTTTCTTATCTTTTCCAAAATATCAGATTTTACCCATTAAAAATAATGGAGGATATCAAAGATTTTAGGTTAAATGATGCAATGCCATAACCTACTAACAAAAGAACTATTTTCATGAATTCGAAAAATATGCTATTATTATGAATGAGTATTCATTCAAAAGGGAAAATTATGAATTAAAAGAATCTGATGAAAGGCAGAGTGATCATATGCAGAAAATTGGCCCAATCATAATTTTAGAAGGTCCTAACAACAGTAAAGTTCCCTATTCACGTAGTCTGTTCATCGATTGCCCGGAAAAAGTATTGATCGATAGCGGGGCGGATCCCAAAATCCTGTTAGACATAAATCGTGAATTTGGGATTGAATTGATTATAAATACACATTACCATCCTGACCATACCCGTCATAACCACCTGTTTACCGATGTTAAAAAGTGGATCAATCCAATAGAATTTGAAACAGCACGAACTGTAGAAGGAGTTGCCCGTACTAATGGTGTTTATCAGGAATGGGGAGCCCTCGGGGTTGAAAAGTGGAAGAAATCTCTTCCTCAAGAGTGGGTACTAAATTTGGGAGAAATATCTGGGACCTATGAATATGAAACGGACTATTTATTTGGTGATGTAAAGGTGCAGTTTTTACACACTCCAGGACACACAAGCGGCCTCTCATGCCCTTACTTTCCTGAATTAGGAGTCGTCTTCGTAAGCGATTATGATATGACATCATTTGGTCCCTGGTATAACGGCACCGATGGCGATATTGATGACTTCATTACTTCTGGCAAAAGACTGCTGACACTTGATGCAGACGTCTTCATTACGGGTCACCAAAAAGGAACATTCTCCAAGCAAGAATTTGCCGAGAGGATGGAAAAGTTCCTTGATATCATTGAAAGAAGAGATGAAACGATTGAAAACTATGTCCGCCATGGGATGACTTTTGAAGAAATAACGAAAATCGGGATTTTTTATCCTAAAAAAAGTTTAGAGAACACGATCTTACGAACATGGGAACGAAGTGGTATTCGCAAGCATTTACAGCGTCTTGGGATTTCCTGTTCAGAATCTACAGGAGAATTAGTGCATGCAAAATAGGATGGGCTTGGTGCCCATCCTATTTACTTTTTTACTAATCAACATAATACATCAATGCAAGGGCTCCAGGTCCGGTATGCGTACTGACAATTGGGCCCGTGTAATCAATTTCCACGTCTTGAAACCCAGTTAAATCAATAATACTCTCTTTTATTTTCATAGACAGCTCATAGGCTTCCGCATGGGCAATCCCTACACCGCGGATGGTTTTTCCCTTTACATCTTCAGCAAACTGCTTGGCCATAAATTTAACGACCTGGGAATGGCTGCGAACCTTTGTTACCGGGTTGTATTCTGCCCCCTCAAGCGAGGCGATCGGTTTAATATTTAATAGGGAGCCGATAAAGGCCTTTCCTTTACCGATTCTTCCGCCTTTTACAAGATTCTCTAACGTATCGACCATAATGTATAGTTTCGTATGTTCACGGACTGCCTCAAGACGTTCGAGAATTTCCACTGCATTCTTACCCTGTTTTGCCATTTCGGCAGCTTCTCTCACTTGAAAGGAAAGGGCTTTCGAAATAAACCTTGAATCAACAACAGTTACCTTTGTTTCTGTCATCTGAGCAGCGCTTTCAGCTGAGCGAACGGTCCCGCTCATTTTCCCTGTCATATGAATGGAAATGACTTCATAGCCCTCTTCACCCAAACGATCATAAACCTCCAGAAAGGCACCTGCGGAAGGCTGCGAACTTTTCGGCAATTCTTTTGTACCACTCATATTTTCAATAAATTCAACCGGATCAATCTCCACCCGGTCTAAATACGTTTCACCCTTTATTGTTACAGTCAAAGGTACAATGACAATACCAAGCTTTTCAGCCATTTCATTTGATATATCCAAAGTTGAATCGGTTACAATTTTAATCTTGCTCATGCAATCACATCCCTACCATTACTCCTATGTATTATACAGGTTTCATAAATTGAATGGAATAAAAAAATAAAGAGCGCCGGTTGCCCGATGCTCGAAAGGAATAAGTTATGCGTTATTTTTTAATTCTGCTATTTTAAACAGCTTCTCATAATCCGGCCACTTCATGACCTTCTTCAAATACTCTTTAAAGGAATAGCATCTCTTTGGCTTTGTTTCCCGATCAATTGCTGCGAGAAACGTTCGTAAACGGACTTGGATCATAAATTTATAAGTACTATCTTCCTCCAATACAGGAATATCCATGACTTTAACCTTCTGTCCAACATCATTTTTGAACTCTAGGCTTTTGAATAACAAAATATCAATCCTCTTTTTCACCCGTTTGACTATATTATACACCTATTACAACTCGAAAGATGTCTATTTATGCTTGGATTAGGAAATTATTTGTGAATTATTTGCAAGAACAAAAGGCGCAAGCACCCTGTTCAGCGGCGTATGGCCTGGAGCACTCCAACTGAGATAAAGGAAACACGAAGAGCCGGAGGCGATTCGATGTTGACTTATCGTAGGGCGGAGAGCGAAGGACACTAGCTGCTAGGGCGCTGGAGCTGGATTCAGATGACTATTCCAAGTTATCCACAATGGTATGAGTCTATAATTTCCTAGACCACAAAAAACAGGACATTTTTACATGACCCGTTGGATTAATCGAAGGATTGGAATACATATGGTTTTATCTTTGCATTAAATTCTGGCGTTTGTTCGAGGTAGCCCTTTTTGATGATGAATAATTGCGGTTTTGTTTGATTATGGGGTGCAGCAGCTAATGAAGTACTGTTTTCGGTAGTGCAGATTGGGCAGACCCAACTATCTACTATGTTTTCGCTGAAAGATGGTTGATGGCACTTTGGGCAGAGTAGTTTGGACATTTTACCAGCTCCTGAAAAATCAAATTTATTTTAATAATCTTAGAGAAAGCCTTGATAAATAATATTCTATCAAGGCTCATTTATGCTTCTCTTGCCATTTTCCTTCGCCAGTAAAGTACAAACTGGAAAATAGATCCCGTTAATACTAAGACCACTCCGGCTACAAGAATATTAAACATATTTGTTCCAGTTTCAGGCAATTTAGGACCATCTGCCGGTAAAACTCCACCTAACGTACCTTCCACGTAAAACTTAAACTCTACCTTACAACTAATGCCTTGGTACTCATTTCCTAATTCATCTGGAATCTTTACCGTAAAGAAGAGTTCTTCTGCATCATTTTTTGAAATAAATTTTGGTTCAATCTTAGAGAAATCTTGCATTTTCCCCTCAAATAATACTTTGTTTTTATCCGATACTTTTAAATCTAGCGAATTATAGAACTTTTCAGAGCCCTCTTTTAGTTTACTAGAAAATAAATACTTAAAATCCTGTTTCCCCTTATTCTGAATGGTTAATGTCCGTTCAGCCCAATCACCTGGCTTTAGGTTTGATAGTTCAAATAAAACCTTTTCGGGTGAGGTGGCAATGTCTATTTCACTTGTTTCCGCTGCACTTATCTTATTGTTTGATAGAGAAAAAATAAAACACTGGATAATTGTACAAGCTATAATAATAGTTATCATTTTTTTCACCAGAATCCAATCCCCCCTTGTCTCTACCAATCAATCTTAAAGGCAGAAACATTTTATTGCTTTATTAAATGGATTATATAGATTATTTTGTGTCATCAACGCCCAAATTTTTAGTGTCGTCAACACCCAAACTGTTTTTTGATTTTTTTTCAAGTTGGGATATAGCTTTCCAGATAGAAATTCCTGAATAAGCTAGAAGTAATAGGCCCGGGATAATTAATAGTAATGCTCCCCCCATTTTCGATTTGGTATAATCAGCAAAGTATCCGAGAAATGGTATTGTAAAGCCATTGTATTCAGCTAAAACTTTATAGGATGGGACAGAGTTAAGATCACCCGATTTATTATTGTCCCCTTTAGTTTTATAACTGATTTGATCTCCCTCTTTTAAAACATCTGTAATTCTGTGGGTAACGATCACATTATCTTCTGACCTAAATGTTATAACATCACCTTTTGTAAATCTCGTCATGTCACCACCTGGTTTAACTGCGATAATAGACCCTGTTTTAATTCCTGGTTCCATCGAGCCAGATAAAACTGTTTTTAACTCATATCCAAATGCCTGAGGTTCACCACCAGATAATTTAGAAGAGATGACAACATAAAGCATTACTATTAAGATCATAAATAAAATTATAGTTACTATATTACTTAACCATTTTTTTACTTTATTCACCTTCAATTGGATCACCTTTTCACTATTGTATGATTTTTGGTATTTCTCTTATTTAAAGCATGGCTTCTTGAAATACTTTATTTAATTTTGGACATTTTCAGTACTTTGGCTAGTTTTATCCTCATTCTGATTTATTGATACGTCTTCACCAGTTTGGTTAGTAATCTCTTCCTTTGGTGTGGAGTTAATATTATTTTGACTAGAAGTAGGATCCACAGGCTTAATTGTTTCATTGTTATTTGGATTAATATTTTCAGGAGGTGTAGTTTCAGTAGCTGGCTCTTGATTATTCGTTTGATTTTGTTGTGGTTCTACTGCATTTGTTGAATTCGTCTTGCATGCGATTGTTACTGTTTCACTCCATAAATCTTGTCTCTCTGGTTTAAATGCATGATTCGGGCGTTGAAAGGCTCTGAATTTATAATTTCCTGGCTTTGTTGCTGTGAATTTTAGGATACTGGACTGATTTGACTTGATTGGTTCGATAGTACCTTCACCAACTTTTTCACCTTTCATTGGATTACCATTATTTATGTAATATACTTCGAATTGGGAAGGCCCCTTCATGTCACTGCCAGAATTGATTATGGTTACAGCTATTTCTTTAGGGTCACAAATTTCAAATAGTTGATCTTTTCCAGTTGAAAATTTTAGAGAACTCTTATCCCATTGATCCTCCCATGTCCCAGCTTGAATTTTTCCTGTCACAGCGGCATTATCACTGAAATAAGCACCTGTATCAGTAGTTAAATAGCCAATAGATAAAATGGAAAAATACCAGATTGCTAAAATTTTAAGAAAAAAAACTGCCCTTTTATTTTTTTGACCAAATTTCTTTAATCTTGAATTACGAATTTGAATCACACCCCTCATCTCCCAGTGTGTATTAATTACATTTTTAACTTTTTTAAATGGAATATTTACCTTTTCTTGAATAATACTTTTCACCTTAGATAAAGATACTTACCTTTATCTAAGGTGAAAAGTATTAATATTTTATTTAAAAGAAAGGGTGGATATAACCCACCCCTCCTAATTTCAAATAAATATTATCTTGATTCACCTGCTGTTTGTTTACCATCAAATGTCCACTTAAGCTCTAAAGAATCACCTTGGAATTGATTTTGATCCAAGCCATTGTCAACAAATTGGTATTGAACATACATCTTATCTGAATTACCAGCTTTTAATCCCCCAATTTCTTCAAAGAAAGGAACAAAAACTTTATTAGCTACTGCATCTGGTGTCATTGCTTTTAAGTCTGCAAGAGTAGTTGAATATACTACTGAATCTGGAGACCATGGTCCAAGGACCGCTTTATCTTGATTAAATAAGAAGTTAACTCTGATATGCTTTCCTAGGTCATCGGTATTTGTAGGAGCTCCAGATTTGTTTGTAACGGTATATTCAGTAGAGAGGAGTACCTTTGAAATATCAAGAGTACCGTCATTGCTAAGAGTGAATGTACGGTTCATCCAATCTCCAGGTTTCAAGTTTTTAACATCAATAATTGTTGTTGGAGCTGCATTAAGATCTAATGTACCGTTTGCAAATTTGCTTGTAGTTTGGGCAGTATCATTAAAGTATGCGTATGTACCCCCACCAATTAATGCCAATCCCATTGCTGCTGATGCCACACCCAAACCTAATTTCTTTTTAAGACTCATTTTGTTTCCTCCTCTTTATCCCTTGGTTTTTTATAAGTTCTGTTCTCTTTAAAGAACTTATAAGTTGAGTATATGCCAAAATAACGAACTTGAAAAACCTCAAAAACAGGCATTTTTTCTTAATAAAGAACGTTTTGTAGGGTTTTTCTCCTATTTCCTCCTTTTTCCTTATCTTCTTGTACTTTATAAAATAAATATTGTGCTTTATAATGTACATATGTTTTATGTTCACACATAGGAGATGAGGGTGATGATCGGGGAACGAATTAAACGGCTGAGAGAAAAAAAGGGATTTTCCATAACAGAGCTAGCACGATTGGCGGATGTATCAAAATCCTATTTAAGCCAAATCGAAAGGGGACTTCAATCTAACCCGTCTATGCAATTTTTAAAGAAGATTGCGATTCCATTAGAAACTAGCCTTGATTACCTGTTAATGGATGGAAATTCACAAGGTCAACCAAAAATGAAACTTGATGATGAGTGGAAATTGTTAATTCAGCAGGCAGTGGATAAGGGGTTAAAAAAAGAAGACTTCCAGGAATATCTTAATTACATACAATTTCAATCCTGGTTGAAGGAACAGAACAAAACGTAAAAACAGCCCCCATTCTTTTAGAGAATGAGGGCTGTTTTTTAACAAATTCTCGGAAACATGGTTCCAGATAGTCTCGTTAATAGCCGGCTAGAGCCAAGGGGTGTTTTTACTAATAATTGACCTTTCCCTTTCCCAATGATGGAGCCAATCACAACGGCATCCCTTCCTTCAGGAAACTCGCGTAAAATATCAACCACTTTATCTTTATCACAACTAGCGACCACAATAATCGCCTTTCCTTCATTGGCAAGATACAGCGGATCAAATCCCAGTAAATCACAAACCCCATGAACCTCTTCCTTTACAGGCACGTCGAGCTCATTGATTTTCATTGTTAAATGAAAGTCTTCAGCTATTTCAACGAGAGTAGTAGCCAGTCCGCCCCTTGTTGGATCGCGCATGATCCGAACACTATCAGTAGATTTAAGGACCTCCGAAAGCATTGTATTCAATGAAGCACAATCGCTAGTAATCGGTGTTATTATCCCTAGTTCACCTCTTGCAGCGAGAACGGCTATCCCATGGTCACCAATTGTCCCTGACACAATGATGGCATCACCTTCTTCAAATTCTAGGCTGCAGTCCATATTAGGTTCAAAGATTCCAATTCCAGTCGTATTGATATAAACTCCATCAGCACTGCCGCGTTCTACTACCTTCGTGTCGCCGGCAACAATGGTCACACCCGTTTTCTTCGCTTCATTTGCCATATCCAAAACAATTTTCTTTAAATCAGAAATCAGGAAGCCTTCTTCAATGACAAAGCCGCAGGTTAAAAAAGCCGGCTTCGCACCGCTTACGGCAAGATCATTGATCGTTCCTGCAACCGCCAATTTACCAATTGATCCACCCGGAAAGAAGATAGGTTTAATGACAAATGAGTCAGTCGTAACCGCGATTTTGTGCGTAGATATCGTGATAGCAGCCGCATCAAACAGGGCCGCATTTTCACCGCCAAACGCTTCAATGAATACATCTTTGATTAATCGATGACTTAACTCCCCGCCATCACCGTGTGCTAAACTGATATATTTCTCCATTAAAAACTCTCCCTCATGTATTGATAGTAGGCCGCACAGCTGCCTTCCGCTGAAACCATACATGGGCCAATTGGGTTCATTGGCTGGCAGGCTTTTCCGAACAGTGGACATTCATTTGGCGAGATTAATCCTCGAATCACTTCTCCGCACCGGCATTTTGTTTTTTTTGGATCTCCCACATCCACCGAAAACCGTTTCTTCGCATTAAACCGATCGTATTCAGGTTTCAAATCTAAACCGCTTTGTGGAATAACTCCAATTCCACGCCATGCCTCATCACATTCTGTTAAGTACTGATCCATCCATTGTTGAATAACCTGATTTCCTGATTTACTTACAACCGCTGGGTGATTATTTTCAATACCAACTTTTCCTGTTAATGCCATATCGATCAATTTATAAATACCGGAGAGTAATTCTGCTGTTTCAAAACCGGTAATGACCCCGGAGATGCTATATTCATCGACTAAATACTGATAGGAATCTTCTCCCAAAACGATGGATACATGGCCAGGAAGCAAGAAACCATCCAACTGGACTTCTCCTGTGTCTAATAAATAGCGAAGAACCGGCTCGATAAGCTTAGTAGTCATCCAAATTGAAAAATTGGTGATCCCTTGCTTTTCCGCTTCCCCTATCATTAGTGTCAGTATTGGAATGGTAGTTTCAAAGCCTACTCCAAGAAAAACAACCTCTTTATCAGGGTTTTCCTCTGCAATCTTAACAGCATCAACAGGAGAATATAAAACACGAATATCCTTCCCGGCAATCTTTGAATCTAGCAATGTCTTGCTTGAGCCCGGTACCCTCATCATGTCGCCAAAAGTGCAGATGATCCGCTGCTCACCTTCCGCTAGCGCAATCATCGCATCAATTGACCTCTGATCTGTGACACAGACAGGGCAGCCAGGACCTGAGATGAGATGGACGTGATCCTTTAAGCACTGCTTCACCCCAGTGCGCGCGAGTGACATGGTATGTGAGCCGCAAACTTCCATAAAGGCAGGTTTCCGGCCAAACTTTTGCCGGAATTCCTTCGCTACTTCAATGACGACTTCTACAAGCGGTTTACAAATTTCAGGATTATTGGACTGTTTCAGAATTTCGAGCATCGACGAGCCTCCTCCATTCTTCCACACTTTGCCTCGCATAGGTTTCATCGACAATACTCATTGCTTGGCCCGCATGAACAATGACAAAATCACCGAGCTCAACTTCTGTAACAAAAATAGTACCTACTGTCGTCTGCGAACCCATGACATCAACGACCGCACTATATTCCATTTTTCTCACTACTTTTGCTGGTACTCCAACACACATTGGTTAGCACTCCTTTTTGCCGCGGCAACCACTAATTGCCCGTAGGATAATCCTCCATCATTACATGGAACCTTTTCAGGGACAAACACATGATAAGATCTTGCTCTCAACTCAGCTATGATTCTTTTTCTTAGATAACGGTTATGAAAGCTTCCTCCTGATAAAACCACTTTTTTTTCGGCGGGAGGATTTTTTTTAGTCAATACCTCCATAACACAAACAATTGCTCGCACTACTGTTTCATGGAATCTCCCACTTATCAAGTGAACATCCATACCGGCTAAAACATTGAGAGCAATTTCCTTCAACATGGTAGAAAAATTAATCGTTAAAATCTCTTTGTCTTTTAATTCAAAAGGATAGGGCTCATATAGCTTCCATTCGTCTGCCAATTCCGCTAACATGATCGCAGCTTCCCCGTCATAACTGGAAACTTTGGTTATACCGCAAAGTGCACTAACAGCATCGAACAGCCTACCGCAGGTCCCCGCGTATACCGTATTCACATTTTTTTCAATCATCGCTTTTAAAATATCAATCTTTGCTGATTTATCAGTAAAAATAGCCTTAGCAAGCCTCGTTCCCTCCTCACCATAAAGGGAAATAAGCATGGCGGCCGCATTCCGCCACGGCTCTCGAATACACTTTTCACCTCCAGCGAGAGGAGTATAGTGTAAATGGGCCATGCGTTTAAACTCTAAGGCATTTCCATAGAAGATTTCAAATCCCCAGATGTTGCCGTCAAGTCCATACCCTGTTCCGTCCAGAATAATTCCATACGCTTTTCCGGTGATTTGATGTTCCTCGATACTGGCAGCCAAATGGGCATGATGGTGTTGAACTTCCATCACTTCAGCAAACTCGTATTCTTTTACCAGATTCCGAATATGATAGTCTGGGTGGTAATCAATAACGGCCTTGGTTTTTGGGATTTCAATCCACTTTAACAAATGTTCCAGTTCATGTTTATAATGGTCAATTGTTTCAATATTTTCCAGTTCGCCAATATGCGGACCGACAAAAACCTGTTCATTTCGACCAATCGTAAATGTTGTCTTTTGCTGACCGCCGAAAGCGACGATTCCTGTCACATCTTGTCTCGTTGAAAAAGGATCCGGGACGTATCCCCTTGCCCGGCGGAGAAAATCCAGTTTTCCATCATTCATTTGCACGACGGAATCATCTACAGGATGAAGAATCTCTCGGTTATGAACAAGATAAAAATCGGCGATCCCTGCTAAATAATGAAAGGTATCCTTGTCTCTATAAAGAATTGGCATCCCTGAGGGGTTTGCACTTGTCGCTACAATACTACTTAATTCAGGGTTAGTAAGTAATAAATGATGGAGTGGTGTGTAAGGAAGCATCACTCCAATGGTGCTCATTCCTGGTGCCACGTTTTCAGCAAGATGATATTGTTCTTGTTTTTTCAGGATTACAATAGGTGCCTCCGGACTTTTTAACAGGTTTTGTTCGTCTTGACTTAACGTCACGAAATTCTGGATAGCTGAAATGGATGCAGCCATGACTGCAAGCGGACGAACTGGCCGGTTTTTCCTTTTTCGCAATTCTCCTACTGCCAGCTCATTATGAGCATCACAGCAAAGATGATAACCGCCAATCCCTTTTATCGCCACAATCTTTCCTTCTTTTAACAGCTGTATTGTGGTCGTGATTGGATTCTCGGAAACCACTTCCAAACCACCCTCGTCTAGTAAGCACATCTTTGGACCGCATTTTGGGCAGGCAATTGGCTGGGCGTGATGACGCCGGTTTGTGGGGTCCTCATACTCCTTGCGGCAATCCTCACACATCGGAAAGTTCTGCATCGATGTGTATGGTCGGTCATATGGCAATTCCTCGATAATTGTGTAGCGCGGACCGCATTGGGTGCAATTAATAAATGGATATTGATAGCGAAAATCATTCGGGTCGGTCATTTCATTTAAGCAATCATCACAAACAGCAGAATCGATTGGGATGACGAGCATCGATGTACCGCTGCGTTCGCTTTGAATAATAGTAAAATCAGATAAGTTAAGTAGTTTTGTCTCCTCGACTATAACCTCCTTTATTTTTGATAGTCTTGGAGCCTTATTTTTCAGATCTGCCAAAAAGTGAGGAATTCGCTTTGCATTCCCTTCAAGATGAATTTTGACGCCATCCATATTATTTTGTACGGTTCCATTTAGCTGGTATCTTTCAGCAAGCCGAAAGACGAAAGGCCGAAAACCGACGCCCTGTACCCTGCCGCGGATGGAAATCTTTACCGCTTTATACATTTTAGATAAGCTCCTTCAATCCAAGAAAACCATTCATGAAGCCCTTCCTGTGTCCGGGCGGAAAGTGGTAAAAGATTGGACTTGGGATTAATTTCAGTTAGGTCCTTTCTGGCTTCATCCACATTAAAATCAAGGTATGGAAGCAAATCAATTTTATTTAAGAGAACAAGTTCCGTACGCATAAACATTTGTGGGTATTTCGGAATTTTATCATTCCCTTCTGGTACACTTAAAACAGCGATTTTATGCTGTTGCCCAAGATCATAGCCAGATGGACATACAAGATTACCGACGTTTTCGATGAAAAGGATATCGATTTCTTCAAGATCGAATTCTCCTAATGCCGCGGCAACCATGCGAGCATCAAGATGGCAGCCGCCATGGGTATTAATTTGAACTGCTTTTGCTCCCATGGCCCGAATCCGATCTGCATCCCTTTCAGTGGCTAAATCCCCTTCAATCACAGCGATTCGATATTTTCCGGAAATCTCCTTGACCGTTTCTTCTAACAGGGTTGTCTTACCTGCTCCGGGAGAACTCATTAGATTGATCACTAGGGTTCTAGTTTGTTGGAATAGTTCTCGATTGAAGTCTGCGGCCATATTGTTATTTGTTAACACATCTGTTCTTAATGTCACTTTCATTTTTTATGACTCCCTTCGTATGATAAAACCTGGAATGTTTCCCCTGCCAGCACTTGTCCTGAAGGAACAAGACAGCATGGACATAGAGCAATTTTCTGATCTGGCCTGTACTCTTTGCCACATAGAACACATTTGGCTTTTGCTTCTTCAAGATGAATAACAAGTTCGGCATTCTCTGAAAATAGATGTAGATTTTGATCACGGAATAAATCAAACGCCATTCTTAATGCATTAGGCATGGCATTTGCAATCTCGCCGACAATTAGTTCTACCTTTTCGACTTTTTGAATGCCCCTTGCTGCTGCATCCTCCTGGACAAGCTGAAGAATATCACCCATTAACGACATTTCATGCATACCAACCACCCTGTTTCTGATCCTTCTGAAACCCGATAAAATAGAGTTCATCCTTCCGTTTTAGTGGGTAAGATTTGAGCTGTAAATCACCGGATTGTGTCTTAAAATTGTATTCTTTTTGACAATTCAAACATTTTCCAGTTGAAAATAGTGTTGTTAGGATAATAATATTCGAACATACAGGGCACACACCATCGATTGCCAGTATGTTCGTTCCATTCCGTGCGACTATTACAGGCCTTCCATCAATAAATTTCATTTCGAGATTGTGGTAAGTCCCCTGTTCTATTCCGAAAGGTTGCCATGTTATTCCAAGAGCCCTGTCCGCCACACCTTCTACCTTTTCCAAATCCTCACTTAAAAATGGTTCATAAACAGACTTAACCGTTTGGAAGAGGCCTCCCGCCATTTCCTTTAAAAAGTCTCCTCGTTTCATGACACAATTCTCCAACTATTGACATGGTTTACAACGACCGTAGCCAGCTCCTCAAGCTTGCTTTGATTGGTTTCTGTCAGTCCAATCCCCAATTGCAGTGAGGATGGCTGCATCCCGAACATAATGATTTCCTTCGGATATCGTTCGCGCATTTTCGCTGCCAATAAGACCTCTTGAAAGCCCAGCTGGTGGACGGACATTTTGATCCCAAAATAGGCGGGAATCTCTTCAGCTTCTAACTTGATAATGGTTCCGCCTTCCTTGCCGGCATTAATCGCATCAATAATGATAAGGTTTTCAGCATCCTCAACAGGACCAAGCAACTTCATACCGTCTGTTAAGCCCTCAATAATTTCGATATTTTCATCGTCCTTAAACGCTTTCTCAAGTATTGGCAAAAGATGGATGCCAACACCCTCATCAGAGAAGAGGGTGTTGCCGATACCTAAAATCGTGATTTTTTTATCTAGTTTCCTATCTTTCATCCTTTTCACCAACTGACTTATTCGTAGTTGTTTTATAACCTGTAAACATCGATGATATACAGCCATTTCGGTCCAGATAATCATCACGGACAGCTAAATATACGTGAATGACAGTAAATAACATGAAGCCCCATGCGGCAAGATGATGCCAGGAACGAATCGTATAGCTTTCACCACCGAATAGATAAGGAATCCAGATAAACAACTTTGCCCAGAAGGATTCCGGCTGTGGTTCAAAATACATATAGAAACCTGTCAGCATAACAATCCACGAACCCAACCCGATAAAGATCCAGTAGCTTAACTGTGCCAGTGGGTTATGGCCCACATAGTGCGGCTTTTTATTTTTTAAAAATAAATAGAATTTAACGGCTTCAAATAGTTCCTTCCAAAAGATCCATCTGAAAGGGTTTGATGTGGCAAACTTGTTCCCAATCGCAACCCAATACAAGCGAAACATTAGATTGATCACAAAGATAAAGGCAGCAAAAAAGTGAATATATCGCATCCAGCCCATGAGATTAGAATAATAGGCTTCCTCGGGAATCCCGGCAGCTGCAAATGGTTTACCGATGTAAATGCCAGTGCCCATTAATACAAAGATTGCCAGCATATTTAACCAATGGAAAATCCGTACAGGCAATTCCCAAACATAGGCCCTAACTTCATTTTTTACTTGTTTGTACAGTATTGGTCTCTCAGGGTGTAAAGAGTTCTCGCTGTTGATCACCGGATATTCAGGGGATTGGCCAGGCATTTGGGTCGGTAATTTTGGCGCACCCATTTCTCAGACCTCCTAACCTAAACGAACTTCAGTCGTTTTATTTGTTTGCAAATCAGTTAAATGAACAGCACAGGCAAGACATGGGTCAAAAGAATGAATGATCCGCATAATTTCGAGTGGCTGCTCTTTATTTATCATTGGTGTACCTATAAGTGCTGCTTCGTAAGCCCCGATTTTATTTTTATGATCCCGCGGAGATGCGTTCCAGGTAGTAGGAACCACAGCTTGGTAGTTAATCGTTTTTCCATCTTTAATATCAATCCAATGTCCAAGTGCGCCGCGTGGTGCTTCCATCCAGCCAACACCTTTGGCCCGTTCCGGCCATGTGCTTGGTTCCCATTTTGATCGGTCAAAGGTCGTTTGGTTGCCGCTCCTTACATTTTTCAATAGTTCATCCATATCGTTACGCAACCACCCTGAAATCAACACTGTTTCAAGGCCACGTGCAATGGTGCGTCCAAGTGCTGATTGTAATGCCGTTATTGGCAGGTCAAGCTTTTTCAAGGTATCATCGACGTTTGTTACAATCTCTTCTTTTCCAGCCGCATAGCCAACCAACATCCTAGCGAGTGGGCCAGTTTCCATCGGATGCTCTTTCCAGCGAGGAGCTTTTAGCCAGCTATATTGTTTGTCAGTTTCCAATGTTTTGAACGGTGCTTTTGGACCAGTGTAATTCAATGTAGTTTCACCATCGAATGGATGTTTTCCTTTGCCGCCTTCTTTTCCATCATAGGTATACCAGGAGTGATCGATAAATTCCTGTACATGCTTAGGATCCTTAAGGTCAACATCTAAAACCTCTTTCAAGTTGCCATTTAAGACAATTCCCCGTGGCATCCGGTAAAGCTTTGTATCGTAAAGGTCGCCTGTAGAGAAATCTCCATAGCATAGGAAATTATTTAAACCTCCGCCATATGTCCAGTCTTTATAAAAAGATCCAATTGCAAGTAAATCAGGAATATAGACTTGGGTAACAAATTCCCGCGCCTGATTAATAATCTGTGAAATATGCATAAGTCTTTCTGCATGTACACCGTTATCACTATCAATATCAAGAGGTGTCGCCATTCCTCCCACTACATAATGCGGGTGCGGGTTTTTACCACCAAAAATGGTATGAATTTTGACAATTTCCTTCTGCCAATCTAACGCCTCTAAATAATGGGCCACGGCAAGTAAGTTTACTTCTGGGGGAAGTTTGTACGCCTTATGGCCCCAATAACCATTAGCAAAAATCCCCAACTGCCCACTTTGGACTAATTTTTTCACTTTATTTTGCACATCCGTGAAGTAGCCTGGTGATGATTTGGGCCAATTTGAAATCGACTGGGCAAGTTTGGAGGTCTCCGCTGGATCCGCACTAGTTGCGCTGACCACATCGACCCAGTCTAACGCATGCAAATGGTAAAAATGGACAACATGGTCATGGATAAATTGGGCTTCGTTCATAATATCCCGGATTAGATGGGCATTTCTGGGGATTTTTATTTTCAATGCATCTTCTACAGCCCGAATCGATGTAAGCGCATGCACTGTTGTGCATACACCGCAAATTCGCTGGACATATGCCCAAACATCACGTGGGTCCCGATCTTTAACAATTAACTCCAGGCCGCGGACAGAAGTACCGGAGCTGAATGCTTCATTAATGACACCTTGGTCATCCACATCTACTTCTACACGAAGGTGACCTTCAATTCTTGTTATTGGATCAACCACAATGCGCTCACTCATGTTCTTCACCTCGTTTATCATCTAACTTTTTCTTAACTACTGTCCCGGCGGCATGAACGGCTATACCCGCCGTCGTCAAACCAATCGTTGCTAAGCCTACGGCATCTGGATTAATAGTTGTTTGTGTTCCAGGTATTTTAGCTCTTCTTGTATAGAACGGACCGTTATCCCAGAAACCATTCTCTGAGCAGCCGATGCATGGGTTACCTGATTGAATCGGGTAGCTTACCCCGCTATTCCAGCGCATTTCGGCACAAGAGTTATAGGTGGTTGGACCTTTACAGCCCACTTTATATAAACAATATCCTTGTTTAGCCCCTTCATCATCAAAGGATTCAACAAATAGGCCGGCATCAAAATAGGCTCTTCGGTTGCATTTATCATGGATCCGGTGGCGATAAAACGCTTTCGGGCGTCCAAAATGATCCAGTTCCGGTAATTTTCCAAATGTTATAATGTGAGCAATAACTCCGGTCATGACTTCAGCAATTGGCGGGCAGCCCGGAACAAGGATGGTTGGTGTATTTTTGACAAAGCCGGTGACGGGTTTAGCGCCAGTTGGATTCGGATGAGCGGCCGCAATTCCACCCCATGATGAACAAGATCCATAGGCAATAATTACTTTTGCCCCTGTGGCCATTTCCAGGAAGGTTTCCTTCGCCGATTGACCACCAACTGTTAAGAAGGCATCATCATCAGGAATGCTCCCTTCCACTGCAAGCACATAGTCTCCTTTATAATCCTTTAGTACCTGTTTCATGGAAGTCTCTGCTCGATGGCCGGAAGGTGCGGAAAGAACCTCTGAATATTCAAGTGAAATCATTTCTAATAAGACATTTTCAGTTTTCGGTTGTGATGAACGAATAAATGATTCGGAACAACCGGTGCAATCCTGAAATTGCAGCCAAACAACGGGTACCCTTGACTTGGTCTCCATGGCTTTAACAACTTGATCGGACTGTGTAAACTCCAACCCAAGCGTGGCAGCCAAAGTTGTACACATTTTTAGGAAGTCACGCCGGCTAAAACCCATGTCGGTTGCGGCTTCATATACTGTTCTCTGTCTCTTCATCCGCTTTCCTCTCCTCTTAAACATATAAAAACTTAATTTCAAGAAAATTGTAGTATATGGGTGGGTCATTCGTCCTGAATTTTCCAAAAAGTACACAAAGAATCCTTAACTGCATTTTTACAATATTTTCATTAAATATGGTGGAAATATTTATTTTTCTCTCTAACAAAAAAAGGCCTTAAGAGAATTTAATCTCTTAAGGCCTTCTATTTTGAATTAGACTTCTGCGACTTCTTCCTTATCCTCATCTTGCTCTGCTTCTTGTTGTTTCTTCAGTCGTTTTCGGTATACAAACTTCGATAAATTAATACTGACTTCATATAGAAGCAATAGTGGTAACGTTACGACGAAATCTGACATAAAGTCCGGCGGTGTAATCACAACGGCAATAATAATTAGAACGAAATAGGCATACTTACGAATTTTTGATAATACAAACGGGTTGATAATTCCAAGTGAAGTTAAAAACATGACCACTACCGGCAGCTCGAACAACACTCCGAACGGAAGAGTCATATTCAAAATAAAACTAAAGTACCTCTCAGCAGTGAAGTTTGTCACAAACATGTCTTGACCAATGTTCACTAAAAAGTTCAAGACCATTGGAAAAATGGCAAAGTATCCAAAGGCAAGACCAATAATAAATAAAAGAAATAATGCAGGAACATAGGAAAGAGTTATTCTTCTTTCTACCGGCCTCAAGGCAGGCTTGACAAACAGCCAAATTTGTAATGCCAGGACTGGAATCATTCCTGCTAGAGCAACAACGCCTGCGAGCATAAAATAAATCCACATTATATCACTTGGACCCAGAACAAGCAATTTTTGATCGCCAACAAACCATTTATAAATATCGTCTACATAAATAAAGGCAATAATAAAAAAGACGACAAAGGCCAGAGCAGAAATGATAATCCGTTTGCGTAGTTCCTCTAAATGATCAACTAAATTTAATTCTTTATCTTCCATGTACTTCCCCTGCTCTTACAGCTTATTTAGTCAAGTTGTTCTTTTCTTCTTTGATATCTTCCATTACATCATCCGTAAGTTCGCGGGTTGATTTCTTAAATTCCTTTAAAGTTTGTCCAAATGCTTTTCCGATTTCCGGTAGTTTCTTTGGTCCAAAAATAATAAGCGCTAGTGTTAAAATCAAAATTAATCCGGGTATTCCGATATTAGAAAACATGGATTTACATCCCCTTCAAATGTTGTATATTCCTACTATGATTATAGTATTGAAAAATACTTTTGAGTAAATTATCTACAATAATTCATAGTAATTTCACAAAATCCCCCAAAAATACGTTTAGAGTGATATTTAGCATTTTCAATCACTATAGACAATTTAACAATTACTATGGCGTAAGTCAATGTCCAATTTGTTGGTGAAATTTTTAAAATATTTTGACAACTATTCGCTTTTTGCATATAATTTGAACAATAGGAACATATATTAAGGAAAAATTATAAAAAACCTTTGGATGGGATGTGATGAGGATGGAATTTTCACTATGTAGTTTTGATGGAGCCCTCCCTGTTGAGGTTACAATTGATGACGATAACGGGAGATATACCATTCGTAAAAGTGATCGAAGTGGAGAATATTTCAATAGTCCTGTTGAATTAATTGCCTGGGTGAAAACACATTTCTGTGAAGAGGAATTTTGCCATCCCCATGAATTCAGAGGTATGTTAGCGAAAATGGCGGAATATGAATTAAATGGGACCTATTTATAATTCACTTCATTGAAAGAAGCAACGGCACATATACTGTTGCTTCTTTCCATTTTGCTAAGCCTTCCGTTCATAAATCATAAATTCGTAATCATAAGGATTCTTTTCATCCCTAACTCCTTTTTCAGAAGAAGTCAATTTCCAAGCACCCAGTGCAAATTCCGGAAAAAAGGTGTCGCCGTCGAAGGTGGAATGAATATCGGTTATATAAAGGCGGTCTACAAAAGGAAATGTTTCTTTGAAGATTTCTGCCCCACCGATCACAAAAATTTCATCATCTTGTTTATGGCTGTACTTTACAAATTCCTCGACTGAATAGAAGACCGTGCATCCTTCACATTTGTAGTCAAGTTGACGCGTAATGATAATATTTTCACGTCCCGGCAAGACACGCCCTATTGATTCATGCGTCTTCCTCCCCATGGCAATCGGGTGGCCCATCGTCACTCGTTTAAAAAACTTTAAATCCTCTGGCAAATGCCATGGCAATTGATTATTCTTACCGATTGCGCGATTATCGTCCATCGCGACGATAAAAGAAATCATACGCTGACCACTCCTTTAATATGTGGATGTGGGTCATATCCTTCTAAAGTGAAATCTTCATATTCGAATGAGTAAATATCCTTTACATTTGGATTGATTTTGAGTACAGGCAAAGCCTTCGGCTCTCTGCTCAATTGCAGCTTAACTTGTTCAAGATGGTTTTGATAAATATGGACATCCCCAAATGTATGAATAAATTCTCCTGGCTGTAAATCACACACTTGTGCAATCATTAGTGTTAATAATGCATAAGAGGCAATATTAAACGGGACACCAAGGAATACGTCTGCTGAACGTTGATAAAGCTGGCAGCTCAACTTTCCATCTGCTACATAAAACTGGAACATACAATGACAAGGTGGCAGTGCCATTGTTTCAATTTCTGCAACATTCCAGGCATTGACAAGCAATCTTCGTGAATTCGGATTTGTTTTAATCTGGTCGATTAATTCGCTGATTTGATCAACGGTTTTCCCATCGACACCAGTCCAAGAACGCCATTGATGGCCATAGACAGGCCCTAATTCTCCGTTTTCATCGGCCCATTCATTCCATATTCGCACCCCATTCTCTTGGAGATAGCGAACATTTGTATCACCATTTAAAAACCAAAGCAATTCATAGATAATTGATTTTAAATGTAATTTTTTGGTTGTTACTAATGGAAAACCCTCATCTAAATTAAATCTCATTTGATAACCAAAGGTACTAATGGTACCTGTTCCGGTACGGTCACCCTTTACTGTACCATTTTCAAGAACATGCTCACATAGTTCTAAATATTGTTTCATTTCGACACTCCCTTACCAGCCACTCATTCATACTATTTTAACAATCACACGGACCTTAGTGAAGTTTTTTTATTAAATTATATGTTAAAGGGGCATTTAAAAGTAATTGTTCTTTTGTACCCTTATTTAAATAATACATGGCAAAGCTCTCGGCAAAATATTCCTCTGGATAATGGAAGTAACTATTACCTGGAAACAATTGTTCCTGCTCTTTCTCCCACACATTGTGAAATTCTAACGTCCCACTAATGTCCGCAAACACATAGCGATCGATTGAATGTGCCAGTTCATGTAACTCTAAATTCACGGAACCATGTCCTTTTCCTTTTTTACTAGAGCCGATTTTGGCAAGCACCACTTTGGAGCCGCCAATACCAGGGACCACATCCCATGTGACGTTGGCTTGATACCCTCTTGGAACTTTTCCAGCTAATTGTTGAACAGTGGGATTATCAGTTAGCTTCCCAGTGAAAAGCTTAACATTAATGCCGTTTTGTATGATTTTTTCCAAAGGGAACTCGGTAATGAAGCGATCCGTGTGATCATCGCGGCTGTTTCTCTTTGATCAATAGATTGCTTTGGTAACACAATAATTTGATTTAGCTGTTTCACAGACTGTTCATTTTTTATAGTTTGGTAGAGTAACGTATGACTCGGATAATTTGCAAGCATGATACCATCAAATGAAGCCTGTGATGTCGTGATAGATGTTAAAAAAACGCCCGTAATAAAAATGACAACGGCCCATTTCTTCATATATTGTCCCCACTTTTCTATAATTAATAGAATTATATCATGTGAGAACCTATTAACGATTGGAACTTTTAGGAAATAGGTCACACAAAAAGAGAAGCCCCTCTGAAACCGGCAGCTTCTCCTTGAAAAATTTAAACCTCTAACCCAAAGTTCCGACAAAGAGCCGCTAAGCCCCCAGCGAAACCGCTTCCGACAGCGTTGAATTTCCAATCCCCATTGTGTCGATACAGTTCACAAATAACGACTGCTGTTTCAACAGAAAAATCTTCACCTAGGTCAAACCTTAAGACTTCACGGTTCGTGTCTTCATCAACTACGCGAACAAAGGCGTTGGAGACTTGGCCAAAATTTTGGTTTCTTGTATCCGCATCATGAATCGTGACCGAAATCGCAATCCGGTGCACATGGGAAGGGACTTTACTGAAATCAATCTTGATTTGCTCATCATCGCCGTCTCCCTCACCAGTCCGATTATCTCCGGTATGCTCAACCGAACCTGAAGTGTGCACTAAGTTATTATAAAAAATAAAGTCCAAATCCTGTGTCACTCGACTGTTTGCATTTGTTAAAAAAGCAGAAGCATCCAAGTCAAAGTCTTGACCGCCGTGATAACGGTTCGTATCCCAGCCGAGACCGACAATGACCTTGGTTAACCCAGGGTTTGTTTTGGTTAAATCAATTCTTTGACCTTTTGCTAAATTGATACCCAATCAAATCACCTCTACAAGTACATTTTTCCAATTAACTGAAGGAACGAACAACTTCACTAAGGCTTGCTGCATTTGTAGCACTCCCTACTGCCGCAAACTTCCACTCATTCCCATGCCGATAAAGTTCACCTGTTACGAGACAAGTAAGCCCGCCATAATTATCGGTTAGATTGTAGTGAATGAGCTCTTGATTGTTACTTGGATTAACGATTCTTATAAATGCATTTTTGATCATGCCAAAATGTTGTTTCCGTTTTACACAATCATAAATATTTACAACGAAAACAAGCTTTTGGATATGGGACGGTACTCTGCTTAGATCGACCATAATTTGCTCGTCATCGCCATCCCCGTCACCAGTCAAGTTATCACCTGAGTGCTGAACGCTGCCGTCATTACTTTTTAAGTTTCCGAAATAAACAACATCTTTATTATTTTGCAGCTTATCGTTCGCACCTAACATAATCACGGAAGCATCACAATCGACATTAGCAGCACCTCCGCCGCCGAATAACCCGCCGAACAAGCCGCCGCCACCACCGCTTTGTACGGGATCCCAGCCTAATCCTACTAAGATTTTGGAAAGTCCCGGATTACCCTTCGTTAAATCAACACGTTGACCTTTTTGTAAATTAATAGCCATGTCCATCACTCCAATTTATTATTTTAAAGTCCACAATAAAAACTATGACTGTTTTAATTTTTTAAAGTTTTCCTGCAATTGCTCTAAACGTTTTGTACCCTCGATACGCATCCGTCTATTTTCTTCTTCAATTGCTTGCGTTTCCTGCATTCCTTTGATGATAATATTCCATGATTCTTCAATCGTCTCGATTTTAATACTTGGACCGCCGGCAAGCCTTGCGATATCAGTGCTTTGCTGGGAAATATTTTGCGCGTTTTTAAGGAGCATTTCATTAGTCCTACGGTCAAGCTCACTCATCGAATCAGCCACAAGCTTTTGTCTTTTTGCTGCAACGGCTTGAATCAAGCCATTTTTAAAAATAGGTATCGTCGTAACAAAGGCAGAGTTTATTTTACCAATTAGCTTTGTATTCCCTCTTTGCAATAAACGGATTTGCGGTGCTGTCTGTAAAGAAACCATTTTCGCCATTTCTAAATCGTAAATTCGCTGCTCAAGCAAATCAATCGCATTTTTCAATGAGTCCAGCTGCATAGAAGCAAGCTGATCACCTGAAGCGACACGGGCTTCGAGTTGTGGAAGCTGGTGATTCTTCAGCTCTTCCACCTTTAATTCGCCGGCAACAATATACTTTTCTAAAGTTAAATAATATTGGTAGTTTTGCTCATACATTTGCTCAAGCATATTTGTTGAATCAACCATCTCATGCTGATATTTCGAAATTTCGACATATACCTTATCAATTTCGGAACCCATAGTCTGGTACTTCCCAAATAGTTTTTCTACCATTTTCTCGCCCTTTTTAAAGAGCTTGCCAAATAGGCCGCCAGAAGTCTTTTGGAAGTCCTTGGCATCAAATTTATCCATGATACGGCCAAGATGTTTCAGCAGTTCGCCTGAATCTTCTACCTTCGTTGTCCGCATATTGCTTAATATTTGATCAGAAAATCGAGATATTTGCACGGCTGGTTCTTTCCCAAACTCCAATATTTGAATTTGGTCGCGTTCATCGATAGTGCGGGCTAAGTTTTGAATTTCTGGTTCTTTGCGAAGTGCCAGTTTAATATCTGATACCTTTGTTTCTGAAAGTACATCCTCGGCGTTCGCAGGTGTTAAACCGCTAGATGGATTTGGCGATAGATTCACTGGTTAATCTCCCCTTAAATTTTTTAAGATACCTTGAAAAAGCCCTTTTTTGAACAGTGACGGCTCTTTGAATTCCAGATCAAAGACGACGTCATCAAGCCAATGTTTATCAAATAAGCGTTCATCAAGATAATTTTCGATATCATTATGTCCTGGCGGATTATAAAGAATAATATCAATTCCAAATTGATTAAGAAGCAGCAGCAGTGCCGCATCCGACCTGGATAGTGGACCGGTAGCCTCGTTATTGTAAATGATTAATTTCGGGACATGCTGAGAATAATCAAACCGCTCCATCAATTGAATGATGTTTTTGGGCATAAACATAGCCTGTGTAAATAAATACATTTTCACGTCATCTAGACTTTCATTCGGTAAAGGCTTTAATCCCGGCTTATCACAGATTCTCCCTACGGCTTTGGCAATTCCTTTTTGCAGGCCTGTTGCTAAAAAAGAATAAGGCCAATAGTGTGCCTGCATGATTTTTTCAGGAACGATTGAGCCATCCTTGCCTAGTGCGTTTCGGTAATGAAAACGAAAATCAGTGTGGCTTGGAATCGTGTATGGAAGATTACGAATCAGTAAACTATTTTCTAATTGACTAAGTGACTGCAGCCGATCCCAGTATTCTTTACGATTTTTACTTACGCCTTGAACCTTAGCAAAAATAGAAGGGATTTTTACTTGTCCGTTCTGGACAACAAAATCTGGGCGAATCATCGCCATTTCTTTACTAAGAATAAAAAGCTCGTCGTAAGTTGTTCTCAGGGTAATCGATGATGGGGTGTAGTCCCTTAATTGCCATGGCTTATAAAGGCCAGAGCCCTCCTGGTTTAATATCGTCTCAATCTCTTTTGACGCCCGATAGGCAACCGTTGTTTTCCGGCTGCGCTTTTCCTTAGGAAACGGCTCTGGCGGCTGTTTATTTTGAAATTGATGGGTGAAAACTTGCTCATCCATCAGATCCGCTAACATATCCCTGCCCTCTGGGTGAAAAATAACAATGTCACAACCTATCTTGATTAAATAATAGACAAAATATTGATGGCTTTTTTTAAAATCTCCATACCAGAGGAATTTTGGCATTGCTTTTTGCGGATCAGCATGCTCCAGTTCCGGCTGTAAATGGTTGATTGACCACTTAACAAGATCTACAAGAATCCGTCTTAGCTCATGGTTCTTTAACCCTGTAGGTTCAAGTTTCGAATACAACTCAAGCGTGGCAATCATCGCTTCTCTTAGTTTTCGATGGATCACTGGCACGCTTGACTTTAAGAGTAGCTGCTCTCCGTCGAGAAATGCCGTGAATCGGTTGATTGACAATTTCTGTTCATTATTAATATTGATCACACGCTGAATGGCTTGGAAATGAGCATTATTTATCGTTTTATCAAGTGATTCTTCACTTAGAAGCCGTAGGTCCCATTCCTTTTCATGGACGTAATCAAATAACTGATTATAATATTCATCTGTGTCAATTGGTACACCGAAAAACTTCCCAAGTATTTGACGAATTTGAATTACTCCATTTTCCACTGAATAACTTGGCCGTTCCGGCAGCGGCTTTTTCAGCATGCCATGCCAATTTTCATATGAGAGGGCACCTACAGGACGGACGTTTAACTGATTTAATGGTAGATACATTCATAATCCCTTCCCTCTATTAGCGAAAGCTTTTTATACTCAAAAAATGTCTAGCTCCAGCTCCTGATCAAGGCGCTACCGCTTTTCTATTAGAAAATTATGTAAGGTTTCATTATCATCATAACACAGTTAATTAATTGGTTCATTTGTTTATACGAAAGTCATGAAAAAATGTTTCAACATTTTAGTCTGGACACCATTTTTCACGTTTCTTCTTGTCCCTACATACTTATGAGTACGATACTAAAGTAGGTGACCCGAATGAGATTTTTATATAAGCGGCCGAGGATAGAACACGTTCAGGAAGAATTGGATACTCTTATGGAAGTAATGGTTTCCGACCTATTTGTCTATCTAGATTTATTTGTGTTTAGCCTCATCTTCACATTGCTTCTTTCCCCTGCAATCAATTCATTTGCCCTGTCCATTCTATTTTTCATTGCTGCCTATAGCCTATTCACAAGCCTCTACTATTTTCTATTTAGTCGCATCATGAACAAAAGTTAGTTTCTTGTGGCAATAGTTTAAGAAACCCTTGGATAATCTCTTCCCCTGCAAGTACCCCATGGTTTTCTGTAATAATTTGGTTATTGGTGCCTGTCACCTTTGACAATATTGACATATTGGCAAGCTCATTTACAAGTTCTCCGTGGTTTGGAATGAATCGATATTGGCAGTTCTTTAGGAAGTCCCAATCGAGGATGGAGTCCCCCGCGCCTGCGATCGTTTTCATCCCTTCACGGTTACATATATATTCAAGTGCGCTTCCTTTACTAATCGCTTTCGGTATGAAATAAAGCTTTCTCCCTTGTAAGGAAATCCTCCAACCATATCTGAGAGCTAAACTTTGAAGCATTTCTTTGTCGGAGGCAGTTGGGAGGCAATTTAATATGTAATAGAAAAATAGATTCTCTGCCTGCTTCATTTCCCCATCAAAATGGAAACCTTCCCGGTGCAAAATAGAAAGTAACTCAGATTGCGAAACCGACTCCGAGTGTAACTTTCTATAAATATGATTCGACCATTCCTCCATCGGCATCCCTTGATAGAGAATAGTGGCACCGTTGGATGTAATGGCATATTTAATCGGTATCTCCTCTGCTAGTATGACAAATCGGTTAAATTGCGCTGTTGTCCTTGTAGTCACCGGTACAAATAAACTATGAAAGGATAGCTTCTTTAATGCCGAGAAGGCGGATTCTGTCATATAGCCAACCCATTTGCCATCCTTTTGTTCAACAGGTTTAAGGATAGATTTTTTTGGTTCACCAAGTTCTTCAATTGCTCGCATAGAATACATCAAAGTTCGGTCAAGATCGGATGCAAAAATCATTCTTGCATCCCCTTTACCGATTTAATCAAGCCGCAGCATAAGTAGTTCAAATCAGGATATGGCACGACTTCAACTCCTTTTTCTTCTGCTAACATGAGGATATGCTTCACAAACGGACTCGAGGGATCCCTCATTAATATCTTCCATGGAACCCTGCGAAGAAGAACTCTAGTCGTTTCGCCCACACCAGGCTTAATATAATGGGTGCTGTCAATTTCAAATTCCGCTTGAATTTTCTTCACATCTGCCATCCCCAAGAACCCTGTTTCAATATCATCCTGGAGTTTTTCAGACACAGTTGCCGCTGCCTCATTCATAATCGTTGGAAACTGACCAGTAATTACATCAATAAATTCATTCGAAACATCCTCAGCAAGTAAATCCCGGTAATATTTTGCCCCATGAAAATCATCTTTGCCGATGTAATGTTCATTTAAAACCGTCCGGCTTACGAGCCCTGAAACAGTTGAATTTAAACAAGCACTTGGGATTAAAAAGTCTTCCCTTGTCCCAAAAAGAGTGGTACAGTAACCAGGGTCCGCAATCACAGCAAGTGTATCATCCAGCTGAATCCCGTGTTTTTGTTGATAGCCCTTACAGGCCTTTGTTAATTCAATTGAAATTGCGCCTTTGCCTGTCCAACCATCAACAAATTGAATCTTTCCATCAGGGTGCTCACTACGAATATATCGAATCGCATTTTCGTCTATACCGCGATCACGAATGATTGAAATACTATAATGCGGTAAGGAAACACCATAGCGCTGTTTAATATATCTTTTGATTAGGATCCCGACCGGTGTACCGGCCCGTGCAAGTGAAACAAGGATAGCGTTATCGCCTTTCACTTGATAAATTTGTTCAGCGACAATCCCCACACATAAGGCCACTTTTTGTTTGTATTCGTGAAGGGTTTTCCAGAATAAATCCACATAACCCTTTGGCGGCTGGTACTCGATTGGCAAGGATTCGCTATAATGTCCGCCCGATTGGATCTTCGATTCCCGGTTCATAGCGGAATCCTCTAGCTTTACATCACTTAAATCCTTTAATAAAAATTGTACATCATCATCAAGATAGGTTCCTATCTTAGCTGGTTTGTTCATTGCCTTTTGCATGGTATTCACCTCTGATTTTCGAAAAAAAGACGATCTTAATCGATTTAATTGCTACCTTCCCCAGTACATTTATCATTGCCATTAGATTCTTGTACTCTACTTCTCTTTCAAAAAAGATAAATAATTCATCGTAATAACCCGGTGGAATATTATAAACAAAATGAGAAACGTCTTGATCCTCGGGGTTGGGAAAGTTCACCCCAAATCGTGCTCCGTAGCCTTCTTTGTTTTCAATGTAGATTGGGCTCCGTGTGGTTGAATGAAAATAAACACCATCGCCCATTTCCGAAGCTATTTTCATTGGCAAGTACATTAACTCCCCAGTGCCAAGACAAAGGGTTTTTTCTCCCGTTCTTTTTTGCCTTAAGAACTCAGCGGCAGCAGAAACCCTTTTGTGCAGAGAAGGATTTCCAACACTCGTTAAGCCAAACCGTCCAGTCTCTTCAATAAATGCGGCCTTCGTTACTAGATTTTCAGACAAAAATCCGCTGTCGCTAAAAAAGGCGGAAAGATACAGTATATCCACTGACGGCGAAAAAATATTGCTTGTTTCGTTATCTTCAAACTTCTGCATTATTTCTTTTCGTTGCTTCACCATTACATTACCAGATAACAGGCTGACAACATGTATTTTTATTCCAAACTTCTCTTCCAGCTTCGAGAAGTTTTGATTATGTTCTTGTGAACGCCAATCCAAAATACTAACTACCGTATATTCCCGCCTTGGAAATTTAGCGTGAATAGATTGGATGATATTTAACGCTGTTTTTCCCGTCGTCATTTCATCATCGACAAGGATAATTTCCCGCTCATTTTGAATCATTTCTAATGGAATATAACAGCGGTGCGATGTCGCATGGGAATGCTCTTCTTCAAAGGTTATTTCCGGTATTTTATCCATGAGTTCTTCCCTTGTCGTGTGGAAATATTCGGCCGCTTGAAAACAATCAAAAAAGGCGTGACCTAATGCTGTCGCTGTTTCAGCAAAACCAATCACAACAGGATTAATTGCTGCCGGTATGAAGGCATGGGCGGAAATAGATTCACCCTCCAAAAAGGCGGACAACAACCTTTCCTTTTCTATACATGCTAATCCCAACACCGATTCTTCATATCTAGCGGCTAAAAGAGCAGCTGTTAACAGCCCTTTAGTAGGATTAATCGGTAAATGCTTGCCTAATACTTTGCTGACAAACAAAAACGAGCGCTTTTTATTAATCCTGGCTGCCATCGTAAATAGTTCTTCGATGGGAAGATCATAGGGATTTTCCATTACCTCTATTTCCGTTTCAATGGAATCAAGGATATTATACGTATACTTCTTTTTTGATAAGGTCAATGTTTGTATAGTCTTCATGTAACACCCCGTAAAGCTGCGATTTTAATAATATTTTTTTTGCCCAATAATAATGAGGTTTAATTTCGTTCATTTTATTGGCAAACATACTCTTCATAACCCCGATTTCCCCAGTAGCTGCTTTGACAATATTGCTGGCATCTATGTATTCCTCATAAGAAACGATATTAAGTGCCTGAACAATTTTGATATGCGAGGGATGGATAATCGTTTTACCCGTTAATCCATTGGCAATATCCATAAGAATCTCACGGATGAATCCATCCATATTTTCATCAATTAATTTGGCTCTCCATTTAAGTCCCTCAGCACCATACCGTTCGCGAAATGGAGTTTGGCGGAGTAGTGGCTTTAACATCCTATTTTTCGTAGAGAAATACTCCCAAACAGGGCCCGAAACGACATATGGACTATCATAACGTTGAAAGACATTGATAATATCAGAAATGCAATCTCTTAAAACAGCAATTTCATATACGGTGGTATCGGCACTCCGTCGAATCCCATACAAGCCGCAAAAATCTGTTGCCCCAATCCGTACATTTAGAATATGTTCCTTATATTGATCAAGAAGTTGCTTGATCCTCATTAATTCTTCCATTCTCGTTTCTTTCTGGATTACACTAGCTGTTTCCAAAATCGGCATGGCATAAAACGGATGCTCATCCGTGTGAATCCGACGAACCGTTTCTAGTAATTCTCTACCATTTTCAGCACTAAACTTTGGCAGCACGACCCCCGTCAACAGGTTTGTCGCTTGACCCAATCGCCCAGTTACTCGTTTTAACTGTTCCAGACTGCGAATGCGGATAAACATAAGAGGCAAATCCACAAAGGTTAAAAATCCCTTATTTAACTCAAGCTTTAAATGTAACATTTCCCTGATAAGGAGTTCCTCAGCTTTAACAACTTCATTGTCTCCAACCGCATCTTCAAGGTCTATCACGAGTGAGGTTAGACCTTCATGTTTCTTTGAGAGGATTTCCTGATGAATATTTGGGCGTGTGGCAGGCATATAGAGTGTCGCCCCTAAACCATAAGACAACAACTCACGATTGGTATATTTATTGAAAAATTGAGGTCTTTGATAAAAAAATTGTTCAATTTCATCCTCGTAAAAATAGGTAAAAAACTCCATAACCTTTTCTCCTCTTCGAAAGGTAAAAAATAGAGGAGACGGACTCTCGTCAGCTCCTCATTTTTAAACATGATTAATTGGTTTCCTTACTGCCTTCCTTTTTCTTATTCATAAAGTGAACAACAAAAGTAGCTGCGAAGGTTACTAATAGAATGATAAAGAATGTCACATGCCCCATATCAATTCCTACTACAGCAAGAAGCATTTTCAAAGCGATAATAAGGATTAAAATATAGGCTGTTGTCTCCAGCTCAGGCACGCGGTCTATCAATGTTAAGAATACACCTGCAATCCCACGCATCATCAACACACCAAGCATACCACCAATTAATAATACCCAAACCTGTTCACTGACACCAAATGCTGCAAGAACACTATCAACAGAGAAGGCAATATCCATTAATTCAACAGCTGCCACTGTACCCCAGAAGGTTCCAAATAAGCGAATCAGCACCCCGGTTTGGTTCATGCCCTGAGCTTCATCATCCTCATCATTCCCCGCTGCTTTTTTCTTATCTATGAAATACTTGATGGACAACCAAGCGAGGTACCCTGCCCCCAATATTTTTACCCACCAAAGTTTGATGAGTAAAACACCAATCCCAATCGCAATAAAGCGGAAAATATAGGCGCCTAACAGGCCGTAGAAAAGGGCTTTCTTCCGCTTTTCTGATGGCAAATGTTTAACCATGACCGCTAAGACCAGCGCATTATCGGCAGAAAGCAGCCCTTCCAGTATGACTAAGGTGCCAATCAGACCCCAGCTAACGGGACTAGTTAACACTTCGCCCCACATTTCCCAGTTAAAGAATTGGGCATAGGTGTCCATAATATGTTGTAAAACCGACATTAAGTGTATTCCTCCATTTTTTAAAAAGACCCTTTTGGCCAGGTCTTCCCTTTTCTACTTATTAAGCAATCGATAAACCAAAGTCTGTTGCTAATGCAGCTAATCCACCTTGGTAGCCGCTGCCGATTGCACTAAATTTCCATTCACCATTATGGCGATATAGTTCACCAACAACAATTGCTGTTTCAATCGAGAAGTCTTCTCCCAGGTCATAACGAATAAGCTCTTCACCTGTAGCATCGTTAAAAATACGAGCATATGCATTGCTGACTTGTCCAAAGTTCTGATTTCTGGTGTCAGCCTCATGGATTGTAATCGTAAAAGCAATACGCTGAACGTTTGCTGGAATCGCAGTAAGATTAATTTTTACTTGTTCGTCATCACCGTCACCTGCTCCCGTGCGATTGTCTCCGGTATGTACTACAGCGCCGCCTGCTCCTTGTGGATTATTGTAAAAAATAAAATCCGCTTCGCTCGAAACTTTTCCGCTTTCGCCTAAAAGGAATACGGATGAATCTAAGTCAAAATCGTTTCCGCCATCATATTTATTCGTGTCCCAGCCAAGTCCAACCACAACACTCGTAAGTCCTGGATTTGTTTTTGTTAAATCCACTTTTTGTCCTTTTGATAAACTTACTGCCATTTTTTCATTCCTCCATTTTTGGTAATAGTTTATTTACGAGCTTCTCTTAAAAAGGTTTCATTTTATTATAATTAAATATTTCCTCGCCCATTCACGAACACAAAACTAACTCATCCATTTAGGCGGTGTATTTTTAGCCCAATAAATGGTTCCCAGATCATGGTGACTTTGGAAATCATCATGGTAGGTATGGTAATGAAAATTAAACCAATATCCTTCTTTTGGCGGATTATCTCTTCTAACATGGAAACGTAAAATATCTTTTCCTTCTTCGCTATTTTTAATATTAAAAATTTTCTCGGAGAGTCCCGCACTCGGTTGCTCTGTAATTGTTAGATTTTTCAAATCTTCTTCCGGAAATTGAGATGCTGTTTCAACCAGTGCCTCTTCGATATTTGGCAGAATTATTTCACGAAATTCATTTTCAATCATAGGCTTAATACGTGTACCGAACTTTTGATAGGATTGAATTTCAGCCTGCTTTATTAGTTCTTCCATAAACGCTTCTCTGTTAAACTCTGATTCTTCGAAAAATCGATTCTTTTGCGTGAAACTATTTTCCACCGCTGGAGCCTCAAAGACATCCCGATCCTGAAGATTCTCGGCGTTTACTGAGTTCATTAATTGTGTTGGTGTAACTAAGCCGAAGGTTAAAATGGAAATCAATACAAACAGTGGTTTCCGAAGCCACTTATTCATCACAACATCACACCTTTTTCTAGCGAAAGATACAAATTTAATGTTTCTTACAAAATATTATACTTCTTTTTTTGAAAAAATGGAAAAATCAGTTTGAACTATTTTCAAAATATTTCATTCACTACTACAAGGTTCTATGCAAAAAAATCTCAAAAAAAAGGACGTCAGATGACATCCTCATTCGCAATGAGCTTCAAATGCTCTCATTAAATTTTGCATAACTGCTTCCATTGGCATTCCCTCGATATCGTGGCGGGGAATAAAATGGACGACCTTTTTATCCTTTACTAGTGCCATCGATGGCGATGAAGGTTCAATTCCATCAAAATACTCACGCATTTTCGCAGTCGCTTCTTTATCCTGGCCGGCGAAAACAGTTACTAAACGTTCCGGCTTTTTCTCACTGTTTAACACTGCTTGTGTCGCAGCGGGGCGGGCCAATCCAGCGGCACAACCGCAAACAGAATTCACAACTACAAGTGCTGTTCCGTTTGTCTGATCCATAAAATTCTCTACTTCTTCTGCTGTTGCCAGCTCCTCAAATCCTGCCTTTGTTAGCTCTTCACGCATCGGCAGCACCATTTGTTTCATATATTCTTCATAGGCATTTGACATGTAAGATCACTCCATTTCTCTTTTTTAGAATACAATACGATTGGGTAATGACAAAATTACTTGTCTAATTTTCTTACTTCGGTCATTTGTTTCCAGACAGAACCCTTTGCTTCCTCGCCGCCTTCAATTCTTTCAATCGCCATTTTGATTTGCATGCTCACTTCAAATTCAGGATCATTTTCCGCCGCTTTTAATGCTGGTAAGGACGCCTGATCTCCTACCTCGTATAAAAACATTGCTGCCCGCCAGCGTACCAATTTGCTGGAATCCTGCAATGCCTTTGTCATTTCGAGGGCTGCTTCCGGAAAACCTAAATCGGATAAGCAATCGCCCGCGGTTCTCCTCACAGTTACGGTTTTATCCTTCAATGCTCGATATAACAGGGGCAATACTTCCTGTTCTTTGATCATACCCAAATAGACTGTAGCCAGTCTGCGAATGGATGGCTTCACATCTGATAATGCTTTTTCAAGAGCAGGTAAATCTTCAAGCTCAGGATCCTCCATTTGCTCGAGCAGCTGGTAGCGAATCTGCCAGTCTTGATTTTCGAGATCGGCGCTCGTTACTTTTTTACGAACTCTTTTCGGTTTTGGAGCAGAAGCTGAATCGCTCGTTTGGGCTTTTGTTACAAGTGCCTCTAGACGTTCACTTGGATAGGCTGCAATTAATTCCTCGACAACCTCTTGGCCAATTTGTTCAAACTCACCATAGCGGACACCTTGATTTTGCCATTTTCTTAATAAAATATAGTTGTCTTCGGGAAGCTGTGCACGCTCCCTTGCCTTTAAAAAGTATTCCGGCATGCCAAATCTGCGTTCCGTTGAGCTATCTGTCAGTTTCACTTGTAGGGGAATTTCCTTAAACATTTGGATTTCTACCTTTATCTCACCAAAATGTTCATCCACCATTTTAGATGAAGCAGCTTCATCCACTATTTCTCCAAATGCCTTACGAACCTGGGGCAATAGGTCCTTCCAGTCATATTTTGCATTCCTTTCCACAGCCAGAAAATCTGCTACATGGTATACCCCTTTAATTCCATCAATTTGTAAAATAGACTGTATAATTGCAGGGGCATCCACAGCTGTTTCTTTCTTATAATTATGACTTTTCCCCATTGGCAGCTCTTGATCTAAATTTATTTTCATGGTATTCGGACTTGGCGTTGGTTCTATTGCCTTAATTATCACCATAATCACCTTATTCTTATGTTTTCTTTTACAAGTTTATCACATTGGTAAAGGTACCTTCATTTGATATGCTTTACTAAGTCTTTAATCAGCAAGCTCGGCAAGATATGACCAACGCTCGATTAATTGTTCGAGCCTTTCATTCAAGGCTGTTTCTTGTTTCATTAATTCCTGCGCCTTTGTAAAATCACTGCCAACCCTGCCTAGTTCTTCCGATACTGCTTCAAGGCTGGCCTCCGTCACTGCAATTACATCGTCAATCTCTTCCCATTCCTTTTGCTCTTTAAAGCTCAGCCTTTTCTTCTTTTCCTTTTCGGGAGCTTCGTAAGAGGAAGTGGGTTTTGTGACAGGCTTTTGCGCTACTATGGCTATTTCTTTTTCAAGGTGTTCGCTGTAATTCCCATAAAAAGGATCGATTATACCTTCTCCACGTAAGATCAACAGCTGTTCGGCCACTTTATCAAGGAAATAACGGTCATGCGAAACGGTGATAACTACCCCCGGGAATTCTTCCAGATAGTCCTCTAGTACCGTCAATGTTTGGGTATCAAGGTCATTGGTCGGTTCATCCAATAAGAGGACATTTGGAGCAGACATTAACAGTTTTAACAAGTAAAGACGTCGCTTTTCTCCTCCCGAAAGTTTGCGAATGGGTGTCCCATGTGTAAACGGAGGGAAAAGAAAACGCTCAAGCATTTGCGCTGCGGAAATGGTCTTACCATCCGAGGTTTCAACAATCTCAGCGGTTTCCTTAATATATTCTATCATTCGCTTATTCTCATCCATATCTTCGCTTTCCTGCGTATAATAAGCAATTTTAACGGTTTGTCCCATAACGAATTCGCCTTCATCAAGCGGAATTTTCTTTGCAAGGATATTTAATAATGTTGACTTTCCGGCACCATTCCTACCAATAATCCCAATCCTGTCCCCTGGCTTAACTAGTAAATCAAAATGATGTAGAATGACTTTTTCCTCATAGCGCTTAGAAGCATCTTTCAATTCAAAAACCTGTTTCCCGAGCCTGCTGCCATTTAATGAAATATCCAATTTTTCTCCGGATGACTTTCCGCCTGCAATCTTGTCATCCAACTCTTCAAAGCGCTGGATTCGCGCCTTTTGTTTCGTGCTTCTAGCCTGTGCACCGCGCCGCATCCACTCTAGCTCCTTGCGGAAAAGGTTTTTTCTTTTTTCGAATGTGGCCGCTTCATTTTCCTCACGAATTGCCTTTGCTTCTAAAAAGTCCGCATAGTTTCCTTTGTAACTATAAAGATTGCCGCTGTCCAATTCAAACATACGGTTGGCTACCCGGTCTAAAAAGTAGCGGTCATGGGTAACAAGCAAAATGGAGCCTTTATATTTACTTAAAAAGTCTTCGAGCCACTTGACTGAATCAAAATCGAGATGGTTCGTCGGTTCGTCTAAGATGAGTAAATCCGGCTCGGCTATTAATACTTGTGCAAGTGCCACCCGCTTTTTTTGCCCCCCTGAGAGCTCACCAATTTTTTTGGAGAAATCCTCAATCCCTAATTTCATTAAAATAGTCTTGGCATTCGTACTGGCATTCCAGGCATTTAATGCATCCATTTGTTTTTGCAATTGAAAAAGTTCCTCTTGGATCTTCACATCGTTAGGAGACTCATTTAGATTTAGTAATGTCTTTTCGTAATGACGCATTAATTTTAATATGGGCGCTTCCCCATGAAAAACTTGTTCTAATACAGTCTTATCTTCATCTAACTCTGGTCTTTGATCTAAAAATGAAATCGAATAATCTTTACCGGTGATGATTTTTCCTTCGTCCGGAGCATCCTGGCCGGCAATAATTTTTAATAAAGAAGATTTACCAGTCCCATTGATTCCAATTAAGCCTACACGCTCTTTTTCACTAATCGTAAATGAAATTTCATTAAAAAGCTGTTTCTCCCCATATGTTTTTGACACATTTTCCACCGAGATCATTTTCATAAGTCCTGTCCATCCCATTCTTGATAAAATTGTTCTAAAAATTCAGCCATCATCTGTTGCCGGCTCACTGCCAGTTTTTTTGCAGTATTTGTGTTCATTAGGTCCTTTAATTTCAACAGTTTTTCATAGAAATGATGAATGCTGGTTGACTTTCCTTTGCGATATTCTTCTACTGTCATTTCTTCTCTGACAGCGATGGAGGGATCATAGATCAGCTGTCCTTTTTTACCGCCATAGGCAAATGCCCTGGCAATGCCAATCGCCCCTATCGCATCTAGTCGGTCAGCATCCTGGACAATTTTTGCTTCCACCGATAGAAGCGCCGTTCTTTTGCCGCCTTTATATGAAATCGATTCGATAATTTCTGTAATATGGTTCCTGTCCTTTTCCGGGAGGGCAATTGTCTGGAAATACGAAGATAATTTCGCCCGCCCTGCTGCAACACTTTCGTTTAATTTTTCATCCGGAATATCATGAAGAAGGGCTGCTATTTCAATAATAAACGGGTCTCCCGTCATTTCTTTTTTACAAATATGTAGAGCATTTCTGCGGACACGGTCGACATGATACCAATCATGACCTGTAGCATCCTCACCTAATTCGCTTCGGACAAATTTTTCTGTAGTTACTATTAATTCATTTTTCAATTGTAAACACCTGCTCTCATCCTTGCTATTTTATCATAAAATAGCAAATCCGCGGAATCATCATTGAATTCCGCGGAATCTACTATCATGTATTAGCTAAATCCATTAAACCAGCTGATCCCAAGAGTGTTCTCACCGGCGTGCACACCGATTACCGCTCCTAGTGGGCAACAGATGATTCGAACTAGCGGGAATTGTTCCTTCAGTTCCCCTTGCCAATCCTTCGCATGTTCTTCATGCAACCCATACAAGATATACACTTCTTTAAACTGATATTTTTCATAGGCTATACGGAAGTAATCGAGTATTTTTTCTTTGGCCTTTTTCTCCCCTCTAACCTTTTCCTTTACCTCTAATGCTCCCGCAACAATTGAAATGATCGGTTTCACGTTTAACATACTGCCAAGGAAAAATTGCAGCCCGGACATCCTGCCGCCGCGGTGGAGCTGCTCCAAACTGCCAACCAAAACATAGGTTTCATTCGTATCCCTTATTTGTTCCAGCTCTTCTATTATCCATTCAACATCATGGCCCATGGCTAGTAATTCCATTCCCTTTTTCAGTAATGCCGACATCGGATAGGTAAGAATTTGCGAATCAAAAGTTATGACAGGAATGTCGACAAGCTTTGCTGCCTGCATACTTGAAGATACCGTACCGCTTAGTTTCCCTGAAATGAGAACAGTGATAATTTGGTCGTAATCTTTCGCAAGTCTTTCATATAATGTTTGAAATGCGCCAACAGAGGGCTGTGAAGTCAAAGGTGGATTTTTTAATTGTTTTATTCGCTCAAATAACTGGTTTGGTGTTAAGTCAATCCCATCAGAAAACTCCACATCATCAAGCAAAACCGTTAAGGGAATCGTATATAAATCAGGATGATTCTTAAGTTCATCATCTAAAAATGCTGTACTATCGGTAACCCAGGCTGTTTTAATCACTGACATCTCCCCCTCTTTAGTATGTGGTCTCAATATCTAGTCACTATCATCGTACCCCTTATTTTAAATATTGTAAATATTAAATCATGCAGAAATAAAACCAGCTAATAAAAGCTGGCTTTACTCCATTTGCACAAAAATATGCAGGTATAACTGTTCTAAGCTTATCTTCATGAAATTGATCATTTCATCCAAGTCGTCTAATTGATCTTCTGTAATTAATCGGTCAAATTCCACTTTCATAATGATAGATTTTGTCTTTTTCATTTCTAATGGATGTTGAATGACTGAAAAAGAAATTTTCCTGTCTGTCCCCCATGTATCCTGGAGAACCCCTTTTATGGTTTGATAATCAATCTCCTGGACGCGTTCCAGTGAAAACTCGAGCCCCACAAAACAACCGGCATGTTGCTCTTGTAATCCAAATGGCAGAAGTTCCGCAGCCAAATTAGCAAGTCTTGATTCCATTTCAAATTTTGCCATGACAGGACGATTAGGTAATTGAAAAGACACATCAAACTGACGGGACATTTTAGCCATATTGATAACATCATTACGATCTGTGATAACGATTTCGCCGCCTATGTCCTTATCATAAAGCGCCCCTTCGATAACCACCTTCATATTATCGAAGGCTGTTGGATCAAACATCTGTACCTCTACTCCTTTAGAAAAGTCCTACAGCATTTCCGTTTTCATCCACATCCATATGTAAGGCGGCAGGTTTTTTAGGAAGTCCCGGCATGGTCATGACTTCGCCTGTTAAAGCAACAATAAAACCAGCCCCAATCGATGGTTTAAATTCCCTTATTGTCACGGTGAAATCCGTGGGTCTGCCGAGCTTTGTTGGATCATCCGATAAGGAATACTGGGATTTCGCCATACAAATAGCCAAATTAGACCAGCCAAACTTTTCAAACTCAATTAATTGTTTTTTAGCCTTTGGTGAAAACTCGACATTCTTCCCGCCATATACCTTCTGCACAATCGTTTGAATCTTTTGTTCAAGTGAATCAGATAAGTCATACAACGGATGGAAATTATTTTCTTCCTTTTTGATTACTTCCAAAAGCTTATTTGCAAGCTCAATGCCGCCTAAACCACCTTTTTCCCAAACTTCCGTTAAGGCAACAACCACATTCTCTCTGTGACACCACTCTAATAATGTCTGCACTTCTAAATCGGTATCACTGATAAATTTATTGATGGCAACGACAACTGGCAGGCCAAAGCTTCTAACTGTTTCAATATGCTTTTGAAGATTAGCAAATCCTAGTGTAAGTGAAGGAATATTTTCTTTGGCTAACTCTGTTTTCGGAACACCGCCATGCATTTTCAAGGCTCGTATGGTTGCAACAACAACGACTGCCTCAGGTTTAATCCCAGCACTTCTCGCTTTTATATGTAAAAACTTTTCGGCCCCCAAGTCCGCCCCAAAGCCTCCTTTGGTGATGACATAGTCAGCTAATTTAGCTGCTGCCGTAGTGGCAATCACACTGTTGCAGCCATGAGCAATATTAGCAAATGGTCCACCATGAATGAGTGCCGGGGTATGTTCAATTGTTTGGACAAGATTTGGTTTAACTGCCTCTTTTAATAATAATGTCAAGGCTCCTTCAACCCCAAGATCGCCTACCGTAACAGGTTCCTTATTCACATTATAGGCTACGACCATCCGCGCCAGTCGCAATTTTAGATCTTTTAAATCAGTTGCTAAACATAATACAGCCATGATTTCCGATGCGACCGTAATATCAAAGCCGTCTTCTCTTGGGACACCTTGAAGTGGGCCTCCAAGACCTATTATCACCTTTCTTAAAGCACGATCATTTAAATCGACAGCCCGTTTCCAGACGATACGGCGCTGGTCAATGTGCAGTTCATTCCCCTGCTGGAGATGATTATCAATTAAGGCAGCAAGGGCATTGTTTGCAGTCGTAATCGCATGAAGGTCTCCAGTGAAGTGAAGGTTTATATCCTCCATTGGCAATACTTGTGAATAGCCGCCGCCGGTTGCTCCTCCTTTAATCCCCATTGTCGGGCCTAACGAAGGTTCACGCATCGCAATCATTGCTTTTTTGCCGATATGATTTAAGGCATCCGCCAGTCCAACAGTAACCGTTGATTTCCCTTCACCCGCAGGCGTAGGATTAATCGAGGTAACAAGAATTACTTTGCCACTTTCCTTTGTCTTCATTTTACTAAGTGCTTCCGTGGAAATTTTCGCTTTGAATTTCCCGTAAAGCTCGAGATCGTCCTCCGTTAAACCAACTTTTTCTGCAATTTCTACGATTGGTTTCATTGTTGACGCTTGTGCAATTTCAATGTCTGATTTCACTGATGTCTTCATAGCCACATTAATCCCCCACATTCAGCATTAATAATTCACCTACCTTTACATTGTATCAAAAAAGCGCTTTCATTCCGATTATTAATTATGTACAAATTATTATCTTTTCTGAATTTATAATAATGTTTATAATAGATTAATAAAGGGGGAGGATCACTTGCCAATTAACATTCCAAAACTTTTACCTGCGAGAGAGGTTCTTGAACAGGAAAATATTTTCATCATGGACAATGAACGGGCAACCAGCCAGGATATCAGGCCTTTAAATATACTGATTTTGAATTTAATGCCTGAAAAAGAGAAAGCGGAAACCCAACTATTACGATTATTGGGAAATTCACCGTTACAGGTAAATGTCAATTTTTTAAAAACAAATTCCTATGAATCTACTCATACGAGTAAACAGCATTTAGAGCAGTTTTATACAACCTTTCCGGAAATAAAAAATCAGAAGTTTGATGGGATGATTATTACCGGTGCCCCTGTGGAACTATTGGAATTCGATCAAGTTAAATATTGGGGCGAATTAACCGAAATTATGGATTGGGCCGATCACAATGTCATCTCAACTTTACATATTTGCTGGGGGGCACAGGCGGCACTTTACTACTATTATGATATCGGAAAATTCGAGTTGAAGCGAAAATGTTCCGGTATATACGCCCACCGGATTTTCGAACAAAATGATATTTTATTACGGGGTTTTGACGACCATTTTTATGCACCACATTCTCGCTATACGGATGTATCGATTGAAGCGATTTTGAAAAACCCCGATTTAAAATTGTTGGCAGCCTCGGAAGATGCCGGCGCATTAATGATTGCTTCCCAGGATCGCAAGCACGTGATGATTACCGGCCATTTGGAATATGAATCTGATTCACTGGCCCAAGAATATGAAAGAGACTTACAAAAGGGTCTCGAAATCCATATGCCAGAAAATTATTTTCCTAACAACGACCCAACCCAGCCCCCCATTAATCGCTGGCGTTCCCATGGACATCTCTTCTTTTCAAACTGGCTCAATTATTATGTCTACCAAGAAACCCCTTATACTTGGGTATGAAAAAAAGCATCGGATCCACCCGATGTTTTTTTGATGCCAATGATCATCTTCCTAGTTTATTATTTATGCAATTTAGAAATAATACAAATAAAAAAGGGGGAATGGCATTGGAGACAATCACTGCAGTCCATCGCAATCATTTCGGAGATATTATTAGTTTTGTTACTTCCGGCGGGCGGGTTATTTCGTACCGCAAGGCTTTATACGAAGCGGAAAATGGCCACATCCAAGGAGTACAGACCACCCTTGATACGGACGGAAACATGGCCTTAATGCCGGAACCTGACCAATCTTTCGACCAATATCCGAATTTATTTTAAAGAGCACCTAGTCGCCCTAGGTGCTCTTTTGCTCATTCTTGTTCATTTTGTTTTTGAATTTCTTTCAATACCGCTACTCTGTTCTCGTCTTCTTCAAAAAACTGAACAAGGTCACCAATTCGATCGATGGAATCCCAGCTTAAATGATGTTCAATTCCCTCGACATCATTATAAATATTTTCCTGTTTAACGCCAATAATTTTTAAAAATTGCTCTAACAAATCATGCCGAAAGACGAGACGCTTCCCGATCTTCTTCCCTTTCGTTGTTAGCACAAGTCCTCTATATTTTTCGTAGACCAAATACTCATCTTTATCCAGTTTTTGCACCATTTTCGTTACTGAGGAGGGATGGACAGACAGTGCTTCGGCGATATCTGATACCCGAGCGTATCCTTTTTCTTCAATCAAAATATAGATTTGTTCAATATAATCTTCCATACTAGGTGTTGGCATCCCGAAACCTCCAAAAAATTACTCCATTCAAAGTTTACTATAGATAAAAATGAGTGACAAGGCTCTTTATCACTTATTTAAAAACAACTAGTAGTTATTTTGCTGCTGTTTCTTCAAATAAGAACTTTACTCTTTTTTCCTTCTCATCAAGGAAAAGCCTAGCATTAAAGGTTTTGTCCTTATTGGTAAAGCCTTCAATCAACTCCGTTTTCCCCTCTGTAAGCAGTAGTTTCACATTTTTTTGAGTAATATTCTTACCAAGGATTTGTTTGGAAATCGTAAAATTGCATTGATTATTTTTATAATTACTACAGCCATAAAAGCTGCCTTTATCCACAATGGCCCCATCACATTTTTTACATGGGCCCAGCTTTGTCATTGTTTTTTTTCTAGTATATTGTTTTCCGGGAATGAAGTTTTCGGTAACTTCATCAGAAAATGACCAGCTGCCAGATTTATCAACGCTAGAGGAGATTAAATGAACAACCATCTTTTTTGTTTGGTCCATAAAATGACCAGGTACCGCTGAACCCTCTGAGATTTCCTTCAATTTTTGTTCCCATTTTGCAGTCATTTCCGGTGAAGCAAGGATTTCCGTTCCAATCGCTTCAATTAATATTTTGGCTTTTGCGGTTGCATAAACAATATTCTTTTTCACTTCAATGTATAGGCGGTCCTTAAGCATGGTGATTATACCAGCCCGTGTGGCTTCAGTACCAAGACCTTCCGTCCTTGTTAAGACCTTCTCAAGCTCTTTATCATCTATATGCTTGCCGGCTGTTTTCATTAATGTGATTAGTTGCCCTTCGGTATATCGCTTAGGCGGCTGCGTCTGACTTTCTTTTATGTCAACTTTCACTGTTTTCCCTTGCTCTCCCTTTGTCAAGGAAGGAAGCTCTGGTTCATCCTCACGTTCTTTTTGGTTCAGAACCTTTCTCCAGCCCTCTTCTAGTTGTACCTTACCCTTTGAGATAAAGGCTGCCCTGCCATCAACTAAAGTGGTAACAGTTGTATATTCTGAAACGGACTTATTGTAATGTGCAGCAATTAAACTTGTCACGATTAAATCATAGATTTGCCGTTCATCAGGACTTAATCTCGCGACATTTGGGATTTGTTCCGTTGGGATAATCGCATAGTGATCGGTTACCTTTTTTTCATTCACGTAGCGTTTATTATCCGCAATTGAAAGTATCGGTAATGGAAAAAAACTTGAATAGTCGTTTATATGACTGAGTTTATTTAGAATATCAGGGAAGGTATTGGCCTCTTCTTTCGTTACATGCCGCGAATCGGAGCGGGGATAGGATACATTCCCTTTTTGATAGAGTTTTTGCAGGACATCCAGCGTTTTTTTCGGTGGGAATTTATAACGTCTATTTGCCTCGGCTTGTAGTGCGGATAAATTATAAAGTAAAGGTGGTAAAAATTCCTTTCTTTCGGAAAGCACTTCTGCCACTTCTGCCGGCTTATCGTGACAAAAGGCGGCCACTTTTTCTGCCATTTCCTTCGTCTTAACCCTGGTCTCGCCATCATTCTGCCACTTCCCGCTATATTTCTTGCCATTGATTGCAAATTGAGCCATCACTTCCCAAAATGGCTCGGACTTAAAATTCTCAATTTCCAGTTCTCTTTTTACAATAAGCGCTAATGTCGGGGTCTGTACCCGGCCAACTGAAAACACATCGGAAAAGCCTTTTTTTTGCAGCAGCAAACTATAAAGCCTTGAACCGTTCATACCCACCACCCAGTCCGCGCAGGCACGCGTATAGGCCTCAAAGTACAAACTTTTCGTCTCCTTTTCATCTAGCAATTTACTAAATCCTTCACGAATCGCATTAGGTGTTAAAGAGGAGGTCCAAAGCCGTTTCATTGGTTTTTTACACTTGGTTAATCTTAGAATATTGCGTATGATTAATTCGCCTTCACGTCCGGCATCCCCTGCATGGATAATTTCCGTAACCTCAGGGTTAGAAACCAATTTTTTAATAATAGCAAACTGTTTTGCTTTGTCTTTGGTTACTTCGTATTTGAAGTGCTCCGGAATAATCGGCAGATTGTCTAAAGACCATTTTTTCCAGCCTGGTTCATACTTTTCCGGAGCGACAAGCTGGCAAAGATGGCCGATGGCCCATGTAACATAAGCACCTTTCGTAAACATGTCATTAGGAAAAATCTCAATAAAGCCATTTTGTTTTTTATGTTTAAAAATAGAAGCTAACGTTGAACCTTGATCGGGTTTTTCAGCAATAATTAATTTCATCTTATTTGCTCCTTTTTCGTGCATCCCGGATTCATTTTCCCACTTTCAACGAATTTCGTAAAGATATAAAAATAGCCAGTATCCTGATAAATCAGTTATGATTTCATTGAAATAAATGGCAGGATTATGACATTTCTATTGGCGGTCATGACAACGGCCCAAATAAAAAAAGGAGTGCCATGTTCATTCAGGCAGCCTCCCCCTTATTTGTGATTCCCCTATCACCAATTATCAAAATTTAATTAATTTGATCCATTGGTTGTTGATTGCTGGGCATACCAATTCTCCTTAGGAACGATATTAGAGACAGTTACGATTAATGATGGGATTCTTTCTACATCGAAGACAATAGCTCCAATTTTCTTGGTAAACATAATAAAGGCATCTCCATGAGAAAAATGGGCTAAATCATTACCGATATGGAGCAAAGACATCATAATTGCCTGTTTTTCGTCTGCTTCGATGAAAACTTGTGGAGAGAATCTTAAAATCCAATCCTCCCCTTCAATTGAAAATCGGAACATGCGGTTCCTCACCTCTTATTATGGTAACTATATTAATTAAAGATATGAGGAAGAGGTATTAATATGTTAAACGAAGGGCTAAATTCTGACTCTTTCGAAAATTTATTAAAACCTGCATATTTTCGGCAAAAAACCACTTACCTCTTCTTGACTGTCCATTTTCATTATTGTATATTTAAAGCATCATGCAACCAATTAACAATAATGGCTGATTAGCTGCATGGTAATATTTATCTTTGGCACCACCCGGTGGTGTCTTGAAAGGCTTAGGAGGAAGAAGTAAATGCAAAACGGTAAAGTAAAATGGTTTAACAACGAAAAAGGCTTTGGATTTATCGAAGTTGAAGGCGGCGACGATGTATTCGTACATTTCAGCGCGATCCAAGGTGAAGGCTTCAAATCATTAGAAGAAGGTCAAGAAGTTTCTTTCGAAGTCGTTGAAGGAAACCGTGGACCACAAGCAGCTAACGTAGTAAAACTATAATCCTAAATGATAATGAATCAATCAAAGGCTGGCGAATCTCGTCAGCCTTTTTATTCATTTTAGTTTATTCCCGTATTCTTGAAGCTTTTCTCCTACTGTGCATTGAGTAATACAAAAACGATGCGCTACTCTTCGTCCGCCATCTTTCTTAAGCTGCTGATGCAAAAAACAGCCATCACAGTATTGATTAATCATGCTCTCTACTTGGCTAAATAGTTGTTTTCTAACTGAATGCTTCATTTATTAATCGGCACCCTCTTTTCATAGAATTAACGTTTTGGCGAAGATTTCTTTCCCTTCTAAAGCTTGGGTGGCCAATTTATCTGCTTCCTTGTTATCCTTTCTAGGAATTACCGTAAATTTTGGCAGCAATCCTAACAGCTTCATTTTCTCCTCAATCCGATCTAACCAGCGATTAAGTGCTTCCTCATAACATGGCCATTCTCCCTCGAGCTGCTTTAATATCCCTTGAGAATCCCCTTTAAATTCACAAGAAAGGTGATGAACACCCAAATCCTCTAAAATATTTAATGCATAATAAAATGCGGCATACTCCGCTTCATTGTTGGTTTCCATTTCATAAACCCGTTCGTTGGCACGGATACGGTATTTCTTTTTTCCTTGTTTAAAAAAGATTACAGCTCCAAGCCCTGCCTGGTTTGTTTCCTTATTAAATCCGCCGTCAAAAAAAACGGTAATCTCATGAGGATCCTCTTCAATCTCTGCCAATAGTTTTTTCATTTCTTTTATAATCCAAGATGTCCCATTTTCATCATAAAAATATAAATCATTGACTTTGCCGGTTCCCTCGAGCTCTTCACCCATTTGTAAGGCTAATTCTCCTGAAATCCATTCAGATGAACATTGTATTTTTTCATTACTCTTTACTTTATAGTTCCACTCAAGCCTATATTTCATTGCTTTCAGCCTCTCGAGAATAATTTTCAAGCTTTTACCAACTAGCTTATTCATTTAGCCAATAGAATATATATGAATTATCATACCCAATTAAGGTACCTGAAACTATTTCCCCGCATTCATGTGATAAAATATGTTAAACTTTCATTATTATACTCATTGGAGGAATCACCATTGATTGAAGTCTTTATTGATGGGGCAAGTGCTGGTAACCCTGGTCAGAGCGGTGCTGGGGTTTTTATTAAGGCTAACGGCAAGTCAGAAAAATATTCAATCCCGCTTGGCAATATGACAAACCATGAGGCAGAATTTCACGCTTTTATTGAGGCTTTGAAAATTTGCTTAACAAAAGGCTTAATCCATTCGGTTGTCTCTTTTCGAACGGATTCCCAATTAGTCAATATGTCCGTTGAAAAAGCGTTTGTTAAAAACAAATTGTATGCCCCCCTGCTTAAAGAAGCCCTAGATTTAACGAAAGAGATCGATTTATTTTTTATGAAATGGATCCCAAGTAGTGAAAACAAAGTGGCCGATGAACTGGCACGATTGGCGATACAAAAAAACTCAAGCAAGGAGTCCAATAAACTGTTATGAAAAAACCCATTTTTGCAGATCTAAGTCTGCTTCTTGTCACTTTTATCTGGGGTACAACTTTTGTGCTTGTCCAAAATGCAATTGATTTTCTGCCGCCTTTTGCCTTTAACGGAATCCGCTTTTTCATTGCAGCGATTTTACTCATCCTTTGTCTGCTCATTTTCGAGAAAAAGCAGTTTAAACAATTGAATCTGAAATTGATTGGTTCAGGGGTTTTTATTGGATTTTGGCTTTTTCTTGGATATGTCACACAAACCATCGGCCTTTTATATACCACTACGTCAAAGGCAGGATTTATCACTGGTCTAAGTGTCGTTTTAGTACCCTTATTCTCGATGTTTTTACTCAAGCAGTATCCAAGTAAGAATGCGATTATTGGCGTTATAACGGCCACGATCGGCTTATTTTTACTAACTATGACGGACGTATCATCATTAAATATAGGTGATGGGTTTGTATTTATTTGTGCAATTAGCTTTGCAATGCACATAATTTTAACAGGCAAATTTAGCAGTCAGTACCCGACGTTATTATTGACAGCTATTCAAATCACAACCGTTGCAATCCTTTCGATGGGCTCTTCTTTTATTTTTGAGGAATGGAAAAAATCACTTACGCCAGCTGTCCTTTTATCACAAAATGTTATCATTGCCTTAATCATAACAAGTGTGTTTGCAACTGCACTTGCCTTCTTTATTCAAACGAATTTCCAAAAGTATACATCAGCAACAAGGGTGGCATTAATTTTTGCAATGGAACCAGTATTTGCGGCAATTGCTGGCTATTTATGGGCTCAGGAACGATTAGCTATTGGCGCCCTATTCGGTTGCAGCCTTATTTTTATGGGAATGATCTTAGCTGAACTCCCGGTTAATAGAATACCTTTATTTAGAAAAAATAAGGAACTCGAAGGCTAATTAAAAAACTCCCTGCTCATGGGAGTTTTTAATTTATATGACAAGTAATTCTTGTTCCGTTACAAAATTAATTGCTGCTTGCCGCGTATAAATCTCGTTTGAAATGAATGTTTCCAACAATGACATATAGAAACTGCCATCAAAACTCTTTTGTGCCTTTAACGTTAACTCAATTGCAATATTTATCATTTCATCGGGAGCGTTTGTATAATGTTTCCCAAAGAAAATAAAGCCAATAGCATCTTCTTGAAATTGAAATCCCTTTCCATTCAAATAGTGCAAATACTCTTCAACTGTCCGCACTGATAACCCATTCCTCTCTCCCATTTCACTAAAAACATCCCTTTAAAATCTTAACCTAAAATTCGTGGCTTTTCTATTCTTTTTTGTACATAAATGACCAATCACCCCGACAGCAATTCCCAGTAATGCACCGCCAATTACCTCATCAGGCTGGTGGCCTAACATTTCTTTCAGCTTTTTCGGAGCATTTTGCTGTTTAAATTCGACACTTTCTTCTTTATGGATTTTTTCAATTAATTCGTTCATTGAGTTTACTTTTAGAGTAAGCTCACCTGTTTGCCTACGGACACCTTGGGCATCGTACATGACAATTAAGCCGTAGACAAGTGAAAGGGCAAAGTCAAATGTTGGCAGCCCTCTTTGCAGGGCAATGTAGGTGGTTAACGTGGAGACCCCGGCGGAATGCGAACTAGGCATTCCTCCCGTTCCCAAAAATAGTTCTGGTCGCCACTCTTTCTTTTTAATATAATGAAGGGGAATTTTCACTCCTTGGGCAAGTCCAATACTAAAAAGGGCTAAATAAACACCTTTGTTCATTTTTTCATCACCTCTGCCATTATTGTTAGAGAACAGGAGTTGGATTATTCCTAATGGAAATACTACCTATAATGGGAGGTGATTTGGATGAGCAAAGGCGCTGGCAGAAACCGTGGTGTGAAGGCACCTGGAGTTAATCCGCAAGGCTATGGACAAGATGCGGAGTTTGCGGAGGAACCAAAAAGTAAATTGGAAAATGCAGCAAAAAAAAAGAATACGAAATAATACTTATGTAGTCCTGGCTGTCCCCTTGTCTGAGACAGCCAGCAAAATGAAGTTATAAGGGTTCTAAGTAAAACTTTATTTCCATCGCGGCAGCAGTAGCAATCTGTTTTGCTTGTTCTGGCGTAATGGAGGAAGCTATGACATATGCATAGCGGTCGCCAAGTGAATAGGGTTTTGTTAAGATTGCTCCTTTTCTTGGCTTTACGAATACCTCCACTACCCCTTCATATCCAGATGCGATATTTTGACCTGATACCTTTATTAATTTCCCACTAAAATTTATCGTAACAAATTTGGCATACACATGCCTTGCTCTTGTTTTTTCTAATGAAGGTTCTTCACCGAGGGAGAGTTTTATTACTTCTTTTACTAAATTTATGCCTGTACCTTCTTGAATAATTCGGTTCATTGCCCCGCCTGACATTCGCGGGTTAATTTCTATCAACTTCCATTCCCCATTCACATGCCGCATTTCTAAATGACATGTGCCATTTATTAATCCAAGTTGCTGGACAACACTTGTAACAGCAGCTTCTAGTTCATCATAGTCAAGCTTCGAAAGCTCAACAGGGTATAAATACCCCGTGATAATAAATCGGTCACCTTGCTGAATTTCTTGCTCTATGACGGCCACCATGGTTAGTTCTCCATTGTAAACCATTACCTCAATCAAATATTGCGTTCCTTCCAAATATTCTTCCACTAATATGGGGGTCTTCGGGAATTTTCTCCTAATAAAGTGAAGACTTTCTTTTAATTCTGAAATTGTGGAAGCAAGAATTACATCCTTTGAACCGTTTGAAGCTGGAGATTTTATGACCAACGGCAATTCATCTTGATACAGGGCAACAAACGAAGAGATCGGTTGATCATGTGTAAGAATTAAATATCTTGGGGTTATGGGGAGCAATTTTAACTGTTCACGAATGCGCGTTTTGTCTTCCATAATGGCTAAAGCTGGTGCCGTTAAGGTAACAAGTCCTACCTTGCTTGCAATTCTCGCTGCCAATGACACAAATGGATCGATAAAACTTAATATGGTGGATATTTGCTTTTTATCTTTTTGTAAGGCAGCAATGATCAATAGGATTTTTTCTTCATTCCCTAAATCCTCTTCGTAAATCATCTGGTGAACTTCCGGAAAATCCTCTTTTTGCGTGATAAAGCCAATTCTGTTCGTTAATAGAATCGTGCAATAGCCCATTTGAGTGGAAGTAATTAACGCTTCTCTGCTCGACCCGGATATATTACATCCGATAAAGACGATGGTTTCCATGTCGATCATACATCCCTATAATTAGTGATCTTTTTCTAATATCCTATTAATGTGTAAAATAATAGTTCTCGTAATTTTGCCTATTTAAAAAAGGCTGCCTCCTTCTCGAGACAACCTTTACCATTATGAAATAATGAGTTCATCAAACGGTAGCAGCCGCTGGATACCGCGAAGCTCAATTTCCATCAGTTTATTTACCGCTTTATCTTTTTCAATTCTCAGCCATGCCTCTTCTAAAGCACAACTGACGGGAACATCACACTTTATTTCAGCAAGCATCCTTGAAAGGTGTAGCATATCTAAATCCTGCTCAATTTTCGTTTTATTGGACTTTGATAAACGATCCAAATTCGAAATGATTCCTTCAACATGGTCAAATTCCTGTAAAAGTTTCAATGCAGTCTTTTCACCTATTCCTCTAACTCCAGGATAATTATCACTTGTATCACCCATTAGTGCTTTTAAATCAATCATCTGCCGAGGTGTGATGCCTTTCTCCTCGAAGAAGGTTTGCGGTGTATGAACAAGATAATTCCCATACCCCTTTTTCAATAGAATAACAGAGATCCTTTCATCGAGCAGTTGAAGGATATCTTGGTCACCCGTTAATATTGATACATGTGCATGATCCTTCATTTGACTGGCAATGGTGCCGATGCAATCATCCGCCTCATAGCCTGCTAATCCAATATTAGGAATATCAAATGAAGCGACAACTTCTTTTACGAGATCAAATTGCGGAATTAATTCGACCGGAGCCTCCCCGCGATTTCCTTTATAGTCAGCAAATAACTCTGTGCGAAAGGTTTTACTGCCCATATCCCAACAAACAGCCAGGTGTGACGGTTTAAACGAAGATACCGCTGTAAATAAATGTTTTATAAAGCCATGGATTCCATTCGTCGGAATTCCTTTAGAATTTATCATAAATTGACCTGACACGGCCGTGGCATAAAAGGCACGGAATAACAGAGCCATTCCATCAACAAGCATAAGTGAAGGCTTTTGATTTTCCATCTACTTAGTCCCCCCTATATTAAAAACAACACGGGTTCCATTATATCACAAGATGAGTCTGAGAATTATTCAATTTTATTCTCATCGTAGGAGATCCAATCGCTAAAGCTGCCAACATATAACTTTACTTTTTTGAACCCTGCCTCTTTTAAAGCGAGAAAATTCGGTGCCGCTGTTACACCTGAGCCGCAATAAACAATGAGCTCACTTTCAGGATTAATATCAGAAAACCTCAGCTTTTGTTCACCGACAGGTAAATATTGGTTGTCCTTAATTCCCTTCATCCACGGCTTATTGACCGCGCCAGGAATATGACCTGCTTTTTTATCAATCGGCTCTTCCAAACCTAGATATCGCCTTTCTTCGCGAGAATCGATTAGGATTTTGTTTTGTTTTTCAACCGCTGCTTTAACTTCTTCGATGTTCGCTAGTAAGTCCGATCTAAGTTCGACATGGAGGGTCCCTTTTTCAAAGGCAGGAATATTTACTGATACGGGATGTTTGTTTTCTAACCATCCTTTAAAACCGCCATCAAGTACAAATACCTGTTCATGGCCGAGATAGTGAAGGAGCCACCAAAACCGGGCAGCGAATGATCCTTCTCCATTATCATAGGCAATAACAGTTGTGTCATTGCTAATACCTGCCTTCTCTAGTTTCACCGTTAATCCATTTACATTTGGGATTGGATGCCGTCCGCCATGTTCCCCAACTGGAGCTGACAGGTCTTGTTCTAAATCAAAGAAAACGGCACCGGGAACATGACCCCTTCCATAGTCCTCTCTACCTTTTGCAGGTTCTGCCAAAGAAAATCGGCAGTCGACAATTCTAACATTTTGTTCGTTTACATTTTTTAATAACCATTCCCTACTTTTTACGTATTTCATGACCATACTCCCCTCAATTCCCAAATTCCTCAGTAAGCCTTTGTTGAATTTCAGTTAAAAGTTCGATGGAGACCCCGCCTTCCAAAGCCGTAAGAAGACTTACATAAAAATCATCTGCCTGCTCGATTGTTTCCTTTATTAAACGGACGAATTCATCATGTAGCTCTGTTGCATAATGCATCGTTAATCTGCCGGATTCTTCCGTCAAATAGCCGTCTGCAAGGTCCGATAAAATTTGATATAATTCATCACTCATAAATTTCTTTTCGTTTTTTTCAAAAAAGGAACGCGGATTTTTAAAATAGGACATGGCTTTGGTGAATATCTGTTGATCAATATCGATAAACGCACTTGAAAAATGAATTTCCTTACTCTCGCTTTTTTCAAATGTCGAAAAGGAAAGATCTTGGTTAATTTCCAAGAGGTTTCGATGGAGTCCTGTTTGGTAATCCATTAATAGCCTACCCATGAAACGGTCTAATCTGACAGTAGTAGCCCGCATTTCTTGGGCAAAATCATAGCCTAGGCTTTCAAGAAATTCGTCTAGTGCAGTTTGCAGCGCTTTTTTCAGATTCCGGCCATCTTCTCGAAGCGTTGAAGGATTAAAGGACTCTTTGAAGAAATCACCAAAACGCAGGAAAACCCTTTGTTTAATATAGAAAACTAATTCTTCTGCTTCCATTTGCAAACGTTTTTGCAACGGCTCATCTGCTTGTTTCTCCATTACTACCTTGATCTGTGCCTTTTGCTTTTCCATCTCAGTACGTCTTTGTTCCTTCATTGATTGGTCATCTTTTGCGCTTTGAATAAGTTTGCCTACCAATTCATTTACTCGGCTCAATTCTCTTTCAGCTGCTGAAATGCTCATTTCTGTTAAATCATTCGAAATAAAGTGATAAAACCTATCCTCAAACTGACTCATTCCAGAATCTGCGGCAGGTGTAAGATCCAACTTTTCATGAATCGCCAGCAAACTTGATACAGGGTAAAGATGTGGATTCCTAATTCCATATTTCATTAACTGCTCTGCAACATATTCAGAAACCGTTTCCTGTTCTTCCTCGTTTTCAGCAAGATCAATGGCATTAATGATGAAAAACATTTTATCCATTTGGAATGATTCCTTCACACGTCCTAACTGTATTAAAAATTCACGGTCTGCTTTTGAAAAGGCATGGTTGTAATAGGTAACAAATAGAATCGCATCTGAGTTTTTAATGTAATCAAAAGCCACTCCAGTATGGCGGGCGTTAATGGAATCCGCTCCAGGAGTATCGACAAGCGTAATTCCTCTTTTTGTTAACTCACAATCATAATACAATTCAATCCATTCAACATAGCAGGATTTTTCTTCCTTTGCTACAAATTCATGAAAATCTTCTAAATCTGTTTTCAGTAAGGTTCCAAGTGCTGGTACAAAGGCGGTATTTCCTCTTTTAAATGCCTGTAAAAAGGCAAACTGAGTCTTTTCCAGCACCCCTTCCTGCCCTTTTTCAAGCAAAATTTGATCAATCATTTTAGCTGCTGCCGCAAAATCCTTGGCATGTAAATCAAAAACCTTTAAGGCTCGATTTACATCATCAAGCATTATATCCTTGTCTTTGAACTTCACAAGTACGGTTCCATGCGGATGTTTTGCTGAAACAGGCTTAATCTTATTGATGGCAGCTGTTGTCGGATTTGGCGAAACGGGTAAAACTTTTTCGCCCATTAATGCATTAGCAAAAGAAGATTTCCCGGCACTAAAGGCACCAAATAAAGCAACAGTAAAGCCTTTATTTTCTAGCCTGTCAGCTTTATCCATTAATTCCTTTGCCAGCTTCTGAAAACCGGGCAATGGTTTTACTAATTCCGATACACGAAGAAGTCGATTAGTTGTATTTTTCAATCTTCCTCCACCATGACTGATGCTGCCTGACACCGTTTCAAGTGCATTTGGAACAACAGTGATTTTTGCAGCCTTTTTCCTATCTTGTTTTATAGAGGTTATTTCTCCAATAGAATTGACCACTTCATATTCGTCCTCTTCTTGTATAAAAAGGTTATTGACGTCAGCTTCCAAAGGGGCGTTTGATTGGATAAAAAGATCATCGATTGTTTTTTCCCGTAAGAAAATAGTTTGTTCATACTTTTTAAGCGCTTCTAATGCCTTTACATATCTCTCAACTTTACTAAATTCTATTTCATATTGTTCTTTTAACCTGGCCGTTTGACTTTTTAATGCTTCAAAGAAGCTCGCTTTTATTTCTACAAGTTGATTTCTGCCGATTCTTTTAATCTCATTGGCAACATCCTCAGTATAATGGAGGACATAATCTCCCGTTACACGGGCTCCCGGTTTCACCGTGTTTGTTACAATCTCGATTGGGACAGGGATTGAGTAGGATTGTGCTAAGTTTTGAAGCTCACCATGATTAAGTTCCGTTTCCTTTAAGGTTTTAAGCAGAAATTCACGTATATGCCATTCTAGCTGTAATTTGGTTTTTTCAAGCAAATCCCGATAAAAACTGTCCAGTCTTTTTTTCTTCTCTTCTACAGTCTTTTGCTTTGTAAACATGAAACCCACTTTAAATTCCGGCTGGCAAGCCTCCAAATAGCTTTCAGCTAATTCTCGCGTTTGAAACGGCAAAAGATAGGCATTTTTCATGATTTCGGCAATCGAATGATCAAATTCCTTTTCTTTATTCATGGAACCTTCTTTTATCATGCTAAGTGCAGACCTTATTTTTTGATAAGAAGCCGATACATCCTGCTTTTCTTGCTCAGTTAATTCATCTACTATTTCAAAACTGGGGAAGAGCTTTTCTTCTTCTAGCTTATTTGCTAGATCCACATGGTCTTGCGCAATCTTTCTTAGAGAATGCAATATGGATGGCACCAGTAATTGATCCTTTACCGCCAACTTCTCTGCAATAAATGTCTTTAGCAGCTCAAATTCATTATTAGGGTGATCCTTATGTTTTAATGTTGTATAAAAAATCTTAGGGGGTTTGACTCCCCAGGAAGCAAATGAATTCACCACACTCTTTTGGAAGTCTATAAAACTTAATTCCTCATCCTTATGTTTATCAATTTGGTTAATGACTAAATAAACGTCTTTTCCTGCCTCTGCCAATTCCTTGGTAAATAAAAAATTCAATTCAGCTTGGACATGATTGTAATCCATCACATAAAAGATTAAATCAGCCAGGTGGATTGCTGATTCCGTAGCGATTCGATGGGCATCATCGGCAGAATCGATTCCAGGAGTATCCATAATCACGGTATTCGAAGGCAGCCGTGAATCGCTATGGCTAATCTCCACTTCTTCGATTGTGTCTCCGTCCTTACAGTAATTTTTCACTAATTCAAAATCGTATGGTGCTAAATAAAGCCTTGGCTTATCATTTTTAAAAAATACTTTCGCATAATCCTCACCCGATTTCACTTTCACTAAGTTTGCACTCGTCGGTATCGGACTTGAGGGCAATAATTTTTCACCGACAACTTGATTGATCATGGTGGATTTCCCTGCGGAAAAATGCCCGCAGAACGCAATAAGAAATTCTCGATTTTCCAACTTATTTGCAAGTTGCTTTACTTTATTTGCTTGTTTTGGATCATGGTGTTCATTTAAATACTCATATAATGAGGCGATTTTTTGTTTTACAGATTGTATAGTTTCTTGCTGATTGGCTGTTTGCACCATTTTTGATTAATTCCCCTTAACAACATAGTAATAATTTTTATTTTATACGATAATTCAAACTTTTCCTATCTTGACACTACAAAAAAACAAGATAAACACAAAAAGACCAAGGTCTGTAACCTTGGCCGCGTAAAGAATTGTTCTTTTATTGTGTAACGTTTTTTAAAACGTGCTTCATGACAAATGCATAAATAATAATCGTACCGCCGACAAACGCAAAAGCCATATGTAACACCCCTTATCAGACTCTCACCTGAGAATGATTTTCATTGATGAGTTTATTTTAGCACGGTTGATAATCATTTTCAATCCTCTTCGTGGAACTGTCACATTTATTTAACAATCCTTGGAATAAAGCGATGGCAGTCCATAAAGGCACCGTCATATTCTGTTAATGTGCTAAGTGCTTTTTCCTCCTCTGGGATACGGACCATAAGCATGATGACATTTAATAATGTAAACAGGATAGCCGTATAGTATGAAGTAAATAGTAATGGCACAACGAGCAGTTCAATCACGACCACAACATAATTAGGATGTTTTAAAAAGCGATATGGTCCTTTTCTAACTACTTCTGCACCCGCAATCACAAGTATCTTTGTATTCCAATATCTTCCAAGGGAGGCAAGTGCCCAGATTCTTATAAACTGAGCAAAGCAAAAAAGGCAAAGGAAAATCGGCCAAACTAGTGCTAGTTGTCGTTCCAGTAAGAGCTTTTCTGTTATGAAAACAAGAAAGAACAGTACATGCATCGTGACCATATATTTGTAGTGCCTTTCACCAAACTCAACAGCCCCCTTTTGCTTCATCCATTTTTCATTTCCCTTTGCGATAAATAATTCCACTACACGCTGAAGGATAACAAAGCATACTAGTAGAACGAATGGGATGAAATCATTCATTTAGTTCCACCTCAGTAATAGTAATTCTGAACTGAAGCCTGGGCCAAGTGCGGTTGCAAGACCAATCGTGTTTTTTGGGACGGCCATCTCCATATAACGCTTTAACACAAAAAGAATGGTTGCTGAAGACATGTTTCCAAATTGTTTTAAAACCTCTAAAGAAATATCATTCATAGATGGAGAAATATTCAATGCCATTACATAGGCATCCAATACTTTTTTTCCACCGGGATGGGCGATAAAATAATCTATTTGATCAAGTTCGATTTGGTGCTTTGCTAAAAATCCCATTACATTTGGCTTCAGCCAACCCTCGACTATATGCGGGATATCACGAGAAAAGACAACAAATAATCCCGTATTTTTTAATTCCCAGCCCATCACATCCAAGGAATCAGGCATCAGTGTCGATTGTGTTGCGATGATTTCTGGCGATGCAGCCTTCCTGAACCCCCCCACGGCTTTAGCTTCATCACCGCAAACCAATGCACAGGCAACTCCATCGGCAAAAAGAGAGGTTCCAATCAGATTACTTTTTGACAGGTCATTCTTTTGAAACGTTAAGCTGCAGAGCTCAACGGAAAGGACAATCACCTTTGCCTTTGGAAAGGCTAAGCAATATTCAAACGCCCTTGTTAATCCCGCAGCCCCGCCGGCACAGCCAAGGCCCCATATCGGCACCCGTTTGGTATGCGGGTTAAATGACAATTGATTCATAATTCTTGCATCAATGCTAGGGGTTGAAATACCAGTGGAGGAGATAAAAAAAATCGCATCAATCTCTTCGAAAGGAATGTTCTTTATAAGGAAATTTTGGTTGTTTAAACAGGCCTTAATTGCTTCTTTTCCCAATTCCACGGCACATTCAATATATGCATTGTTTTTCTCTTCAATGGAACGATTAGCTTTAAACCATTCTAAATCTTTGACAAAATGTCTTTTTTCAATTTGCCCGTTTTGAAAGGCTTTTAGCAGTCTGTCAATATCTTTAAATGAATCTGCAAAGAGTTCTCTTGCAAACTCAGTTGCATCGTTTTGGGTAATTTCAAAAGGGGGGCTAACCTCTGAAATGGAAATAATGGCAGGCATCATCATTCTCCTTAGACATATGTACCGCTATTTTTACCAACTTCTAGCAAATTATTCTGGATAGTAAACATGTCTGCAGGCAAAAAAAAGCTTCCCAATGACATGACAGGGAAGCAAACGTTTTGAAGGTTGTTGTTGTGCATTTAAATTATAACGCGGTTTTTGTTTTTCATCATTACATAATCATTTCCAATTGTGATTATCTTTTTTCTGATTGCGTTTGAACTTCAATCGTTATTTTATTACTTGCCAATGAACCGCAAACATTACAGTATTCTACTTTATTATATAAAAGGCGACATTGTTCACAATAATATTTTTCCACAAAAATCCACTCACTTCTAATGAAAATTATCGGATATGCTTCTATTTTATTTTTGATATTCAATAGTGTGAATGTATTTCTAAATTAAGACAATTTAGATTGTGAACCATTAATCAATTACTTTTATCACAGCTTGGGTGTGATAGTTCACATTTTCTTCACATTTCCCCTTCGAGTTTTGTGACATAAATCACTGTTGTATCAAGTTTATAACATTAACATAGTAGATACCTAAGGAATGAACAATTTGTGAACTTTGAAATTTGATATTTTACTTTCGCAATTGTTTTGTATTATGAAAGAGAACTTACTTATTTAAAACCATTTTTAGAAGGGGGTCTTTTAGGATGGCAAAAGCGGAACTGAAAACAAAGCAAAAGACAGAATTGGAAGACAGCTCCTCCCTCAAAGGGACATTGGCGTCCGTTTTCATGTTGGGAGCATTTATTATTGTTACATGGGTAGGCGTTTATTACCTATTCGTAGACCGTTTTTAATTGATTGAAGGGGGAAAAAATGATGCACATGCATAAATTAGAAAAGATTTGGCTGACATTCGGTATTACCTGCCTTGTTATTTTCTTGGCAGTCATTGGTGTAAGTGCCTTCTATCTCGGCAACAAACCACCAAGTTGTTTAACAACGGTAAATCCCGAAAAAGTGGATGAAACGAAACCATTTGATAAACCAGGCCTACATAAAGTCGAGGGAAAAGACTGGGATTATGAATTAGTATATGTTGCATCCGCATTCTCTTATAATCCTGCTAAAGTGGAAGTGCCTCTAGGTGCAAAGGTAAAAGTGATTGCCACCACAAAAGACGTTGTTCACGGGTTCGAAATGGCGGGAACAAATGTTAACATGATGCTTGAACCTGGTTATGTCAGTGAATATACCACAACCTTTGATAAAGCTGGCGAATATTTAATAGTCTGTAATGAATACTGTGGTGCTGGGCACCATTTAATGAGTTCGATGATTGAGGTGGTTAAATAATGGTTAACAGTACAGCTGCAAAAGTAAAAGTCGACCCACGTGATGCAAAGCTTTCCATGGCACATTTCTTTGTTGCCTTTTCAGCACTTGCCCTTGGCGGATTGATGGGTCTTTTGCAAACCCTTGTCCGTTCTGGAAAATGGGAACTTCCATGGGGAATTGATTATTATCAAATTTTAACGGTTCATGGTGTCTTAATGGGCCTTGTATTAACAACCTTCTTTATTATGGGATTTCAATATGCTGCTGTAAGCAGAACAACTGGAGGCCATTCAAACGCCGCTAGACGAACCGGCTGGATTGGCTTTTGGGTCATGTTAATTGGTACTTTAATGGCTGCTACCATGGTTTTACTTAAGGAAGCATCTGTTCTATATACCTTTTATGCCCCACTTAAAGCACATTGGATCTTTTACTTAGGGCTTACCTTCGTCGTTGTCGGTAGTTGGATTGACGGTGCTGCACAAATTATGACATATGCTAGATGGCGGAAGAATAATCCAGGCCAACCAAGCCCATTATTAAGCTTTATGGCTGTGATCAATACAGTTCTCTGGATTGTCGCAACATTAGGTGTAGCCGCAACCGTTTTATTCCAACTTCTTCCATGGTCACTTGGATTAGTTGATACAGTTGATGTGCTCGTCAGCCGAACATTGTTCTGGTATTTCGGTCACCCATTAGTTTATTTCTGGTTATTACCTGCGTATATGTGTTGGTATGCTATTATTCCAAAGATTATTGGCGGAAAAATATTTTCAGATTCTTTAGCACGTTTGTCCTTTATCTTATTTTTACTATTCTCTATTCCGGTTGGTTTCCACCATCAATTAACAGAACCGGGAATTGATCCTGCTTGGAAGTTTTTCCAAGTAATCCTAACGTTCATGGTCGTTATTCCATCGTTAATGACTGCTTTCTCACTTTTCGCAACCTTTGAGAGATATGGACGTTCTAAAGGGGCTACAGGCTTGTTTGGCTGGTTTAGAGTACTTCCATGGGGAGATGCCCGCTTTATTGTTCCATTTATCGGGATGGCTTGTTTTATCCCTGCAGGTGCCGGCGGGATCATTAATGCTTCTAACCAAATGGACCAAGTTGTCCATAACACCATTTGGATTACAGGTCACTTTCATTTAACAGCCGCAACTTCCGTTGTGTTAACGTTCTTTGGAATTTCCTATTGGTTAGTTCCACATTTGACAGGGCGTAAATTAACGAAAGCAATGAATAAATTAGGCATTATCCAAGCATGGGTTTGGTTCATTGGGATGGCATTTATGTCAGGTTCAATGCATATCCAGGGACTGCTTGGTGGACCAAGACGTTCCGCTTTCTCTACTTACGGCGGGGCCAAGCAAGCGGCTGAGTGGATTCCTTATCAAATCGCTCAGGCAGTCGGCGGATCGATTTTATTCCTTGGCATCATTTTAGTACTGATCATATTTGTAAACCTTGCCTTCTTTGCTCCTAAAGGGGAAGAGGAATTCCCAGTTGCAGAAGCAGAGAATCTTGAAGAAAAAGCACCATTGGTATTCGAAAACTGGAAATTATGGCTTGGCATTACTGCCGCTCTCATTTTATTCGCATACACGATACCGTTTATCGATATCATTCAAAATGCTCCTCCAGGGTCAAAAGGATTCCAGACTTGGAGTAAGTGGTAATAAATTTGAAGGCTTCAATCTTTTAGATTGAAGCCTTTTTCTGTATGATTTCTCCCTGTATTTTGGAAGAGCCAATTGCCTGGATTTTAATTTAACTGATATACCTTTCCGTATTTCTCATAAAGGTAATCTACTAAATACTGTGCATTAAGACCCTCTCCGGTGACATCCTGTAAGATTTCAAGTGGCTTCTTCATTTTTCCATATTGGTGGATATTTTTGGTCAGCCATTCCTTAATTGGGAGTAAATTCCCCTCCTCTAGTAATTGATCAAAATTCGGGATATCCTCAAGCATTTTATGCTTAAATTGTGCTGCATACATATACCCTAAGGCATAGGAAGGGAAATAGCCAAAGCTGCCTCCTGCCCAGTGAACGTCCTGAAGGACACCCATCGCATCATTTTCAGGACGAATACCTAAGTACTCTTCGTATTTGTCATTCCAAATTTTCGGCAGATCCTTCACTTCTATTTCATCATTAAATAGGCCTTTTTCAATTTCATAACGAATGATCACATGGAGTGGATAGGTTAATTCATCCGCTTCAATGCGAATCAATGATGGCTTTGATTCATTAATCGACCGATAGAATTCCTCCAATTGAACTTGATCAAACTGACCATTTGCATATTCCTTCAATAGATTGTAGTTATTCTTCCAAAATGAAAAACTTCGCCCTAGAATATTCTCATAGAAAAGGGACTGCGATTCGTGAATTCCCGTTGATGTGCCGGAGCAGAGCGGAGTTCCAATTAGGTCAGTTGAAATATTTTGTTCGTATAAGGCATGACCGCCTTCGTGAATTGTGCCAAAAACAGCCGTACGGAAGTCTGTTTCATCATACTTCGTAGTTACGCGGACGTCACCAGGGTTTAATCCAATCGCAAATGGATGAACGGTTTCATCCAGTCTGCCTGCATTGAAGTTATAACCCATTTTTTCAAGGATCTTTAAGCTAAATTCACGCTGATTTTCCTTTGGGAATTTTTTTAATAGAAAATCAGTTTCTGGTTTATGGCTTGACTCCGAAATCCGTTTAACCAGTGGGACAATTTTACCTCTTAATTCACCAAACACCTGATCCAATACTTCCATTGTCATGTCGGGCTCGTACATATCTAATAATACGTTATACTTCTTCTCCTCATGACCCCAATAGCAAATAAATCGTTTTGTCATCGCTACTAACTTCTCTAGGTAGGGACTAAACAAAGCAAAATCGGCCTTTTCTTTGGCTTCCTCCCAGACACTTTCTGCCTTTGATTGGAGAATGACAAATTCTTTATATTCTTCGGCCGGAATTTTCTTATTTCGTTCATATTCCTTTTTACATTCTTCAAGGATTTTGCTTGTTGTTTCGGATAGCTGTTGTTTTGATAAATTGGCTATGTATGCTGCCATTTCCTCGGAGGTGGACATTTTAAAGACCTCAGATGATAGCATTCCAATTACTTCTGAGCGCTGTTCCACTGCCTGCTTTGGGGCACCTGTTCGCAGATCCCAATAAATCAATCCCAGTGCTTCATTATAAGCGGACATTTTTTTCACATATTCTAAGAATTCTTTTTCTAATTGGTCCATTCGCATATAAATCCCCCTTTTCCATTCAGACAAATTTTATCACATTTTTCTGAAAAGTAGTTATAGAATAGGTTAAATGGGGATAATAAAGTAGGGAAACCTCTTTCGAGGCTTCCCCCTTATCAAACCGTACGTGCCCTATTAAGGCATACGGCTTACCAATGTGTTACAAATGGTCAATACGTTGCCAATCTTTGAGCATATTTCATTTTGCGGACACGGTCAGGAGTATAATACTCTTGACCCTTTTCTTTTGCCTTTAGGATTCGTCTTTCCTGTTCTTTCTTTTGCTTTTCTTTCATTCGAAGAATGTAACTTTCTAGAGAAAAGCCATATATCTTGTGGTAGTAATACCAGTATGAAGGGATAAGTCCAATAATAGCAAAGAACTCATTATTCCATTTTGTTTTCATCGCATGACCTTTTCTTTGGCTAGGGTGTTTGTGAATCATGGCTACTCTTAACCTTTGTCGAATATAGCCATCTATCGCAAGTAGTTCTTTCCCAAATGCTTTAAAGAAGCATGAACTGTTAAATCCGTGTTCTTCATTTGCCTTAATTGCTTTATAAATATTGAGAAAATAGTTTACTTTTCCTCGAATCACTGGGTTAACATACTCAATCCACTTTTCCTTACTCAGAGTGAGTGTTTTCTTCGTCTTGACTTTGATTTTCTGGCGAAAATCATTCCAAGTTGATTCTTTCGGTTTAGCTATATAGTATGGCTTACCATCCTTCTTGCGTTTTCTCCAGTGTTCGAAAGTGAATCCCATAAAGTCAAAGTCATCATCATCGAAGTTTACAAATTTTGTTTTCTCCGTTGCAAGTTCCAACCCAAGTTCGGCTAATTTCCTTTTCGTAATATCTGCCGCTCTCTTTATGTCTTCTTTGGTTTTTGCGAATAACAAAAAGTCATCGGCGAATCTTACAAAACGAATATTGTTTTCAGCCCAGATCCAATCAAGTTCATTTAAATATACGTTCGCTAGTAACGGAGAAATAACCCCTCCTTGCGGAGTGCCGGTATCTGTTGAGTGAAATTTACCTTCTTCCATATAACCAGCTTTTAGCCACAACCAAATCATATCTAACACTGTACCATCTGCGATGTATTTATTTAATACTCTCATCAGCTTCTTATGTGGGATATTATCGAAAAAGCCTTTAATATCTGCATCGAAGATGTAATTATATCCTTGTTCGATATTCGCCATGATTATTTGCAGGACACGTTCTGCACCAACATTTGGTCTGTATCCACATGACCATTTGTGAAAGATATCCCTTTCGAATTTCGGCTGAAGTACATTTACTATTGCCTGTTGGACAATTCTATCTTCAATATTCGGAATGCCTAAGGGTCGCTTTTTGCCATTTTTCTTAGGAATATAATGTCTTCTTACTGGTGACGGCTTATACTCTTTATTTCTCAGTCTCTGTAGAAGCGAGTCCAGATTTTCATCTAAGTGATATCTATAGCTGTCAATTGTTTCGCCATCAATACCACCTGACCCGTTGTTGGCTTCTACCTTTTCCCAAGCAGCTTTTAGCCTTCTGTCGAAAAGTATTTGTCCATAAATACTATGCCATTTGAATTTTAACGTATGATTCATTACATATTCCGCACCCTTCATTGTGTACATTCAGTTCGTTTATACCGAGGTATCGTTTTCTGTTAACATTACACATCTTTACAGATGTGGAGCCACAAGGTCGTTCCCCTTCCGTTCATGCATGGTTTAGTCCATACACTACTTCCGTACTATGAGAACGTCTGACTTCTCCATTCACATCTAGCATTTCGGATTACCCTTATAGGTAGATGTCCCTTTGGGTTGGAATGGAGACCTCACGGGGTCATCGCACCTTCCTTCTAAACATACCCAGCACCATCACTTGATAAATTGCCTCTATCCGGCTGATTCATTGGTATAGAGACCACTAATGTTATAGTGGGCTTCCCATTATATTCGCATAGTCGCCAACTTACCCTGCCGCCGTGCTTCACACTTATTGCATTTGGGTCTGCTTATCCGACTGCGGGTCTCTCGATTGTCCGCATCTCCTTCAGACATCACCTCACGGTGATGCCCTAGATTAGTCTTCACTAGTTGTATCAGCACTCTAGTGGAAGGATTTTCACCTTCGGGAAAACGAGTCTTCTAGGATTCGGGAGCCGTGTTTATCGCAATAACGTACTCCAACCTTTAACAACTCATTCAGTGCAGTTCTACTGCACAAGGTACGACTGCCTGTCGCACAAAAAAAACAACAGAAACGGATTTCTGTTGTAAAATATATATATAGGAAAAAGAGGATGTTACCTGGAAAATAAAATTCACGTAAAATGATTGGAGAGGGTCAAGTGCCCCGTTAATTCAAAGACACACGAACCAAAAATTACTTCTTACTAATAGCGACTTTCCATGTTTCCGGACCTTCTTCAAGATACTCCCAAGAAAATTGCTCAGGTCTTTCCATCATGAATTGATATAAAAGCGGCTTTGGATCATGGTCATTTACAATCATCATTGTTTCACCAGAACTTAATTCATCAAACCCTTTAAAGATGGTAGAATGTTTTTCTCTTGGTGGAAAATCTGGAACATTGATCACTTTTGCGTATGTTTGCATGATAATCACTCCTTTTAGTTTGTTAACTTCTCCTTTATTATAAGGAACTAATTACTTCTTTTTAGTGCAACGTATCACACCTAGAACATGATTTTATTAATACTAGTACTGTGGCAGGGGGAATGGCTTTTGAGAGAATTAGTCGGAATTTGTAAATGCTGCAACAAAGATATCTATTGTTTAGATGGCTTTTTAAACGGGGTTCTTACGGAAGAGAAGGAGATTCATTGCTTTGAATGTTATGAAAATCTTAAAGAAAAAAAGAAAATCCGCAAAGCTAAGCTTTGCGGATTTTTTTCAAGTTATTCCTCATCAATTGATAAATCGCGAACAGGAAGCTTTTCTCCCTCCTGATGCGTTGGTTTCCGTAAATTGAACAGCGCTTTTATACAGAAAACCACTAATACTACTACACCAATAAGGAAAATGGTGTCAGGCACCGCACGCCAAGTTAACAATGTTTGCACAAGATCCTTTTGGAGGAAGGATGCTGAACGTGATGCGGCATAGCCGTGATTAAATGCTTCTTTTATTTGGATAATCCCGACTGGTAGTAAGGATAGGAAGACCATCCCTGCTAGGCCGACGTTTAACATGATGCAGCTGAATTTAAGCCATTTATCATTCCAGCTTTCAGGTTTTACGATATTCCGTAATGAATATAGAAGTACTGCACATGCAAACATTCCATACACACCCATCATGGATCCATGCCCATGTGCTGGTGTTAAGAATTGTCCATGTTCAAAATAGCTTACTGCTGGCAAATTAATTAAAAATCCTAAAACTCCCGCCCCAACCAGGTTCCAGATGGCAACAGAAATTAAGAACCAGAACGTTCCTTTGTAAGGGAAATCGACACCGCCGGCACGCATCATTTTATATTGCTCATATGCTTCAAGAATTAGCAATGTTAATGGAATGACTTCCATCGCAGAGAATACCGCCCCAAGGCCAATCCACGCTTCCGCAGATCCATTATAGTAATAGTGGTGGCCGATGCCAATAACTCCACTGCCAAGTAGCAGGATTAATTGGAAATAAAGTTGTCGTACTGTAGATTTTTTTGTTACTAAACCTAATTGAACTAAAAGGAAGCCAATAACGACAACTGCAAATACTTCAAAAATACCTTCAACCCATAAGTGGATGATCCACCAGCGCCAGTAATCTGCAAAGGTAAAGCTTGTTCCAGGATTAATAAACAAGGCAAAGACATAGAATGCAGGTACGGCAATCGCTGAATAGAATAATAGGTGAATCAGTCCACCCTTATCAGTTTCTTTCTTTAGACCTGCCCTAATTCCTCGGTAAACAATAAACAGCCATATGAACATTCCGGCAATCAGGATCAGCTGCCAAATACGTCCAAGCTCGATATATTCCCATCCAGAGTGTCCGAATAGGAACCAATTGTTTCCTAAGTAGCCGTTAGCTCCAAGCCACTCACCAACCATACTTCCGACCACAAGGACCACCAATGCCCAGAATAAAATATCGACGAGTAAGCCTTGTTTTTTGGGCTCATAGCCACCGACAAGTGGAGCAATGTATATACCCATCCCAAGCCACGCTGTCGCAATCCAGAAAATAGCAAGCTGCAAATGATACCCTTTTGTGATATTGAACGGAAGAATATCATGAATCCACTTTATTCCAAAGAAACTATTCTGGTTCTATGTAATAATGTGCTAGTAATGCCCCAAACATACACTGGACAAGAAATAAAGCCGAAACGATCACAAAATATTTTCCGCTCTTAACCTGAGAATTGGTCACTGGCATTTTTCGTAGATCAATTCGCGGGAAATTTCCTTCTTTATATGCCTCTTGCATGCTAAATTGATAGCGATAGAAAACAAACAAAATAATTCCCAGCACTAAAACAAAAATGGTGATACTTGCACCACTCCACCATACTGCAGAGAAGGATAAGTGGTTGCCTGCATCCTCATAGTAAGGCCAGTTATTTGTATAGGTGATGTTATCTCCTTTACGGACTGTACTAGAAAGCCAAGCTGTCCAGAAAAAGAAATCAGATATTTGTGTAATTTGATCACCTTTTGCAACATACGCACGGCCTGTTTTCGGCAAATCGCTTTCTTTAATAAGATTTGCCTTTAATCCCCAATCGTCACCCTTCGTAAAGATTTCCTGATAATGCTCTCTCACCCTTTGAAGGCCAAAAGCTTGAGCATCCGTTAGTACCATTGTATCTTTATCACTGTCATAGCGATTTTTTTTCATTTCTTTAATAACATTATTTTTAATAACTATTTTTTCATCTTCATTTAAAGTTGAAAAATCTTTTCCATACTTGTCTTTCGCTTTAAAATCCTGCATACCTTCTGTATAAAGCTTAAGAGATTCAGCTGTATAATCAGGTCCCATATAGGATCCATGTCCTAAAACGGTGCCGTAATCCATTAAACCGTACTTTTGAAAAACAGCCTGCCCCCCATAATAGAAGCTTTCGTAAACAGAACATCACCTTTTTCATTCGTAACCTCCACGGGTCTTGGTGCTTGTTCTTTAAATATCCAATAGCCGCCAACTAGTAAAACCGTGAAGGTAATTAAAATGGTTGCAATTAGAACGGATTTTAAGAGTCCATTTTTATTGGTCTTCAACACTTTATTGGTCGACGTCCCATGTTGTATTTCCATGCTACATTCATCCTTTCTTATTTTGTTACATTAGTTATCTTATCTTTGTTCACTTCCTCACACAGTGAAGCATTTCATCAAATCGGTGTGACTTTTATCACAAAATAAAAGATTTATTTAAGAGATTCATTTCTTGACATAGGTCAATTTTTTCTAATGATGGCATTGTTAAAATTTCTATAAGTAGGATTTTTTAAACGAAGGTGATGAAATGAAAAAAGTAGAAATAGAAATGAAGTTGTCACATTTCAAGTTATTTAAGGATTTGTCGGATCATGATTTGGAACCATTCTTAGAAATTATCCAGGCTCGCTTTTATAAACAAAAAATGTACGTTTATATGCAGAATGATTCGCAAGATAAATTATTCTTCCTTGATAGCGGAAAAGTCAAAATATGTAAGACTGATTTATCCGGGAAGGAACAGATTTTATACATTCTAGAATCAGGGGATATGTTTCCACAAACAGTATTTTTCAAGGATGGAAAGCATGAGACACACGCAGAAGTAATGGAGGATGCAAGGATCATTACGTTTCCACGGGCTCAATTTGAGGAAATCCTTCTTACAATCCCTGACCTTTGTGCTAGACTCTTTAAATTGATGGGAGAAAACGTAAATGATTTACAAAAAAGATTAGAAGAACAAGTTCTCCATAACACATATGAACAAATTATTTTATTACTCATTAGGCTTTGTAAATCAAATGGAATAAAAATAGGAGAACAATACCTGCTGACAACCCATTTTACAAATAAAGAACTGGCAAATATGATTGGTACTTCCAGAGAGACTGTCAGCAGAACGATTAATCATTTAAAAAAGAAAAACTATATCATCTCAAGTACTAAAAGTTTATATTTAGTCAATCGAATCGCTTTAAAGCAGGAAATTTGTTATTAATCTTCAAAACTACAAGCGTTACACTCCATAAAGTTTGTTGCAAAGAAAAAATTTTAACCTACTATGATTGTGGTCACATAATCTTTGTGAAATCATTGCTACAATATTACTAAATCGAATTAATAATATGAAGGTGATGTTAATGAAGCAGGAGGACATAGTAAAACGATTGTCCGATGTCCCAATCTTCAAGGAATTATCTGCTGAAGAGCTTGATCCAATCGTAAAAATTGCACAAACCCGCTTCTATAAACATAAGATGTATGTTTTTATGCAGGAAGACAGGCTTGACCGTGTATTCTTTATTCACAGTGGGAAAGTCAAAATTTACAAAACCGATCAATCGGGCAAAGAGCAATTAATTTCCATCCTTGAACCAGGAGAAATGTTCCCACATGCTGGTTTTTTTAGACAAGGGAATTTTCCAGCGCATGCCGAGGTGACGGAAGATGCTATTCTCATTGTCATTCCGATTGACAAATTTGAAAATATCCTCATTTCCTATCCGGAACTCTGCATCAAGCTTTTTAAAGTATTGGGAGAAAAAATTGTTGACCTTCAAGGAAGATTGGAAGCACAAGTTCTTCATAACACGTATGAACAAATTATTTTACTTCTTATTAGGCTATGTAAATCAAATGGTGAAAAGGTGGGAGAATGTTACAAGTTGACAACCCAGTTCACCAACCGGGAATTAGCTAATATGATTGGCACTTCAAGGGAAACTGTGAGCAGAACGATGAATCATGTTAAAAAGAAGGAATTTGTGATTCAAGATGATGAGGGTTTTTATTTAATCAACCGTGAGGCATTGCAACAAGAGTTATTCTATTAATAAATTTTTTTCGACTAAAAATAGAAGGAGCTGTTAAGCAAATGGAACAAAGAATCATTGAAATAGATGTACGTGAGGATTTAAAAAATAAAATTGAACCGTTTCAAAAGATTATGGAAGCTGTAAAGGAATGTAAGGAGAATGATATTTTTATTCTTCATGCTCCGTTTAAGCCTGTTCCCCTATTCGCCGTTTTAAAGGCGAAGGGCTTTACCCATGAGGAAGAAGAACTTGAAAAGAAGCATTGGAAAGTAACATTTACAAAGAAAGGATGACCTAAGGTGATATTAGATAATCGCGGATTAGAGCCGCCACAGCCGATGATGAGAACTTTAGCCGCCCTAGAGACCCTTGGGGAAAATGAGGTATTGACGATCATCAATGATAGAAGACCGATGTTCCTATATGAGCAGCTAGAGGAATTAGGTTACAAGCAGCGTACAGAACCACAAAACGATGGAAGCTTTAAAATTGAGATCTTTCGCTAAGAAGGTGTACTATTATGGTTCCTCAAAGTATGGGGAGTGAAACAAATATTAAACTGCCATTTTCATTTATCTTTTTTAGTGTAATAGCACTGGTTCTTTCACAAATTCTATTACTGGTAAATGGACAATTGATGGCAGACGGAAGTTTTAGAATTCCTCAAATCTGGTCTTCAGCCCATTTATTAGTGCTGGGCTGGGCGTTAATGGTAGCAATGGGTGCGATGTATCAGCTTGTTCCGGTAGCGTTCCTAACGAAAATATGGAATGAGAAATTCGGGTTTGTCCAATTTTTTGTAACAGCCATTGGCATTGCGACATTCTCAGGAATGCTCTATTGGTCACCACAAAATGCATTCATTCCTGGTGTCCTTACCCTTATTGGTATATTAATGTTTTTAGTTCAAATGTTTATGACACTAAAGGCGCAATCCAAACCAACTATATTGACCGCCTTTGTAGGAACGGCATTGATTTGTTTGTTCATGACGATTTCATTAGGGATTACATTGGTCTATTGCTTAAAAACAGGGATAGGTGCAGAGTATTATCAATCTATCTTTAAAAGTCATTTATTGATGGGGATTACTGGCTGGTTTACTCTGTTAATTTTTGGACTTTCCTATAAGATGGTACCAATGTTTTCTTTGTCCCATGGATTCCCAATGGTACACGCAAGATATGTATATGGGTTTTATGTTGCCGGTCTTGTTACTTCATTAATTTCATTCTTTACGGATAGCAGTATCTTATTGAAGCTTGGTTTCTTTTTACTTTTTGCAGGATTCTCCATTTTTAGTTGGCATATAAGGATCATCATCAAAAAAAGATTAAAGAAAAAGCTAGATAAACCGTTCACGTTTTCTTTGATTGCCATTGTGTTAGGTACTGTCATTCATTTGGCGGCATTTATTTTAGTGTGGTTTCAACATTTTAGTTCATTTGTTGGCCCACTCGTCTATCTTTATCTTTTACTTTGGATTGTCCTAAGTATTGTCGGGTATTTGTATAAAATCGTTCCATTTTTATGGTGGACGTATAAATACAGTAATGATATTGGTAAAGCAAAGGTTCCAACATTGAAAGAGATGATGAATGAAAAAATAATAACCCCCGTCCTCTCGATCTTTATTGCGGCGGTTCTCATTGTGTTTTCTGCCTTGGCCTTGAAGATTGCACTGCTCTTTAATATCGGACAGTTCATTCTATCTGTCATGTTTATCATAATTGCCATTAGTATCTTAAGCGTTCTAAAAAAATAATGAGGTGTTAATCATGAATTTAGAAGAAAAAATCCTTGAAGAATTAAAAAGTGTTTATGACCCGGAATTAAATATTAACGTGGTGGATTTAGGCCTAATTTATGGTATTGGGATTACGGATGATAACGATGTTTCCATTACCATGACCCTGACAACACCTGGATGTCCACTTCATGACAGCATTACAAAAGGGGTTCGCTATTGTGTCGAAGGAATTGAAGAAACAAGAAATGTTGAGGTAAATCTAGTCTGGGAGCCTGCTTGGTCACCTGACAAAATGTCAGCAGAAGGAAAAAGTTATTTAGGAATGCGTTAATCTGATAAAGTAGCTAGACAAAAAAGCAGGAAGCCCTCTAAAAACGGAAGGCTTCCTTTTTTATGCATCTTTAGCCGTCGTTGGCAGTGCTTCTGTAACACTTTGTAATACAAAAGAATCGATTTCCTCATCCAACATGATATGAACCATTCCCCGGTCATGTTCACTCCGAATTAATCGTCCTACGCCCTGACGCAGCCTGAGAAGCATATACGGTAAATCTACCTCTAAGAATGGATTGTCTACCCCTTCTCTCTTTGCCGTAAAAACCGGATCGTTTGGCGGGAAAGGAAGTGAAAAAATCAAGACATTTTCAAGGGATCTTCCTGGAATATCTAGGCCTTCCCATAGATGCATGGAACATAGAATCGCATGCTCCTCATTTTGAAACTTCGAAACGAGGGTGCTAATCTCCTCGTCCCCCTCAAAATAAATGGGATAGGAAATTCCCCCTGCCAACTGCTTTTTAAGCTGTGACAGTTCTTCCTTATTATTTAATAGAATTAAGGCCCGTCCTTCTGATTGCTGTACCATTTTTATCAGATAATGAATTTTTTCTTCCATGCTGCCTTTTGGAAACCTCGGGAGGAAGACATCCATCTTTTCTTCATAGGCAAATGGTGAGGCGACTGTAAAGGATAGGTAGTCCTTCACCCCAAGGCTATTTGCAATATAATCAAAGGATTTTTGATTCGACAGTGTTGCTGATGAGAAGATAAACGGTTTTTTCTGTGAGAACACTTCTTCACGCATCACTTCTTCGACCATTTTTGGCATGATAACTAGTGTCCGTTCTCCGCCGCCTTCTTCAAACCAGGTAATCCCGTTCACTTCTTGAAGGAAAAGTGATAAGGAGTAGGTAATTTGCTCCAAATATTCCTCCACAATTTTTAAATCATATTCATTAATGACATATAATTCACTTTCAAAAACAAGCTCCTCTTCCAAAGTTTGCAGTGTTGAGAGTAGCTTCCTGCAGGTCTTTAATACCAGAGGATGCTTCGTAATGATTTGTTTTTCCGAACCTTTTTGCTGTAAGGAGAATTGTGAAATAGTGTCAAAAAACGCTTCATTGTCTTGAAGGGCGTCTTCGATCGTGTACAATGTTTTTTCACGAACTTCATTTTCCATTAACCTTGTAAGCAGTGTATCCAACGTATAATCGGTAAAACGGTAACTTAACGCTTTTTGTGCTGCATATTCAAGAAGATGACCCTCGTCAAATACAACGGAAGAATGCTCAGGTAAAAGCGGCAGCTGCCCTTCACGCCTTCTTGATTCCTTCGTCCAAATATGCTCCATGTAAAAGTCATGGGAACAAATAATTAAATCAGTCGAATGCCGGTAAAATTCCCGGTGTAGTGTCAATCCACAGCGATGGCGTTTATCACAGGAGAAACAATCTTGAAGAGGATCCCAATTGAGATTACTCCATAATTCATCCGTTAAATGAGGATAATCACGTCTATCACCGTACTTTTCAAAAGATTGCATCGAACCACCCATATGGATAAAATCCGGCAATTTTTGATAAATATCGGATATCTCATCTGAAAAGTCTTGATTCCGAACCTGGTCAAGCTTCTTAAGACACAAATACTGATCTCGTGATTTTGCCAGGCGAACATCGATATTTAACTCCAAAACCTTTTCAAGCTTAGCAATATCGCCTTCTTTTTTCACAAGCTGCTCGATAAGCGTTTCGTCCGCACAGGCGATTACTGCGGGCCTATTTGTATACCTTGCATACATGATAGAATAGAGCAGGTATACAATCGTTTTCCCTGTTCCAACGCCTGCTTCCGCGAACATTATTTGTTTATCCTTGAAGGCCTTTTCCAATTGAAAAGCCATATAAATTTGTTCATCCCTTAGTTCAAATCCAGCCTCTGGCAAAATATCATAAAATAGATCACCAATCCATTCAGCCAATTTATCATAAAAGGATTCAGTTTTGGAAACTTCAAACGGCATCCGGTTTTGCATGTTAGTCCCTCCCCTAAAAAAAATAGCGTCAAAATAACGCTAAACTATATCCTAAGTTCCTTTATATCTAATTGTTTAATTCCTTTGACGTGGAGGTCTTTTTCCCCAATATTGATATAAATCAGTTCGGATAAATCCATTAAACAGTTTACGTTTCTTTGTTGCGGGTTTACCGTACAGCTGTTCAAAACCTTCATTCGAAGTCATGATATAAATCGACCAGGTATCAAGCTTACTGAATGCTTGCCCCATTTCCTTATACATTTGCTCAACAGCCTTCTTATCCCCTAGTCTCTCTCCGTAAGGAGGGTTTCCAACAATGACACCAAATTCTTTGTTTGTTGAAATGTCTCTGACTTGCATTTGCTTAAACTGAATGATATCAGCAAAACCAGCCTCGAAAGCATTCTCTTGGGCAATTTTTACCATCCGGTGATCAATATCAGAGCCGGTAATGTCTAAAGGTTGGTCGTAATTCGCTAAATCTTCGGCTTCATTCCTAGCCTCATCCCAAACGGATTGTTGAATCCAATTCCAGCCCTCTGATACAAATTCCCGGTTAAAACCAGGTGCAATATTTTGGCCGATCATTGCCGCTTCAATCGGAATCGTTCCTGAGCCGCAGAATGGGTCGATAAATGGACTGTCAGCCTTCCAATTGGTTAACATTACGAGCGCAGCCGCGAGTGTTTCCTTTAGAGGAGCTTCACCTTGGTCAATACGGTAGCCACGTTTATGAAGCCCCTGACCACTTGTATCAATGGTGATAGTGGCAAGATCCTTTAATAAGGCGACTTCAATCCGATAAAGGGCACCCGTTTCCTCAAACCAGGTACTCCGCTTATACTGTTTTTTCAGGCGTTCCACAACTGCCTTTTTGACGATTGCTTGGCAGTCCGACACACTAAAAAGTGTTGATTTTACAGATTTCCCGATGACAGGAAATTCAGCATCTTCAGGGAGGAATTCTTCCCAGGGCAGTGCTTTTGTCTTTTCAAATAATTCATCAAAGGTATATGCTTTGAATTCGCCCACCTTGATTTTTATTCTGTCAGCGGTTCGAAGCCACAAATTACTGCGGGCAATAGCAGTTTCGTCCCCTGTATAGGTAACCTTGCCATTCTCAACTTCACATTCATATCCTAATGACCTTACCTCTTTTGCCACCAAGGCCTCAAGCCCCATTGCTGCTGTAGCAATTATTTGATAATTTCCCATTTCTTCACCCTTTACTATTAAGTTATGTATATTTTCGTTTCCCTTTGTAAAGGAATATTCGCTACCATTATGGACAAAAATCATCCTTGGGATGCAATTATGACCAATAAAAAAGCTCCCCTATCAGGAGAGCCGTTACATATCCTAGCATAGTATCCCATTAATAACGTTCTGTAAGCCATGTTCTGTACCAGAGTACTGCAAACGGCAATAACGCCTCGTACTTAGGTGGTAATCATCTATCTACAGATTCCGATTGGAATCTGTCCTTCCCCTCGTTCAATTCCTCAGAGAAGATGCCCCTACCATTATTTGGGTTTCTCACTCGTGGGGTTTACCCGTTCCACCCTTTCCATTTCTAGAAAGGCTACGTCACTGTGGCACTTTTACAGGTATTCATACCCTATTCTAAAAGAACTTAGGTATTTTCCCGGCCGTCAGCTGGTTTTAAACCCAACTGCCCTAGCTTATGATTTCGCTAGGCACGAACACTACGGACATCGCAGCCCGTGCGAGCATGGACTTTCCTCAACAATTTGCATATAAGCTCATTGCAGCGATTACCCGAACGTCATTAATGATACTTTTCTATTATATGTATTTCCTGCTGTTTATTCAATAGTTTTTATTAGGAAGTACCGGTACAATCTGTCAATCGTATAATTTACTGCCAAAAACGTGCTTTTCAAGATTAGACAATCGTTTTAAAATATCAAAATTTGTCGTTCCTGCAGGTTGTGCCACCGGTTGTCTCTTCGATGACTCCTCAAGCTGTTTACGAAGTCTAAGGTTCTCTTGCTGCAGATCATCTATTTCTTGATGGAACGTTTCATAATCTTTAATGATTAAATCCAAGAATTTATCGACATCTTCTTGTTTATACCCTCTTACGCCAGTCTTAAACTCTTTTTCTAAAATATCCTTAGCTGTTAATTTCACTTTATCAGCCAACATTCAAATCACCTCAAGTTTAGCCAATCATTACCTATTATTTTTTCAAAAATTATTCCTTTTGTCAATTTCTTTTGTTTTAAAAAATATACGGCTTCATCATTCTTTAAAAATCAGACCATTTATTTTGTTCTTCTTCCACAATCATTTGTAAATCATAAAATGTAATCAACTCAATCGGATAAGACTTTTTTCTTTGCTGTTGGACAGCCATTTCGTATAGGTATTTCGGACTTCCTTCCTTTTCATGATCGTACAGAAGAAGGAGGCCATCGCTCTTATCGATAAAGAATTGATTTTTCAAACGAAACTGCCATGGCTTCTCATACCCTTTTTTCGAAACGGAGTCTATGTAATCTGCACCAGCAAGAATAGACTCGTACCATTCCTTGTTATTTTCATTCCAGGATGCCTCTTGGTCAAGAAACGGAGTGATGACCGCTAGCTTCAATTCAGGAAATTCAATCTGCAAATGAAATACAACCTCCGCAGCCCAAAGTTCAACTCCTAATTGACCGCTAATCAATACCCATTCTAAACCTTCTTCTATCATAGGCAATAATGATTTCTTTAGTGCAGCCTTAATAAATAAAGCTGATGGATGATCTTTTTTAAAAATGCCTAATTCAAATGGTTTATAACCTGAAATGGCCAGTACTTTTCTCAAGAATGTTCCCCTTAACTAAAAAATATTTTTAAAATGGACAAACATTTTTTTTAAAAAAGCATATCATAAAAGTAAACAACAATAAAAAGCAAGGGCTAAAGAGCCCTTGCAAACCACATAAACCTAACTTAAGGTCTAGGTCCCATAAATGGTCCCGGTGCGAAACCTGGGCCTCCCATTCCGAAACCAGGGCCTCCCATTCCAAACCCTGGACCGCCTGCTCCAAATCCCGGCATGGCATTAGGTCCCGGCATGGCATTAGAAGCTGGCATTGCCATTGCCCCCTGACATGGGTTACAGCAGTTAATGTGCTGATTACACGTCTCCTCACAGCATGAAGCTGTTTGCGGGCAAAAATGCTTATGCTGGAACATATGATGATTCACCGTTGTGGTGTGTACTGGATGAATATGCGGCACCACCGTTGTTGAAAAGGTGTGATTCACTATCTGCTGTGTCGGGTGGACGACTGGCGGTGCAAAATTAGTTCCTAGAAACATATTATACTCTCCCTCCAAATATTCTGTTTACATTAACAGCCTATGATAAGGGAGTTACTCTTGTACTAAGGAAAATACCTATTTTTCATTCAATATACGATTTAGGGTCAAAAACTTTCGCCTGATTTTCTTATAGCATCGAATAAAAGCTATCTTTTAAGCTTGTAAAAACGACGGCTGTCAGACAGACGACAATAAAAAATAAAAATAAAATCGTTTTATACACATTACCAGCTCCATAAAGTTTTAATGATCGCTTTTCCGCAACCCAATTTCTCATTTTACATTTTTCATGTAGGATAAACAATATGGAATTACTGGATTTCATCATAAAATTATTAAGATTTTGTGACATATTTTCGTTCTAACCGTTTTAGCCTTTTTTCAAACTGCTCTAAGGTAATGTGCCTTTTCCATTTAGCCGTGGTTTTAGATTGTGTTATTTGTTCTATCGCCTTCTGACAATAAACTATAGCAAGCTTATAATCTATAAGTCGATGTTCATGAATTTTTGCCAGTTCTAATAAAGCTTCTACCCGCATCTGTGTCTCACTACTATCGATCATTTCAAGAAACAATGTCCGTGCGCTTTCCCAATTCTGTTCTTTTTTTTGCTGAAATGCCAAAATATACTTTGCCTGATAGGATGTCATGTCTCTGCCGTTTGTCAGTTTGCTTAATACTTGTTCGGCTTCTTTATTCTCTCCTAATGTGGCAAACCAGCGACCAACTTCATACGTTTCTGCTCTAGTTTGATTATGATCAATCCCGTAAAGTTGAAAGGTTAAATGGCTATATAGTGTAACGAGTGATAAAATGTCGATTTCATTATGTTTAAGCAAACCTAGCATGCCATCAGGCTTTTTACTTTCAATAAAATCAAAATAAATCATAGGAGCCAAAAATCCTGGAATATCATCGATTCTTTCCACCCCTAATACTTCCTTCTCGACAATTGCCAGCTTCATCCGGTCTAATTTATGCTTCCAAAGTCTTCTTGCTGCATGAAAAAGATCAAAATGTCCAAATTCAGGCAGTTTTGGAACATGCTCTCTTATAAGAGTATGTCTTGTTTTCACTTGGGGCCAATCAAATGATTTTCCATTGTAAGTGACAAGCGTACGATAATTCACTTTTTCTAAAAAACTTTGATATAAAGGAACTTCCCCGCCTGGATGCGGGAGGATGTGCTGTCTTAGGACCAAATGATCACCGAAAACACTGGCATATCCCAGAATAAAAATTGTATTTCCAACCCCGCCGCCGAGCCCCGTAGTTTCTGTGTCAAAAAAGAACAATTCCTCAGCTTGATGACCTTTTGCCGATAAAGGGTGACTGAGTGGCTGGTGATTCCACAAATCTACAGCGGTTAGAAAATCCCGAAAGCAATAATTCCCGTGCTGGTGTGAGAGTGGATATTTCACTTCCCTTATTAAGCAATAATGGTCATCGATAAAAAAGGGATAAACATTTTCCTGCTCCCATTTTTCACGAAAAGGCACCTCCATTCCCGGCGTCACAGAAGGTTGATCCCTTTTTTCTGGAGTGCTTCCACTGGATAGATGAGACTTTAGGCGATCTAGCTTATTTTTTAACGACATGCCGCACTTCCTTATCCTGATTGGAAGAGTGTAAAAATGCATCAATTATTTTTAAGACATCCAATTTTGCAGTTTCACTAACTGTATCTGCTCCAATGCATGAAGGACAACCCGTCTCACACTGACAGTGATGTATCATTTTTTTCGTTTCGACAAACACCGTTGGCATTCCGCTATGAATTTTTTCACTTAATCCAATTCCACCAGGATATCGATCATAAAAAAAGATAGTTGGCTTTTCATTATGATCTGCTTTCACTTGCGGGATAACATGAATATCCTGCGGGTCTGCCATCACGAATAACGGTGCGATATGATTTAAGGCGTGTGCTGTTCCAACAAGTCCCTGTTCCAACCGTTCATGACCCAGTTCTGTTAACGGCTTATTTAATGAAATCCATGCTGCGTTCGTATGAAGTTCCTCTTCTGGAAGATGAATCGGTCCTGATCCGATATTTTCATGCGTTTCAAATTTAATCTTTTTAAAAATGGTTGCCATCGCCCTGACACTTACGTCTCCATAGCCGATTTCAGCTTCATCACTTGTTTGAAGCCTGTCTTCCTCTAATACTTTTAATTGGACAGCTAAATTAGCATCAGTGTAATAGTCAACATCAACTTCCCTGACAAATGCCTTTTTCTCCTCCCAATCAAGCTTCTCGACCTGGAATTGGGTACCTTGATGTAAATAAATGGCCTCATCATGGAGAAGCGTCATTGCAGAAAAACGATCCATTTCTCCAATAACTTTTACATTTGCTACATCTGATTGGTCAACAATAATAACATTTTCCTGTGAGGCAGATCGTAAACTAATGTTATGCGCCGGAAAAGAATCGTTCATCCAATACCATTTATCTCCATTTCGATAAAGAACTCGTTCTTCTGCTAAATACTCCAGTAATTCCTCCGTTCCGACAGTTCCAAATTCCTCTCCCTCCTTAAATGGGAGCTCATAGGCGGCACATTTCATATGATCGATTAGAATAATCAAATTATCGGGATTAATCCTCGCAGTTTCAGGACTTTTATTAAAGAAATACTCCGGGTTCTGAATAATATATTGATCCAGCGGACTCGAACTGGCCACCATAATGACAAGTGCCTCCCCATGCCTTCTTCCGGCCCTCCCGGCTTGCTGCCAGGCACTTGAAATAGTCCCCGGATACCCTGTCATGATGCAAACCTGAAGCTGACCTATGTCAACACCTAACTCAAGGGCATTCGTACTGACAACCCCATAGATCTCTCCAGAACGCAGACCCTTTTCAATTTTTCTTCGTTCTGTTGGCAGGTATCCTCCGCGATATCCCATGATTGATTTCGCACCTAACTGATTTTTCACCAATTCCAGAAGGTATGTCAGGATAATTTCAACTCTCACCCTGCTTCTGGCAAAAACAATTGTTTGAATTTTATTTCTTAATAGTTCCCCCGCAATTTTTCGAACTTCAAGAGTGGCACTTCTTCTGATATTTAAAGGCTTATTGACGATTGGCGGATTATAGAAGAGAAAATGTTTCGTCCCACTCGGTGCACCGTTATTATCAATTAAACTCATTCTTTCTTCTGTTAATATTTCCGCATGCTCTAAGGGATTTGCAATCGTTGCCGATGTACAAATAAACACGGGATTACTACCATAATAATGGCAAATCCGTTTTAGCCTTCTGATGACATTGGCTACATGGCTGCCAAACACGCCGCGGTAGGTATGAAGTTCATCAATCACCACAAATTTAAGATTTTCAAACAACGATACCCATTTTGTATGGTGTGGCAGAATAGCAGAGTGTAGCATGTCCGGGTTTGTAATCACTACATGCCCCGCCTGCCTTACCCTTTGCCGAATATTTGCGGGTGTATCCCCATCATACGTATAGCTGTTAATATCAACGCCCGCAGCTTGAATGATCTCGTTTATCTCACTCTTTTGATCTTGGGCAAGTGCTTTCGTTGGAAACATATACAGGGCCCTTGATTCAGGATTAGCGAGAATAGTTTGTAAAACTGGCAGATTATAGCAAAGTGTCTTTCCTGAGGCAGTCGGTGTTACCGCCACGATACTATTTCCTTTGATAATTTTCTCATATGCCGATTGTTGATGTGTATACAGTTGTTCAATTCCCTTATCTTGAAGAGCTCTTTTTAACAACGGATGTAAGTCCTCCGGAAATGGCATCATCGTTGCTGGCTTTTCTTCAATGGTCTTCCAGGTGACAATATTTTCTTTAAATTGATGATTTATTTTTAATTCCTCTAATATTTCTTGAAGGCCTTTTTTCAATTTCATGGTTTCACCTCATCCTCTTTATTTTATCGAATGAACGTTCGTTATTAAAGTATTAAAAGAAAATTATTATGATATTTCGCTGGAACATTCCTCCAATCAAAATAGGAATCACTACTTCTTTTTAAAAAAATGTGAATGAATGTAAACAATTGATGAATATTTGGTACAATAGATGGTAACTGAGAAGAAGTTGAAGGTGATAGAATGAAAATAGATGAAATCAAAAGAGTGCTCGCTCATTTTACTCTTTTTCGTGAACTAACTGATTTTGAATTAACAAAGGTTGCTGATATTGCAATTACGAGGGACTGGAAAAAACAAAGTCATGTTTTTCTTCAGGGTGATCCGCTTGAAAATGTTTACTTTATTTTTGAAGGTAAAATCAAAATCTACAAGAGTGACGTGAACGGGAAAGAACAGATTGTTGCAATGGCCAAAAAAGGTGAAATGTTCCCACATGTTGGCTTTTTCAGAAAAGGAGAATACCCTGCATATGCGGAGGTTCTCGAACCATCCACGCTTATTGCTGTTCCCATTTCAAAATTTGAATCAGTCTTAATTGAAAATCCCGAGCTTTGTATCAAGGTATTTAAGGTGCTTGGTGAGAAAATCGTTGATTTGCAGGACCGGTTAGAGGAACAAATTCTTAATAATACGTACGAACAAATTGTTAAACTACTTATAAGGCTTGCGCAAAACCATGGGATGAAGCAAGCAGATGGGACGATTTTATTAAAGTCAGAATTCACCAACAAGGATCTTGCCAATATGATTGGAACCACCAGGGAAACGATTAGCCGGACCTTAACAAAAATGAAAAAAGATGAGCTGATTGAAGTAGATGAAGCTGGAAACATGATTGTCGATGTCGAAATTCTGATGGAAGAGATACACTTAATTTAAAACCAAAAACACCGCAGGCGGTCAACGCTGCGGTGTTTTTGGTTATTTTGCTGTTAATTGTAACATTTTTTCCATGTCTTCTTGTACCGTGCTAATCAATTTTAGGTTAAATGTTTCTTGAAGAACTTTTAGAACCCCCTCAGAAATAAATTCAGGCGGTTTTGGTCCAATCCGGATATCCTTAATACCTAAACTAAAAAGCCCCAGTAAAATCGCTACCGCTTTTTGCTCAAACCATGATAATACAATACTTACTGGAAGTTCATTTACTTCGCAGTCAAATGCATCTGCTAAAGCCATCGCAATTTTAACAGTAGAGCCGGAATTATTGCACTGTCCTAAATCGATATAACGTGGAATAGTTGTTCCGGGAACAACACCATAATCGACATCATTAAAACGGAATTTCCCGCAGGAGGTCGTTAATATTACTGTTTCCCGCGGCAGCGATGTTGCCAATTCCCGGTAATAATCCCCTCCATGACCGGGTGCATCACAGCCGGCAATCACAAAGAATCGCTTGATTTTCCCTGCTTTCACAGCGTCAATAACTTCTGGGGCAATACCTAGTACTGTTTCATGATGGAAACCCGTTAGTAATGTTTCATCTGAATCTATTGCCGCTTCCGGAAGTTCTATTGCCCTCTCAATTAAACGTGTAAAATCATCATTGATAATTTTTTCGACATTTTCAAGGCCTGCAACATCATAGGTAAACATTCTGTCTGCATAGGTTCCTTTGATTGGCATCACGCAATTTGTCGTCGCCAGAATGGCTCCGGGAAATTCTTCAAACAAACGGCGTTGGTCATACCAGGCCTTGCCGATATTTCCTTTTAAGTGAGGATATTTTTTTAGGGCAGGATAGCCGTGAGCAGGCAGCATTTCTGAGTGTGTATAAATATTTATTCCTTTCCCTTCTGTCTGCTTCAATAATTCCTCTAAGGCAAATAGATTATGGCCCGTCACAACGATACATTTGCCTTCAATTTTATTCTGGCTCACGCGAATGGGTTCAGGAATCCCTAACCGCTTTGTATGTGCCTCATCAAGCATCTCCATCACCCGGACAGCAGCCCTGCCAACTTGCATCGCCATATCAATATGTTCTTGAAGATTGAAATTGGAATTCGTTAACGTCAGGTACAGTGCTTCATGTGTAGTTGAATCAACTAATGGATCTGTATAACCAAGTTGGTTCGCGTGCGTTCGGTAGGCCGCAATCCCTTTTAAGCCAAAAATAATCGTATCTTGTAAACTAGCTATTGTTTCATCCTTACCACAAACACCCATTTCAGTGCAACCGCCACTTGGGGTTTGCTCACATTGATAACAAAACATATAGGTTCCTTCCTTTCCTTAAATTACCACCATAGCATACAAATCAAGTCGGATTATTCATGTGATAATTATCACAATTTAATACGATGTAATAAATCGTTCAAAAAGTTATTGCAATAATTTGACGGCACCTACCTAGATTTAAACGCATATTATAGGAAGTGAAATATTGGAAAGAGAGGGAAAGATAATGACATCCAAGCTTCCGAGTGATAAAAATAACCCTAAAAAACCGATACCTGAACCATTTCGTGACCTAATGAAATCGATGAACGACTTCTTTACTGAAAAACCAGTCCGTGGATTTTTACAATCAATTGATGATTTTTTCAAAACTCCATTTCCCGTTGCTTCAGGTTTCCCTGTGGAAACAGTAGAAACAGGAAAGGAATATATTATTACAGCCGAACTTCCAGGTGTGAAAAGAGATCAAATCCAGTTAAATATTACCGGAAACTATATAACGATTTCTATTGAAAATAATGAGCTGGAAACAGTAGAAAACGATCAATCACAAGTTTACCATCGAAAATTCATTCGACAACATTCGACAAGAACCATATCCCTTCCACATGCTATAAATGAAAAAATGGTGAAAGCATCGTACCGAGATGGATTATTACAAATTCGAATTCCGCAGGAAAGGGGAAAGATTATTGAAATTGAAGAATAGAATTAGTAAAAAGAAGAAAGACGGCTAAAATAGCCGTCTTTTCTATGTTACGCTTTAAAGAATCCTCCAAAACCTTTAACAAGCGAGGAAACTTGGTTCACTGCATTCATCATCGTCCCGGCAGTATTAACCATTTTATTAAAATCCACCGACCCGTCCTGTGATTTGAAGGAATTCATAATGGATTTCACACCACCTGGCTGTTTCGGCAGCATATTTTGTTTTGGATAGGGGTTCATCATTGGGTACCCGTTCATCGGCATATAGGAGGGCTGTTGAACCATTTCATCCTTCGGCTGCAGCGGGTTTTGAAAAAGAAACTGTGAATCTTTTTGTGAATATGTCTGATTTGGGTATGGTATAGTTTGCGGTACGAATCCTGGTTGATAGTTTTGTGCAAATGGCTGCATACCTTGCGGATAGTATGGATTTTGTTGTTGGAATGACATCCATTCATAATTTTGGGGCTGTGCTTGATATGGAATTGGTTGATTTCGATTACCAACATGTTGCTGGTTCCATTGTTGACCAGTTGGAACTTGGTGCATCATTTGCCCCGAGTATCCATAATAAACGTAATTATTTGGTTTCTCTTTACCAAACATGGGCAAACATCTCCTCCACAAATATCTCTATTACAGACTATGAAGGTTCCAAATGAAAGGTGATTATTTTAAAATTTTGGACAATGTCTAATTAAGAGGGAATTTGTCTAAAGTTTAAATATTTTAAAAACTAGAAATCCTTTTAATTCGTGTTAGGATAGAGAAAATGATGAAGGAGGAGCTATTAATGAACATTCGTGAATTAAAAGGCAAATTTATTCAAAGTCGGGATTACAACACAGATGACGTTAACGCACTAATGGATTTTGCTAAGAAAGCGTATATTCACAACGAAATCAGTATCAAAGAATATCGCCTTCTTGTCCGCGAGCTTGAAAACAATGGCGCAGGATTACCGGAAATGGATAGTGAAGACTCCCTCATCGAACATTCATAAATCACCATTAAAAGAGATGCAAAAAAAGCATCTCTTTTCTATTGCTTAACTTCTTTTATTACTTCCAAAAGAAAGTATTCAACCGTCCGTCCTGAATTTAGGAACCTTGATTTGCTAGTTTTCGGAAAAAAGGCTTGAACGGAGAGCTGTTCGATATGTTCTGCTGTCGTTTCAATCTGCTTCAAATGTAAATGTTTATGATTTGACCCAGAAAGCCACATTTTCATGGCATTTTTCCATTGATTAGTAATGACACTTACTTCATCAACAAATGGTTTAATGACATTCTCGAAATCATGGGTAATACCTGTCTCTCTTCCATCTTGGTAATATTTAATAAATAAATGGTTATACTGTAATAATTTTTCTGTAAGGTTAAGAATTTCTTCAGCCATTTCATAGGATCCCTTCTAAAAATCAAAAATAAAGAGTAGCAAAGGTTTATTTTGCTACTCTCATTTATACTATCATTTTTTGCTGTAATTAAAAACCTAATTCAAGCTTTAATGGTTTTGGGATTTGGTTTAGATTGGATTCCGGAAGGTCATTAGCTAGTTTATATTCCATGTCAGACAGCCTTTGGGCAGGGGCCGATATTTTTTCTTGCTGCTCCCTGTTTAAATTAATTCGAAGGTCGGAGAATGATGCCTCAAGAACAGACTCTAATTCCTCTAATTGATCATATATTTCCGTTAGCATCGAAAGTAGTTTTTCTTTTTCGGACAATGGTTTATTCATCTATAAAACCCTCCTCGCGATTATCTATATGGTAGTATTCTCTTTCCATCCTTGGCATCCTCCCCTCTTGACAAAACTAGAAGAAGTTCGGCAAAGAAAGTGGCAATCTGCATATATTCTGTTAACTTTCGACAGAATAGTATTGGAGGTGTTTTTATGTCAAAAAAGAAAAGACAAACAAATAAACAACCACAATCTGAAGTAGAAAAGACCGTAGGCTACGGAGATAAAAAAATAGAGGGGCCAAATCGCCCTTCCACATGATGAATGTAATTACGGCAAAAAGCAAGGAACCCCTTCCTTGCTTTTTTCATTTCCATTTTTCCAATTCCAATACCTTTTGAATCGAGAGCACTAACTGCAGCTGGTTTGATTTCGCTAAGTACCAATCGGTCAAATGAATGGGGTGACGATGTCGGGCTGGAAGATGCAGCCACACAGGAGAGACCCTTCTACACTTACTCCAATCCGCATAGCTGTGCTGATTATGCATAATTACAGGGAAGGTCGTTCGCAGCAATGGTGTTTTTCGAACGGGCCTTATTTTAAAATATTGCTCATAATCATATCTTGAACCAGTATGAGGAGTCTTTTCAGCAAATTCTAGAAAATAGGGAAACAACCTTTGATGAAAGAGAATACTTGCTAATCTCTTCCCTAAGTTAATCCTTTTAGAGAGAGATTTAAAACCATTTACACTTGCCCCATAAACCTCCCCGCCACATGTTGGGAACAGGACACAACTAAAATGGAGCCAGTCCTGAAAGGAAAAAATCATCGACTGAAATACCTTTTTCTTATAAACAGGATGTTCAATGACAGGCGTCTGAATGACATTTTGCTCATTAATAATTAATGCAGTTGTTAAGCGATTCCGATTATTCTCCTTCCAATACCGCTTCCATTCTTTTTGAATAAATACCGAAACATTGAAATAGGGAAGTAAATGAAACATTGGCCGATTTATTTTCGTCGAATATTGATAGAGCAGTAACTGGGGGAAAACATCATGAAAAATAAGCCAATTGGCCCGCTCATAGGTATGGAATAGTTGTTTCCGCACCCTATCATCTAATAGTTGGGGGAAAATGGAGCCTTCAAGGTCACACATATTCCATCCCCCATTTCTTGAAACCATACTGGCAAGAAAGGACCAAATTATATCGGGATTCTTTTTAAAATAACTAAAGTAAGCATCGGTTCTTGAAATATTATCAATATTCTTTTTATTGGTTTCACTTCGAATTTGACGGATGATTGTTTGTTCCTGTATTGTAAGATGATTCATATTCATCTTCCCTTATTATGTTTAGTAGAGTTTAAGTAAACATGGACTAAAATCATTTATGAAAAATGAATCATGCTTAAATTGGCAACTCACGGTACAATTTATATTAGCGTGTGTACGTAAAAAATTTTTATACACCCCAATCTTGCTAAGATTTGGTATGATAAGGAATAGCTTGAGAGGTGCAAATCATGAATGTAAACTATCCAAATGGAAAAAAGTATAAACCGGTAAAATTGGAGAATGACCTTCCCATAAAAAAAAGAAAAATGGTTCGTATAGTAATAGGGGGATGACCCTTGAAGATGATTTAAATGAGACGAATGAATATTATCGGGACAGAAAAATTGCGGTTATACATAAAAAGCCAACACCGGTTCAAATTGTCCAGGTGGATTACCCAAATCGGAGTGCGGCCGTGATTAAAGAAGCCTACTTTAAATTAGCTTCAACAACTGATTATAATGGGGTATACCATGGAAAGTATATTGATTTTGAAGCGAAGGAAACACAAAACACCACCTCTTTTCCGCTAAAAAACTTCCATCAGCACCAAGTGGAGCATATGGAAGAAGTCTTGAATCAAGGGGGAATATGCTTTGTTATTCTTCGATTTACAAGATTTGAACAAGTTTATTTGCTTGAAGCACAACACTTGTTGAACTATTGGAAAAGAATGATCAGTGGTGGAAGAAAATCAATTACAAAAGAGGAAATAGAACAACATGGTCATCGCATTCCACTTGGATTTCAACCAAGAATTGACTATATTAAAATAATAGATGCACTTGAGAAGGTTAGAAAGGAAGGAATTTCATAATGTCTGAAAAATACCAATCAAGAGAGGAGCGGCGAAAGAAACTCCAGTCAAACAGCAAGGGGAAGCCAAAAGTCAAGAAAAAATCCGGCGGTCTATTCAAGAAGATCTTTCTTAGCCTTGTTGTCCTTGGTATTGTTGGAATTCTTGCAGGAGTTGGTACATTTGCCTACCTAGTAAAGGATGCTCCCAAACTTGACCCAAAATTATTAAAAGACCCGATCCCTTCAAAGATTTTAGATAAAGATCAAAAATTGATTACTGAAGTTGGAGCCATTAATCGCGAATATGTAAATTATAAAGATATTCCACAGGTCCTGGAAAATGCCGTTTTAGCCACAGAGGATTATCGCTTTTATAAACACCATGGGATTGACCCCATTCGGTTAGGCGGTGCGGTATTGGCTAACTTCCAGCGTGGTTTTGGTGCAGAAGGCGGAAGTACCATCACGCAGCAGGTAGTAAAGAATGCATTTTTAACACAGGAAAAGACGTTAACACGAAAGGTTCAGGAAGCTTGGCTCTCATATGAACTAGAACAAAAATACACAAAACATCAAATTTTTGAAATGTATGTCAATAAGGTATATGTTTCAGAAAACAGTCATGGACTTGCAACAGCGGCAAAAATTTATTATGGAAAAACTTTAAATGAATTAACGCTCGCGGAGGCTGCACAAATTGCAGGAATGCCGCAAAGTCCAAATAACTATAATCCCTTCGACCACCCAGATCTGGCGGAAAAAAGACGAAATATTGTTTTAACATTAATGGAACAGCATGGCTTTATTTCAAAACAAGAAATGAACGATGCAAAAAAGGTATCCGTTGCCGCAACAGTATTAAAGGCGGAGCAGCGTACAGTAGATGAAAAACCGTTCGATTCCTTTGTGGATGCCGTCATTGATGAAGTAAAAGAAACAACCGATTTCGATATTTTTACCGATGGTTTGACGATTCAAACGACTTTGGATAGAGACGCACAAACGTATGTTTATAATATGTTAAATTCCCAAGATATCATCCAATACCCTGATGAAGCTTTCCAAGCCGGGATTGCCCTCCTTGATACGAAAACAGGAGAAATTCGTGCCATCGGCGGCGGCCGGAACCAACAAGTTAGTCGTGGATTTAACTATGCCATCGATACAAGGCGACAACCCGGATCAACAATTAAGCCTGTACTTGATTATGGCCCAGCAATCGAATATTTAAATTGGGGCACATATGAAATGATCGAAGATAAGCCGATAACGTACTCCACAGGGAAGAAATTTGGCAACTGGGATGATAAATACAAAGGGCCTATGACCATTCGGACTGCCTTACAGTTGTCACGAAATACCCCTGCTGTCCAAGCATTACAACAAGTTGGTTTGGATAAAGCTAAGGAATTTGCAGTTAGTCTTGGTATTCCATTAAAAGAAATTTATGAGTCTTATGCCATTGGCGGTTTTGAAACTGGTGTATCGCCATTACAAATGGCCGGGGCCTATAGTGCCTTTGGAAATAATGGTTTCTATACCAAACCGCATGCGATTACAGAAATTATGCTGCGCGACGGAACCACTATTAAAACGGCGCCGGAGCCAAAGGTTGTGATGAAGGATTCCACCGCTTTCATGATAACCGATATGATGAAAAGTGTCCTCGTATCCCCCGGTACAGGAACACGAGCTAAAGTCCCTGGGCTTCCGATTGCTGGTAAGACAGGAACAACAAACTATACAGCTGAAGATATGAAAAAGTGGAACATTAAGAGCAGTTCTGTACCAGATTCATGGTTTACTGGATACACAACTAATTACACGGCTTCTATTTGGACGGGATACGATAATCAGAAGACACCAATAACAGCTATCGGGGATAACCAGAGAATTGCCCAGTTACTTTTTAAAAATTTAATGGCCTATGTCTCAAAGGATATCGATACTCCAGATTTCACCATGCCAAATAGTGTCCAAAAGGTCAGAGTTGAAAGAGGCTCGATGCCTGCAGTACTGGCCAGCGAATTTACACCTGACAGTGAAGTGAGTATAGAATATGCCGTAAAAGGGCATGCACCTAAAAAGGTATCTGAGAAATATAACAAATTGGATGCACCTGTCAATCCAATTGCCAAATATGATGACGTCAATAAAACAGTTGTCCTAACTTGGGAATATCCTAATGCAAACAAGACGGGAGTTCAATTTGATCTGACAATCAATAATCCTTCTGCACCAGGTCATTTCGTTCAAACGGAAAACAGCCTAACGATTCCAGCAGCTCCCGGCGAGAAATATACATTTACAATCATAGCCATTAGCGGCGATAGGAAGAGTGATTCTGTTTCTACTTCCATTGACATTCCAAATCCTGAAATTGAAATGGATCAAGATGATCAAAATGGTGAGGATAATAATGGTAACGGTAATAATGGCAATGGAAATAACGGTAACAGTAACGGAAACGGTAATGGTAACAATGGGTCGGGTAATGGCGGCGGTCAAGGAGGAACAACCCCGCCGGTTACTACGCCCGAAAATCCATCCAGCGGCCAGGGAACTGGATCACCGGGAACCTAATTAATAAAAAAAACGTCTAGGCATCGGGCTTAGACGTTTTTTTTACGATACTTCTTTTTACATACAGCTTTTCCTGTTCAACCATTAGCTCCGAAAGCTGACGGTATGAATGATATAATGCTGGTCTGGCTATGATAAATGCTAGTCTTTCTTCAATATTTACAGGCTTATAATAAAACTGATGATAGGGAATAGAATCATTGGCTGTTGAGGATTCCTCATTTGTCAGAAACAAAAATTGAATGAATAAGCTTATTCCTTTTTCCATCCATTCTCCTGCGTTTTTCTGGTCACGTTCTCGGAATAATTGATTTAGACGGGTTTTAATGCTTTCCCATTCTTTTAGCAATCTAGAAATTTTCTCTGCTCGATTATCCATTTAAAGCGACCTTCCCTTTCATCCTTTTCTTGCCCTCTCGACATAACTCTAATAATGGACAGCTTGGACACTGAGGGTTTTGAGCCTTACAATGATAGCGGCCAAAAAAGATTAAACGGTGATGGGTCACCGACCATTCCTCTTTTGGAACCTTCCTCATTAAAGTGTTCTCCACTTCCAATACTGAATCCTTCCAGCGGCAAATCCCAAGGCGTTTACTTACTCGCTCCACGTGGGTATCCACGGCAATCGCAGGAATATTATAGGCAACCGAAACAACGACATTTGCCGTTTTCCTGCCCACCCCGGATAGCTTTGTCAACTCATCTCTATCCATGGGGATTTCTCCACCATATTCATCGAGAACCATCCGGCAAAGGCTTTGAATGTTTTTAGCTTTATTCCGGTAAAGTCCGATGGAACGAATATCATTTTGTAATTCCTCAAGTGAAACCTGCAGGTAATCCTCAGGAGTTTTGTATTTCTTAAATAATTCTTTCGTTACTTTATTGACTAGTACATCGGTACATTGCGCTGATAATGAAACCGCTATAATAAGTTCAAAAGGATTGGAGTGGTTTAACTCACAATGGGCATTTGGGAACATTTTCCCCATTTCATCCAAACAATAACGAATTTGTTTATTATTAAGCAAAAATATCACCTACATTACTATTAATTAAGATAAATAAAACGAGAGAAGATTCCCTCGTTAACTATTGCTCTAGCCAATTGTAAAATGGAACTGTCGGTTGATGAGCATCATCCTTGAAGTTTCCTTTTGGAGACTGCTTTTGACGGAATTTGCGGCCATGATTCTTTGCTTGCTCAATCGTTTTAATTCCATTCTTTTTCCATTCAAAAAGAATCCTATCAATATAGCGGAAATTTAATTTCCCTGACATGACGGATTCACGGAGGGCAGCCTTTATGATAATTGGATCATGGTGATCATCATCCATCCACATGCCAAGGGATTCACATTCAAATGGTGATAGGGGGCGGCCGAATTCATTTTCAAAACAAGTGTACAGATCAGTTTCATCGGTCTTTTTATCAATTGCTTTTGCTGTTTTATTATTGATCATAAACAGGTCAATTAGTTTTTCCCATAATGGTTTCACGGTATATTTCTCAAAACGAATCCCCTCATTTGAGTATTGATCCATTATTTCAATAAAACCTCTTTGGATTAATCTTCTAAGCATTTCATTACATTCTAAGACAGAAACCGTCATCCTGGCAGAAAGCTCTTCTGGAGTAGGAAATTCGTTCCCTTTCTCTATGAAAGCAAGGATATTTAATAAAAGTACTAGTTCAATTTCGTTTAGATTTAGGTTACGGTATTCTGAAAGCAGCATAGAAGGTATAGTAATATTCCCTTCCTCAAGCCATGCTAATATAGTTGATTTCATTTAAAGGACACCTCCAAATAAGTATAACATGAACCATTCCAACCGGGTAAGGGTAATAGGTATCCAACTTTGGAAAGGAAAGCAAAAAGCCTGCGGAGCGCAGACTTTTTAGTTGTCTAGGAAATTATAGATTAATATTAGTGTGGATAACTTGGAATAGTTATCTGAATCCAGCTCCAGCACCCTAGAAGCTTTTGTTTTTAATCTTAGCGCTTTGATTCAACAAACTGATGAATTCGTGCTACTGCTGCTTCTAATTGCTCAAGTGATGTTGCATAGGATAGACGAATATTATCCGGCGTTCCGAATCCAGATCCAGGAATTACCGCCACTTTTGCTTCAACTAGTAATGCTTCCACAAAGTCATCAACATGATTATATCCGGTCATTTCTGCAGCTTCCATTACATTTGGATACAAGTAAAAAGCTCCTTCCGGCTTCACACAAGTGAATCCGGGTATGGCAACCAATTTAGTATAAATAATTTCTAATCTTTTTTCAAAGGCTTGTCGCATTTCTTCCACTGGCTCCTGCGAGCCGTTATAGGCAGCGATTGCCGCATATTGGGCAGTTGTTGTCGGATTTGATGTACTATGACTCGCAAGGTTCGTCATTGCCTCGACTATCTGTTTATTCCCAGCAGCATAGCCAATTCTCCAGCCTGTCATCGAATGGGACTTAGAAACACCATTTATGACAATGGTTTGTTCTTTAAGCTCCGGTGAAAGTTCTGCGATCGAGACATGCTTTACACCAAAATAAACCAGCTTTTCATATATTTCATCTGAGACAATAAGAATATCTTTCTCCAGGCAAACTTTACCCAATTCACGAAGTTCTTCTGCGGAATATAATACCCCTGTAGGATTGCTCGGTGAATTGATGATGACTGCTTTTGTCTTGTCAGAAATAGCCTCTTTTAATTGTTGCGGTGAAATCTTAAATTGATTTCGTTCATGCCCTTCAATATAAACTGGGATACCACCTGCTAATTTAACTTGTTCAGGGTAGCTTACCCAATATGGGGTAGGAATGATTACCTCGTCCCCATCATTTAAGAGAACTTGAAATAGAGTATAAAGGACATGCTTTGCACCATTTCCAACAATAATTTGATTTGGTTTATATGTTAAACCCTGATCCGTTTCCAGCTTTTTAATGATTGCTTGCTTTAAAGCAGGAAGACCTGCAGAAGGTGTATACTTTGTATGTCCCTCATTCATGGATTGAGATGCCGCATCCAATATATGCTGCGGCGTATTAAAGTCGGGCTCGCCCGCCCCTAAACCAATGACATCTTCCCCCTGTTCCTTTAATTCCTTTGCTTTTGCCGTAATAGCTAACGTTGATGATGGTGTAAGTGCCATCACCCGATTTGCTAATTTCACTGCCATTTCTCTTCCCCCATTCCCCAAGCATTCTATAAATTATCAATATTTTTATACCACTCACCAGTTTCAAAAAGAACATAATAATAATTTATTAAGTTATTATCAGAACGGTAATAAATTTCCCATAATGGAATGTTTTTTTGCATACCCAAACGAACTGAAATAATTTTTTTAGGTTTTTTTTCTTGCAAAAGTTTTTGCACTGCTTCCTCTTTTGATAATCCATCTTTGGCTTTTTTCACAAAAACCTTCTTACTTTTATCAGGGATCCAGACGATGATCTTTTCACCCTTCTTATCATTTGCTTCAATCACATTTACTTTCTCTAACCCATTGTATAGATGAAAATCCTCTACTTTATCAATTTGAACCTTTTTATTTGCCAGTGTGACAGCTTTTTTTCCGCCATCTTTACTGGTTCTAAGGCAGAAAAATATACTTTTATGAACGTTCCAATAATGACTACCAGAAATAATACGAGGAAAATAATCCACTTTTTCATTCAATTCACTTCTTTATGTACGATATATTGTAAAAATTGCTTTACTTTGGTCTTCTCGATCAAGGGCAAGCCCAAACATGAGATCCTTTTGCTTTAAGGTGCGATTTAGGGAGTCAACAATTTTATATAAATCCGAGCTGTATTGGATCTTAACTGTTGATAAAACTTCAATTTTACTTTCCATCCTTATTTCTCCTTTTTTCTACTTTAACACTGCCTGTGCAGAATCTTTCTAATTATTATAACAGGATAATCCAGGATATGCTTCAGAACTTCATTAATTTATCACAATTTTTTTCCTGCAATTATTCTTCCTTAGCTGGAATGGTAATAACCTCGTAGTTTGTTTTAGTAAATTTAATCGAGACCGTACCATGTTTTTTTGTAAAATACACTTCTGACCAAATACCATGCAATTCATGAAGTATATCTCCTTGTTGCTCATGTCTCCGTGGAGAAAAAAGGATGGAAATTTGCGGATTAAGATGCGCAATAAATTCATCAGAAAATGAGACTTCCTTATTATTGTTGGGAATTTTAAAAACGTTAACATCTTTTAGCGCCTTCTTTAATAGTGTTTGTTCCGCACGTTGACTGAAGGATGTCATTAAAAATATGTTATGTTGGTAAAAATTCAGCAGTAAATCCATTCCTTCATTTTCTTCATTCCCAACAAATTGGACTCCGGCAGTCATTTCAGGAAGGATTTCTTTTTTTATCCCCTCTTCCAAAGCAACAATCGTTATTGGAAGGGATTGGTTAATATTTTCTTCTAATTGTTTCGAAAGTTCCCGAGTTGTCATGATTTCTTTTATGTTATATTCAGCAATCAATTGATTTAGGGTATTGTATGAAAGGTCTTGGCCATCATTTGTTAAGAAAAGAGCCGAAATCTCTTTCACATTATAAAGAGAAAGCCAACTTGCTAATTCGGCTTTCGTTCCTTTCCCACCTACGTTAATCAATATATTTTTACTATTTGGACCTTGAATAAGTGTAGCTTCACCTATTGATAGATCCAAAAACGTCACCGCCGCTTCGTGCTCTTTCAGTTTTAAATCGATATTTTCAATGTTACTAGAAATTGCTGTTTCTGCCTTTGCAATAAAGGTACTTGGAATAAAAAGGCTTAAGATCATAAACAATATTTTCATACATTTATGCCTCCTATTATCAAATAGGATGTGTAAATTTCCATATTTTTATAATAACCAATTAGGAATAATTTTTACTAGTTCATTAATTGTCCCTTTTTTTACCGGGATTTCAGGGACTGATTGTAAAAAGGATCTTCCGTATTTGGTCGTAACGATCCTTCTATCAAAGACAAACATGATTCCACGGTCTTTTTCCGTCCGAATTAACCGGCCAAATCCTTGTTTAAAACGGAGAATCGCTTCAGGGAGTGAATATTCATTAAAAGGGTTACCGCCACGTTGCTCGATTAGCTGACATTTCGCCTCTGTGAGCGGTTCGTCGGGCGGGCTAAACGGAAGCCTTACAATCACAAGGCAGGATAGGTCTTCACCGGGAATATCTACCCCTTCCCAGAAACTACTTGTCCCTAGTAATATAGCCTTTTCATAGCGTTGAAAATTCCTTGTTAACCTTGTTCGGCTACCACTCGTAATACCTTGCGCAATGAGGACATACTCATCTAAGAAGCCGCTCTCCTTTATTAGCTCATATGTTTTCTTAAGCATGTCATTGGCTGTAAAAAGGATTAACATTCTTCCTTTTGTAGCCTCAGCAATCGTGATGATATGTTCCGTAATCGCAATCACATACTCTTCTAATGTCACAGTATTAATTTCCGGTATGTCATCTGGAATGCACAACTGTACTTGATTCTTATAGTTAAATGGTGAAGGGATTGTCATTTGTTTAGTAGAAACCGCATCGAGACCAAGTTCAGTCATGATATAATCAAACGAATTATTTACTGACAAGGTTGCGGATGTCAACACAACTGCCTTTTTTGCCCGAAAAAATTTCTCCTTAAGCTGTTCAGCCACAAAAGCAGGCTGAGCGATAAACGTCGTGATATTTTGCGGTGCACGGATATCCATTTCAATCCATTTTACATCCTTCGTTTCCTTAATAAAGCAACTTATCACTGTATTACGCAGCTCTTCAAGCTCATTTACAAATGTAAAAATTTCTTCGATTTTATTTTCATCTTCACTTGTAAATATTAATTTCTCAGTTTTAATCCAGTTGAGACGATTGGTAATGGCTGAGTGTAAATCCTTAAGTAAAAAGGCAAACCTTTCTGCACAATGAACAAGGGCATTTTTTTCCTTCCCGCTACCTGCATCCGACAATCGTACCTTAATACGATTATAACCCTTTTTATTGGTAAGCTTTGTTTTGGCGTAAAGGGCAATCAATTTAAAGAACTCATCCATTTCATAGGTAAGTTCCATCATCAATCGATTCAATTCAAAAGCAGGAATCAGGTTTGTCTCTTTTTTATGTATTGGAGCGATTAGTTTTTCCAATTCATAAAAGAGTTGTTTTTGTTCATACATACCAAAATGTCCGAGAAGCATCCTTGTGGAAAAATAATCTAATGAATAACCAAAAAAACGGCTTGCTACCTTTTCAAGGTGATGTCCTTCATCAATCACCACAAAATCAGCTGCAGGTAAAATAGAACCTTCACCTTTAAGATCACTTAATAATAAGGAGTGGTTGGTAATGACAATATCAGCAGCATGCGCTTTGTTTTTTGCTCTAAGATAAAAATCTCTTTCCCGCCATCCATTATTTTGGAAATAAACATTCGGTTCATCCTTGATTTTATTCCAATAAAGGAGGCCACCGCTTGAGAGATTCAATTCATCCTTATCACCTGTGTCCGTTTCAGTCAACCAAACAAGTATTTGCATTTTTGTTAAAGTCGTATCATAATTATCGTTTTCGTCCATTAATGTTTGATGAAACTTATCAAGGCTTAAATAATGATTTCTTCCTTTTAAAAGCACAGTGGTGATGGTAAAAGGGATGATTTTAGCCAAAAGTGGAATTTCATTTTTCAAAATTTGTTCCTGTAATTGAATGGTATGTGTACTAACAATGACGGGAAGATTATGTTGTTTTGAAAAGTAGGCAATCGGGAGCAGATAACCAAGTGATTTACCAACTCCTGTTCCCGCTTCAATTAACGTATTCCTTTGGGTCTGAAATGATTCGTAAACAGTATCCATCATCTGAAATTGGCCCAATCGCTTTTCAAAAAATTGAAATCCTTGCTTAATCATCTCTATTTTATCTTTCTCACCAGCGGGGTACAAAACATCCTTTTTTTCTGACTCTACACCAACTTTTACGGAATTTTTCTTTAAGGCTAAATCATTATATACCTCAATAGAATCCGGTAATTGATCCCGAATTTCTCCCACCGAATTGATCAATTCATCTAGCAGTTGTTGAAGATCGCTTTTTAGCCCACCTGATAATTGTGTAATTTGTCTAATCGTTATTTGAGGCAAGGCAGCTAATCGACTTAACAGAAGGAGAAATAACTCGGCAGTAACCAGGGCGTCACTATCTGCCTGGTGTGGCCTGTCATGATTTAAGTTCTCCTTCTCCGCCAAATCAGAAAGTTTATAACCATCTGCAGTCGGATATAAAATTCTAGCCATTTCCACTGTATCTAATACAGGGCCGAAAAATCCTTCCCCACCCGCCTGGATTAATTCTTCCTGCAGAAAGGATAGATCAAATAATACATTATGGGCAACAAAATAGGCCCCCTCAAGCAGTGACGTAACTTTCTCTGCAATTTCAGAAAACAACGGTGCACCTGCGACCATATCATCATTGATTCCAGTCAATTCTTCAATAAACGGCGGAATCGCCTTTTTTGGATTGATGAGCGATGAAAATTTTTCGGTGATTTTCCCGTTTTCAATGACCACCGCAGCAAATTGAATAATTTTATCACTTTTTTTCGGAAGATTTCCCGTGGTCTCCAAATCTATAACAACAAATTTATTTAACATTCATTTCCACCCCAAACCTTCGTTCCTTAAACCGTTGCACAAAGATCTTTATCAAGTAAAAGATAATAAACTTATAATGATTTTAATTCTACCATTGTCTTAGTAAAAATTAAAATAGAAGAAGGGGACCCTCCCATAAAATGGGGGCCCCCTCTCCATTACATAATTGTAAGTGCCGGTTCTTGATAGATGAGTTCCTTAATTCGATTATTTTCATCCATAATCGCTACTTTTGGTGTATGAGTTTGAATCTTTTCCTCTGGGACAAGTGCATAGGAAATAATGATGACAATATCCCCTTCTTGGACAAGGCGTGCTGCCGCGCCATTTAAACAAATAACACCACTGCCTCTTTCTCCGGGAATAATATACGTTTCTAAGCGGGCACCATTGTTATTGTTTACAATTTGCACTTTCTCATTTGCTGTCATTCCGACCGCATCAATAATATCTTCATCTATCGTAATACTGCCAACATAGTTTAAATTAGCCTCTGTAACCGTTGCTCGGTGGATTTTTCCATTCATCATCGTCCGAAACAAGAGTATTCCTCCCCTGATGTCGCAAAAATATTATCTAATCTATTTGAATAATGACATTGTCTATTAAACGAACTTTAGAGAATTTTACAGCAAGCGCTATGATAATGGTACCCTCTAATTTTTCCAATGGTTTTAATTGGGGATACGATAGTATTTCAACATAATCAACTTGCCCGTTAGATCCTTGTGTAATCATTTCGGTAATCAGGCTCATTAGCATAGAAGGGTTCTGCTCACCTTGATCGATTGCATTTTTTGCTGTTTGCAGGCTTTTATAAAGAATGGTTGCTTGTTGCCTCTCTTCCGGTAATAGATTAACATTGCGGGAGCTTTTCGCAAGCCCGTCCGCTTCCCGAACGATGTCTACAGCAATTAACTCGATAGGGAAATTAAAATCCGCGATTAATCCAGCAACGACAGCTACTTGCTGGGCATCCTTTTTTCCAAAATAAGCCCTTGTGGGTGTGATGATAGTAAATAATTTTGTTAGAATGGTAGCGACCCCGTCAAAATGCCCTGGACGCGACTCGCCGCATAATACATCTGTCCTGTCTTTTACAACAGCCTTGACTGAAGGAACATTCGGATACATTTCCTCTTCAGACGGATAAAAAATGTAATCTACCTTTTCTGCTTCCGCCAAAGCACGGTCACGCTCAAAATCACGAGGATAGCTTGAAAAGTCCTCTGTTGGCCCAAATTGCAGCGGATTGACAAATATACTTAAGACAATCAGATCGTTTTCTTTCCTTGCTTGAGAAACTAGCGTTAAATGGCCTTCATGGAGATATCCCATTGTCGGGACAAAACCAATCGATTTCCCCAACCGCTTTTGCAGCGACATTTCAGTTTGCATGTCTTTAATGGATGTAATGACCTTCATTGCTTACCTCCATAAAGTACCTTCAGTTCATCTTCCTTCATTGTAAAAGAATGTTTATCTTCTGGAAATTGTTTGTTTTTCACATCTGCAGCATACGCTTGGATTGATTCAACCATGAATGGGTTGACCGCATGGTATTGCTTTACGAACTTCGGCACCCGGTCGACACCATAGCCTAAAATATCGTGATAGACAAGAACCTGCCCGTCCACATAAAGCCCGGCTCCAATACCGATTACAGGTATAGAAATCGCTCCGGCAACCTCTTCAGCCAATTGCTTTGGTACACATTCCAAGACAAGTGCGAAAGCGCCTGATTCTTCAATCGTTTTCGCATCTTCTATTAATTTTTTGGCTGCTGTTGCATCCTTACCCTGCACTTTATATCCGCCTAATACTCCAACAGATTGCGGTGTTAGTCCTAAATGACCACACACTGGAATACCTGCCTGTGTGAGCGCCGCGATTTTTTCGATTACTTCATCTGCCCCTTCAAGCTTTACTGCATGTGCCCCAGCCTCTTGTAAAAGCCTTCCCGCATTTCGTAATGTATCCTTAACGGATAAATGATAGGATAAAAATGGGAGATCGGTGACAATAAAGGTCTTTTTTGCTCCTCGTTTAACTGCTTTCGTATGATGTATCATATCCTCTATTGTCACAGGTATAGTAGAGTCATAACCGAGGACCACCATTCCAAGTGAATCTCCAACTAAAATGACGTCTACTCCACCTTGTTCCGCCTGTTTAGCCGACGGAAAATCGTAGGCAGTCAACATAACAATCTTTTCTCCATTTTCCTTCATTTTCAAAAAGTCCGTTGTTTGCTTCATCATTTTTCCCTCCTTAAAGTATGGGAGAGGTGATAAAACGAGTTTGCAAATCAAATAAAAAAGACCCTTCTGTAGGCAGAGGATCTTTGTTTCTCATTGCAAGTTCCATCCCTCTGTCCCGGTCCGATATTCGGATCTAGGCAGAAACCTTTTTAATTTTGATAATCGGTTTACAAAAAGGTGCAGTTCTTAAAAGATACTGCCCAAGAAAATTATATACAAATATTCTGATATGGGCAAGCACTGTTATCAAACCTCAATGTCTGCAGAATAAATATGGTGGACGACACCTGTCTCATCCTCCAATATTAATACCCCATCATCTGTTATTCCCAGCGCTTTTCCTTCAATGACATTTGTTAATGTTCTAGCTTTTAGAATTTTACCAATACTTACTGCGTAACCTTCCCATAAAAGCTTAATTGGAAAAAACCCTTGTTCTAAGTAAAGCATATACAATTTTTCAAAGTGCTTGAAAAAACTTCTAATCAAACCAGCTCGAGAAATCAATTCCCCTTTTTCAATCGAAAGGGAACTGGCCTTTTCTTGAAGTTCACTCGGGAAATCTTCCATCTTTTGATTTACATTAATGCCAATCCCAATAATGATGGAATGGATGCGGTCGGCTTCGGCATGTAATTCTGTTAAGATTCCGGTCACTTTTTTTCCCGCCAATAAAATATCATTAGGCCATTTTATTTCCGGTTGTAGTCCAGTTTCTTCTTCAATTGCATGAACAATGGCTACCGCTGTTAAAAGTGTCAGTTGCGGCGCCTTAGTGAGCTGTATATTCGGCCTTAGAATGAGACTCATCCATATTCCAGTATATTTAGGAGAATGCCATGTTCTGTTCATTCTTCCTTTCCCGGACAGTTGTTCTTCCGCTATAATAATAGTTCCTTCTGGAACATTCTCATTGGACAAACGCCCGGCAATAATTTGTGTGGATTCAACGCTTTCTTCATAGTAGATGTTCCTGCCAATCAAGCTAGTTTGCAAGCCTAGCCTAATTTCGTCTGCAGTAATTCTTTCAGGCGTTTTGACAACTCGATACCCTTTATTTCTGACAGCTTCTAATTCAAAGCCTTCTTTTCTTAATTCCTCAATATGCTTCCAAACCGCTGTTCTTGAGCAACCAATAAGGTCTGCAAGATGCTGTCCTGATAAAAAGGATTCACCCGCATTCGTAAAGGCATCGAGTAGTTTTATTCTTATTTCTGACACCTTAAGAGCCACTCCTTAATTGTATTCTTATCATTTTCTACTATTTCATTAATTACCGCCTGTTCAATTTCTAGCATGGTTTCCTTTAGCCATGGGCCACCCTGTCGATTATACCATGCCATTAAGTCGACTCCTGAAACAGCGATTTCTGAGCGTTGCTTAATCGGGAGTTTATGATATTGAGCCATCCAGTATTGAAGTGATTCCACACCAGTTAATCCTTTAATCCTGTTGTACAGCCTTTCTGTTGAGGTAATGGTGTCACTGCCCGCAGAATATAAATCATAAATGGACCATTCTTGCTCAAGCCTTTTTTTAACAAAAAACAAGATTTGCTGAATATCTTTAATTTCTTTAAGCGGCAGCCGCCAATCCCTTAGAAACGGTCCAATTGATTTTCCCTCCGCGTTTAAACAAAAAAGGAGAAATGACCACATTTCCTTTTTTGTCAGTCCATCAACGTCGAACTCTACTAATTTTTCAATTTGCTCCTTTTGATTGGCTAAACCCGGTAAATAAGTAAATACATTCGTTTCCAATAAAATTCTCAATCCGTTATTGCAGTTTTTCCCAACAAGTAGCTTTTCAAACTCTGCTCTTTTTCGTTCTACCGCTATATTTGTAAGTAATGGAACAAGATTTACCAAAGCCTGACGGGTTTCCTCTTCGATAGAAAAGGAGAGCTGGCTGACAAAACGTATCGCTCTCATCATCCTTAAAGCGTCTTCTTGAAAACGATTATTGGCAGAACCCACAGTCCTAATCACTTTTTCCTTGATGGCCAGTTGACCATTAAATGGATCAATAAGTGTCCCATAGCGATCCATTGCAATAGCATTCATGGTGAAATCTCTGCGCTGCAGGTCCTCCTGTAAATTGCGAATAAACGAGACCTCTTTCGGTCTTCGGTAATCCTGATACTCTCCCTCAGTCCGAAAGGTGGTAATTTCATAGGATTGCTGATTAAATAAAACGAGAACAGTTCCATGTTCGATTCCGATATCAACGGTTTTTGGGAAAATTTCTTTCACCTCTTCGGGTGTTGCAGATGTTGCAATGTCAACATCATTAATCGTTTTATTCAACAAATAATCTCTAACAGATCCACCTACAAAATAAGCCTCGTATCCGGCCTCTTCTAATCTTTTTAATACAGGATTGGCTGATAAAAATGGTTCTTTCATCTTTTTCACCTAATTCAGCAGTTTATAATATATCTGCTCATATTGTTCAACGATTTGTTCAGCCTTAAATTTTGTATGAACGGTATTTACCGATGCTTGAGAAAATTGTTGATGCAGCTTGTTATCCGTCAAAAGTGAAATAGCCTTTTCTGCTATATCTCCAATATCAGATACTTCACAAATATATCCATTTACGCCATGTTGAATGACCTCAGGAATACCCCCGACATTCGTTCCAATACATGGGACACCGCATGCCATTGCCTCGAGCGCAACGAGACCAAAACTCTCTTTTTCCGACAATAATAGCTTGAGATCACTAATAGAATATAATTCCTCAAGATTTTCTTGTTTTCCAAGGAAGATAACTTGACCCTCGATCGATAGCTTTCTGACAAGTTTACAAACGATGGTCATTTCAGGTCCATCTCCGACGAGCAGTAATTTGGCCGGCATAGCCGCAGCAATTCTTGCAAATGTCCTTACCACATCTTGCACCCGTTTAACCGCACGAAAATTTGAGACATGAATAATGACTTTTTCCTCTTCTTTAATCTCTAATTGCGTCTTTAAGTCAGCAGCATCCGTTTTTTGGTAAATTCGTTCATCAATAAAATTATAGACTGTTTCAATCTGTTTATCTGGATTGATGAGCTCATAAGTCTGATTAACTAAGGAATTGGAAACGGCTGTTACGGTATCTGATTTTTCAATTCCGAATTTAATCGCATTTGTTAATGATGGGTCATAGCCTAAAACCGTAATGTCCGTTCCGTGCAAGGTTGTAACAATCTTTATATCCCTGTTGGACATTTGCTTGGCTAAAATGGCACAAACGGCATGCGGAATGGCATAATGGACATGAAGAATATCCAAATTTTCCCGATTCGCTACTTCAGCCATTTTACTAGCTAACGCAATATCGTAAGGAGCGTATTGAAAAACAGAATATTGATTCACATCCACCTGATGGTAATAAATATTGTGGTACATTTTATTTAATCGAAAGGGGAGGCTTGATGAAATAAAGTGAATTTCATGTCCTTTCTCGGCAAGCATCTTACCCAACTCTGTTGCAACTACACCCGAACCACCTACAGTGGGGTAGCAGGTAATTCCAATTTTAAGTTTCCGCATCTTTATTCTCCTATCAAATCATGCTTCAAAAGGATTGGAACCTTCGCTTTGAAGCCCTCAGCATAGGTTACTCCGACCAACTTTCCAAACATTCTTTCCCTTGCTTCCACTGTTTCAATATAGCCATTCACAAGCGGGGTATCGAAACTTTGCTCCGATAATTCAAATTGGCTTTGATAGGCACGTAATGCAGCCAGTTTTTTATCGATGAATCCTGAAATATCAACAGTAAAATCTGGTGTATGAAATCCATTAATCATATAAAAATAAACTCTTTTTACTCGATGTGGGTCGGCACATCCATCCGTTTTAAACTTCCTTATCCCTGCAGAAAAAACAGCTTCTTCTACAAGCCTGGCACAATTCCCATGATCCGGATGGCGGTCCTCAAAATAAGGAGCAAAAACCACTTCAGGCTTGAGCGTTCGAATTACATCTGCAATCTTCCTTATGTACTCTTCATTTAGAAGTAATCCTCTATCGGGAAAACCAAGTGTAGTCCGTATTGATACATCTAAAATATCAGCTGCACGAGCAGCTTCCTCTTTCCTTATCATTACATTCCCATTTGAGGAAAGATCAGCATCTGTCAAATCACAAATCCCAATCTTTTTTCCTTGTGAAGCTAGTTTCACGATGGTTCCAGCCATACCGATTTCTACATCATCAGCATGTGCACCAAAAGCGAGAATATGTAAATGTTTATCCTTCATTTCCCTCACCATTCTCTTTGACGACATTTCTCCATTCCATTAGACCCATTTCTAAACCCCTTATTAGTAATTCGGCTGAACCCATATTCGTTGCAAGAGGAATAGCATAGACATCACAAAGTCTGACAAGCGCCGTTACATCCGGTTCATGAGGCTGGGCCGTTAAGGGATCTCGGAAGAAGAAGATGGCATCCATTTGATTATTGGCAATCCTTGCGCCAATTTCTTGGTCTCCACCTAATGGACCTGATTTAAAACGAGTTACGTTTAATCCAGTTGCTTCAGTAATTCTTAAGCCAGTTGTCCCGGTTGCGAACAAAGCGTGCTTGGCAAATATCCCCTGATATGCCGTTACAAATTGGACTAAGTCATTTTTCTTTTGATCATGAGCGATTAAGGCAATATTCATAAACTGACTCCTAACCTAAAATATTTTCTAATCCGTAAACAAAGGTATTCTGGTTCATGACTGTTTCAACAGCGACTTTTACTCCTGACATAAAGGAGCCGCGGTGATAGGAATCGTGACGGACCGTTAATGTCTGTCCATCAGAACCAAATAACACCTGTTGATGGGCGATTAGACCAGGCAATCGAACTGAATGAATATGCATTCCATCACGTTCTGCTCCTCTTGCCCCTGGCAAGGTTTCTTTTCATTCGGATGCCCTTGTTTCTTGGCCTCCCTTACTGCTGATATCATTTCAGCAGTTTTTACCGCTGTCCCTGAAGGAGCATCAAGCTTTTGGTCATGATGCATCTCGATTATTTCTACATCGTGAAAATATTTTGCAGCCATTTGCGAGAACTTCATCATTAAGACCGCACCAATCGCAAAATTGGGAGCTATGATACAGCCAAGCCCTTTTTCCTGACAAATTTGCTCCAGTTCTTCCAAATCTCCCTTTGAAAAGCCTGTTGTTCCAACTACAGGACGAACATTGTATTCAAGGGCAGTTTTAGCGTGGTGCATACCCACCTCTGGTGTCGTTAGGTCGATTAAGACATCTGCTCCTACATTTTGCAGGCAATTGTGAATATCTGTATAAATCGGTACATTCGATATGGCTTGAAAGCCTTCTACATCACTAAGCATCATACCATCATTCTTGTGATCAATGGCAGCAACCAGCTGGAAGTGTTCTGTATTGGTTGCTAATTTCACTGCTTCACTTCCCATGCGACCGCGCGGCCCAGCAATGATTATCTTAATAGGATTCATCTTCCTCACTCCATATTTTCTTTATCTATTCTTGTCCAACGGTTTTTATCACGCGTATTAAATTTATTCATCACATAATCATGTGCCTCTTCCAGATCAATGTTTAAGGCATTAGCAAAGCAAATAAGTACAAACAGGAGATCGCCAAGCTCCTCTTCAATCGCCTTTTCAGTCTCACTGGATTTCTTCGGTTTTTCACCATAATAATGGTTAACTTCTCTTGCAAGCTCTCCTAGCTCTTCCGTTAGTCTGGCAAGCATCGCCAATGGACTGAAATAACCTTCTTTAAATTGACTAATGTATGTATCGACTTCCGCCTGAAGATCTCTCATCGATTTCTGTTCGGACATAGATTTCCACCTCTTTTACCAAAACGGCCAAAATTTCAATTATTCCTTTTTTATGTTAGCTAAATTATGACGGATTTACAAATGTTTTTGTTTTCTTCACGCACTTTTCCGCTACTCATTGCTCTAGCACTAGTAATTCGCTATAATAAAAACCGCCATAAGAGAGAAAATATGGCATAGGAGGAAGGCTCATGGTATTCGGACTTAAATTTAAAAATATCCTGTTTATCCTATTGGGAACAGCGATTATGTCATTTGGGCTAGTTAATTTTAATATGCAAAATAAGCTTGCCGAAGGCGGATTTACAGGTATTACACTGCTTTTCTATGGATTGTTCAAATGGGATCCATCCTATACAAACTTAATCTTGAATATTCCGGTATTTTTTATTGGGTGGAAGTTGTTGGGGAAAAACACCTTTTTCTATACCATTATCGGAACTGTTGGTGTATCAATTTTTCTTTGGATTTTTCAGCGTTATTCGATAGATATGCCGCTGCAGCATGATTTAACGTTAGCCGCCTTGTTTGCGGGTGTCTTCACAGGGATTGGCTTAGGTATTATTTTCCGTTTTGGAGGAACAACTGGGGGAGTTGATATTATTGCCAGACTTGTCCAAAAATATGCAGGATGGAACATGGGGAAAACCATGTTCTTGTTTGATGCTTGTGTAATCGTTCTTTCACTTACATACATTTCCTACAAACAAGCAATGTATACACTTGTTGCAGTCTTTGTCGGCGCAAGAGTGATTGACTTCATGCAGGAGGGCGCATATTCTGCAAGAGGGGCAATGATCATTTCGGAAAACAATGCCCAAATTGCAGATAAAATTATGGAGGAAATGGGACGTGGTGTCACAGCACTACGGGGGTATGGTTCCTATACAAAAAATGAACGTGATGTTTTATATTGTGTCGTTGCCAAAAATGAATTAATCCGCTTAAAAAACTTAATCACTTCTGTTGACCCGCATGCATTTATATCCATTTCAGTTGTCCATGATGTCCACGGCGAGGGCTTTACACTTGATGAAAATAAAATGCCATTAACTGATTAGAAGAGCGAAGTACACTAGCCGATGGCGCCTGGAGCTGGACAATTCTCGAAGTTAAAATTAATAGTCTCTTATCTCATTGAAAAAGCAATGTCCACTTATGCATAGTGTGGACATTGCTTTTTTATCTTCAAACTATTAGTCTCTTGATCGGTTTTTTTTCTGATTTTTATCTCCTTGATACTTTCTCCAGCCTACATAAGATAAAGTCATGATAATAATACTTCCAGTTGAAATAATAACCCACCAAAGCGAAGGGTCTGCGTCATCCTCTTCCATATTGGCAAACAGACTTTTTAAATCTGTGTCTAGTGCACTCAGCTCTTGTTGACTCTTTGGATTTGTCATAATTTCAGATCGATACTCATTGATAAAATCAATCCGTGCATCTAATCTTTGAATATTTTCTACCGGTACATCTATTTTCATACTTGGATATATAACATTATATAACGATAAAAAGGTGTTAAAGTTTGTATGAAATTGAGCCGTATCACCATTTGTGGCTGCCGCTTTTGCCTGATGAAAAGCCGTCATGATTTGTTCTTCCATTTCAGTCCATAAAGGTTGATGACTCGTTGCTAATGCATCAATAACAAGACGAAACTTTGTTAGTTTATTTATTCTTTCCTCATATTTCATGTTGGCGCTAACTGCTGCTTCCATCGCTTCATCATGTGAGGTATGAACAATTCTAACCTCGTCCATTGAAAGGGGTTTCGTTGTCCCCGTAATACTTGTAAATTGATCAGAAAAATAATCCAGTAATTTTTTTGCATCTTCATATCTTTGAAATTTTACCATTTGAAGAGCTTCATCGGAGATATCATCCAGCTTCTCCATTGGCGTTTGCTGTTCAGCATTTACAGGTATGGGAGTGAGCATAATGATAATTGCTAAAAAAAATAACCATCTGATTTTCAATCCTTGTCCCCCCTTTCATTACTAATAAAATGTATGTAGGGGTGGACAAGGTTAGACCATCTTCAAGTATTTATTTTTAGTTTAAATCTATTAGGCCTTATAACAAGGTAATAGGCAAGTCCGATCGAAAGAATGGATAGCCAGAAGGTAAAATAGCCGATTTGTGCTGTATATTGGTCTAGCATGTGGTAGCTTGGCAACATGAAAAAAACATAATCAATGACATCATTGTGAAGCGTCCATACCGCAGTAATGACTAAATGCCACCATTTAAACCGAAAAAACGGTGCAAATAATAATCCTTGGACAGCCATAGCGAAATGAGAGAAAATTAACATGTATCCTACCAAATCCAATTCACCGTTAACAAAATAAACAAGAATATTCATGACAACGGCCCATATCCCATATTTAAAAAGCGTAACAATCGCAAGTGCTTCCATTATCCGCCAGTTTTTCCGCAGTAAAAAAGCAATTAAAACAAAAACAAAAAATAAGCTGGCGGTCGGGCTGTCAGGTACAAAAGCAAGAAAAATGCCAGGTGTTTCCTTTAGCTGCCACCCGTACCAATAGTACCCATAGATTGTTCCGGCAATATTCACAATAAGCAACAGTTTTAGAATAGATCGGTTTGCTAAGAAAGGGTAAATTAAGCGCACTTATACACCTCTTTTCATCATTGACATTCATATAAAAAAAACTGACGATCTTTTCGTCAGCTTTTTTTGCCATTCTACTCTTTACCAAGGCCTGAGATAAATTCAGACAGTTTCTTCAGCTGTTCGTCATCACCTTTAAAGATTCCTGGTGGCATTTTGCCGCCTTTACCTTCTTTGGCAATTTTCGCCACTTCCTCAGCCGATAAGCCGGTTCCAATCAATGTTGGTGCTCCAGCGCCACCCTGAAAACTATCACCATGGCAAGTTAAACATGTATTATCATTAGCAATTTTATAACCTTCACTAGTTTTATCGATTTCAACCTTGGCGACAATTTTACCTTGGCGCTCTGCAGCAGCCCAGTCATGTGTCGCAACCGATTGCCAAGTTAGGAATACGATAGAAGCTAGTGCTAGAAGCATAAACCCAGTAGCAAGTGGGCGTTTTCTCGCACGACGTTCCGGTCCGCGATCAAGGAACGGTGCTAATAATAAACCACCAAAAGCTAATCCTGGCATGATCATAGCTCCTACAACCGTGTATGGCCCCGATGCATACGAATATTTCAACAATTGATACAAGAATAAGAAATACCAGTCTGGTAATGGAATATAGCCTGTATCAGTTGGATCCGCTATCCTTTCAAGCGGTGCCGGATGTGCCACTGTTAAACATAAAAAGCCGACAAGAAAAACTGCGCCTATCATCCATTCTTTTAAAAGGAAGTTAGGCCAGAATGCCTCTGTTTTACCAGGGTATTCTGAGTAATCTTTTGGGAGCATTCGTTTGCGTGATTCAGGTGCTGGAACACGCGAGTCACCAACGAACTTCATACCTTTTCCGCGATGCATTGAGCAATCCCCCTCCTTTTTCCGTAGAGATAAAAACCTGTTTTATAGCGGTCCAGAAATACCTTGTCTACGAATCATAATGAAGTGCGCTGCCATTAATCCAAATAAGGCTGCCGGTAAAAAGAACACGTGGATAGCAAAGAAACGGGTTAATGTTTGTGCCCCTACTATATGTTCATGACCTGCAAGTAAGACCTTGACATAGCTGCCAATAAATGGTGTTGCTTCTGCAATCTGCAGACCAACTTTTGTTGCAAACAACGCTTTCATATCCCAAGGTAATAAGTAACCCGTGAAACCTAATCCTAACATGACGAAGAAAATGAGAACTCCGACAATCCAGTTCAATTCACGAGGCTTTTTATAAGCACCTTGGAAAAAGACGCGTAATGTATGTAAAAACAACATTACAAGTACTAAACTTGCACCCCAGTGATGCATACCACGTACAATTTGTCCAAAAGCAACTTCGTTTTGAAGATAATAAACAGATTCCCAGGCGTTCTTAATATCCGGTACATAGTACATGGTTAAAAACATACCTGAAAGAATTTGAATGACTGTTACGAAGAAAGTCAGACCGCCAAAGCAGTAAACAAACGCACTAAAATGATGCGCTGGGTTAACATGCTCGGGTACTTCATGGTCTGCGATATCGCGCCACAAAGGCGTAATATCTAAACGTTCATCTACCCAATCGTAAATTTTGTTTAACAATGATTACGCCTCCTTCCGTGGTTCAGCTTTACCTAAGTATAGGAAACCATCTTTTTCCTTGAATGGATATACATCAAGTGGTGCCAACGGTGGTGTACCAGCAATGTTTTTACCATTCTTCTCGTACCGGCCATAGTGACATGGACAGAAAAATTGACCTGGATGTTCCTTATCAGTATTCCAGTTAACCGTACAGCCTAAGTGTTTACATACAGGTGATAGGGCTACAATTTTATCTGTCTTATCATCACGATAAACCCAGGCAGTATTGGTTACTTCTGACTCATACCATGCATCCTTTTGTTTGAAGGTAAAGTCAACTCGAACCGGCTCAGCTGTTAAGTCTGAAACCTTTTGCTTTGTTGCGATGAAATCACCGCCTGCTTCTGCCTTTAAAACTGGATCTACAGCAAAACGTACCATCGGCATTAACATTCCGGCTGCCATAAAACCGCCTACACCAGTTAATGTGTAGCTTAAAAATTGACGTCTTGAAACGCGCTCTTTACTCATGCTTATCCCCCCCTCTTTTCACGAAGTTAAGTCCAGCGGACAATTTATTAAACACATATAAAACTAGGACATAACAATGATATATCAATCTGCATGTAAGGTCAATATCATACTATTTTAAAAACATATAATCTGAAGAATTTTACTCATTTTCATGCCACTTTTGTGTAAAAAGGATGAGAAGCTGTTTTACCTGGCTATCAATCATCTCCATTTTTTGGGAATCATTCATCTGCTCTAGCGGCAGGGATGGAAGCCATATTAATGAGCCGCCTAACTTCTGTTCGTGTGTACGCCAATCAAGCTCGGATGTTATGTAAAATATATGCTTGCATTCACTTTCGCTAATCTCTCTCTCCCATTTCAACAAATCACTCATTACTTTTTCATTGTCTCCATTTTTCAGATAAGTAAATGGGGGAAATAATAATATTCTTCCTGTAAACTGCCTTTCTAGATGGCTTGTTAATAGTGTGATAAATTCAGCGTTTGCCGCTGATTGCTTCATCTCACCCCCGACTGAAACCGAATATAATGGAACAACAGCAGTATCCACATACTCCTTAGCATTTAGGTATGTCTCTATATCTTTAGGAATCCACTTCATTTTATACACCAATCCTTTTTCTTAGCTAGTCCAATCATATCATTATCTTCAAACATTTTAAAAGATAAAGTAAAAAAGGAAGTCTGCTTATCGCAAACTCCCTTTTTGTTCCGTCACCATTAGTTTATTTAATTTTTCTGTTAACAGCTGAAATGCTACACGATCTTGCTTATCAAGTGCTTCATCAATTAACCCCAGTAGTTTTTCACGTTGAAACCGTTCGATACTATGCTGCAGCAATTGTTCCGCAATGACTCCATCCTTTTCATTAACTTGTAAATGTTTAGGAACGAATGGATTTTCTTCAAGAACTGCCGCATATTGATGCGCTTGATTGGAAGCGTGAAAATTTAATTGAATAAAAATATCCTCATCCCGATTTAACCGGATGTCATGAAAGGATTTCTCAGCATCAGTAGTCATAACATTTTCCTTATAAAAGCGAAACGGCACTTTATCGACACAATGTGTTGACATAATCAAACCCCGCGGGCAATACTGTGCTTGCTCAACAAAATGAACCTTTTCCATTAATTGATCGTGGCTCATTAAGTAATTTAGAATCCATACACATTCTCTTCTTTTTAATTGATAATGATTTAAAAACCAGCGTATAAAATCCTTCTTCTCGTTGACAGAAACAGGGGTTGCCATGATAGTTTCCCTCCTCTGCATAATCAGCTTTTTTATTTCTACTAATTGGTTAAACGTTCAAGCACTTCTAAATACTCACCATTGGTCGGGTCTACACTTAGTAGCTGTTTAAAAATTTCGGCGGCACGGGCCGTTTTTCCTTCTTCAATGAGAAAATATCCGTAATCCTGTAAAAAGGCTTCATTATTCTTTAAAAAAGTATATGCACTTTCATATTTGTCTAATGCGTAAGAAAATTCTTCAAGTTTATCGTAAGCAAGTGCTAAGTCCCATAGTATCTGTGGCTCTTCATCTTCCATAATATCAAGATGAGAAATTAACTCAATCACATCCGCATACCTTTCGTGCTGCAAAAAGAACTTATTTAACGTAAGGGCCGCCTCGATAAAGCCAGGATCAATGGCAAGGGCCTCACGGAAATATTGTTCAGCTTCATCTGCCTTTCCAAGCTTCAAAGCTATTTTTCCACCGTAGAAAAATAATTCCTTATTAAATTCATCCTGCCCAATGCCCTCTTTTATCGTTTGGAAACTGTTTTCTAGCTCTTCTTCTCGTTCATAGCTTAACGCTAAATGTAAATAAAGTGAATGATATTCGGGATCAAGCTCCTTTAATTCAGTAAACTTTTCAATCGCTGTCCGATTGTAACCTGCTTGAAGTGAAGTGAAGGCGTAGCCGAATAACGTGTTAATTTCTAACTTTTCAGCTAGTGCTTGATCATAATAGGTAAGGGCGTCTTCGAAAGCTCCGGAGGTACTTAAAAGATCTGCCATCCGACCATGGATATTAATACCGGCAATTTCGTTTTCCTCTTTTAAAACTAGTTCAAAAGCTGCCATCGCCTTAATAATTTCACCCTGCTCGCTATAAAGCTCTCCTAAGGCAAAATCAATAATAACCTCATTTGGCAATAATTCTTTCGCCTTCAAAAGTTTTCGTTCACAAACTTCAAAAAGCCCTTGAATTTGATAAAGATCCGCCAACAATAGTAAAGACTGGCCATAATTAACATCCTGTTCCGAAATTTTTTCCAGGACAAGGATGGCTTCCTCTTCTTCTCCCGATTCAACTAAGATTTCACTTAACAAAATAAGGAGTTCTCCCTCTTCAGGGTAACTTTCCAATAGGCTTTCAACTAAGGCCTTCGCTTCCACCAAAAATCCATACTGGAATAATTCTTCCCCAAGTAGGAACTTTTCTTCGTGACTACCGTTTTTTAATATAAGATTATATTCATTTAAGGCCTGTTTATGTTGACCATTTTCTAACATATTGATAATTTTATTAACTCGATCCATTGACTTTTACCTCTCGTTCCCATAATTACAAAGAAAAAAATGCCGGGGTTCTCACCTTAACATATTCTCCATTACCGGGTTTAAATAAAACGGTATTGCCTGCACGGACAACTTTTCCTTTGTGAACTGTAACTACTAGCCTATCACTATGATAATGAAATAAACTTACTTCATCAACATTCTTGATTTCTCTTCCCTTTATAAATAAGTTATAACTTAATTCAGTACCATTCATAAGACTAGATTTTTGCGGGTATAATCCGATTTTGTTTAATACAGGAATAGGCAATGGCCGGTCCTCTTTTACTACCTCAGAAAGCGCTGGAATTTTTTCTTTTTGTATGATAGTATTCCATTTCGACAAAACGGTCTTCTCTTCCTTCTTTTGTGAACAAGAAATTAGTGGAATGAATGGGCAGTTGAATGGAAACATAGCTTCCCTAATCCATCCCCATGGAATTTTCTCCAATTCGTCTAGGTCTTTCAGATCAACAAAGATAGCGGGAACCTTTTCTTTTTTACACTTTCTTATTAGTGTTGGGGTGATTAATCGTAGCGGGATTCTAATCCCAATCATAAAATCAATTGGGCTGCTCATTAATGCTGTTTTCATGCCTAACATTTTTTCAGTTAATTCATTTTCATACAGCAGCTCAACATAAGTTAACAATGTGGTACACCCTTTTAACAAAAAGTGTTCAATCAAAAAATCCTTTAAATCTTGAAAAGAACCTTGATATGGAATGTTCGAATTAAAAAGGACATAGGACGGGGTCATAATATACGGTTCTAAGTTCATCTTTATGAATTGATATCGTTTGAAACCAGCTTGAATCGCTGCTATTTGGTCATCATTAATTAATAGTGAACATGTTTGAAGTTCACTATTTTTAAGGATATTGGCATTTTCAATGATATACAACGGCCCTACCACCCTTTTCCTCTTTAAGACAAGCTATGCGTAAAGTTTGAAAACTATGACGTTTAAACAACATTCTATTCATTTCCCCATAAGAAAAGCGCAAGCGCCCTGGTCAGCGGCGTATGGCCTGGAGCGCTCCAACTGAGATAAAGGAAACACGAAGAGTCGGAGGCGATTCGATGTTGACTTATCGTAGGGCGGAGAGCGAAGGACACTAGCCGCTAGGGCGCTTGCGCTAGACAATTCTCGAAGTCGGAATTTATACTTTCTTATCTTTATAAGAAAAAGCCGCATTAATATGCAGCTCTTAGTGGATAAGGTTATTTAAATGGTCGAAAAAGTTTGGGTAGGATACCGAGATGGCTTCGGATTGCTCCAGTTCAACATCGTTCTTACATAAAAGGGCAGCAATTGAGAGCATCATTCCAATTCGATGATCTCCATGACTAGATACACTGCCACCATCTAAAGGTGTTTTTCCGTGGATAATCATTCCATCGTCTGTCGCTTCAATCGAAGCACCCAATTTCCTTAATTCTTGGACAACAGTATCAATGCGATTGGTTTCTTTTACCTTTAATTCTTCAGCATCCTTTATCACGGTTGTACCGTCAGCCTGTGTTGCAAGGAGCGCAATTATCGGAATTTCATCAATTAGTTTAGGTATTAACTCACCTTCAACAACCGTACCTTTAAGATTTGAAGTCTTAATAATCAGGTCACCAACTGGTTCAAATGAGTCATCTTCCTTTTGAACAATCTCTAAATCCGCGCCCATTTTCTTCATTACTTCGATAATTCCTGTTCGCGTTGGATTGAGTCCGACATTTTTTAAAACAATTTCACCCTCTGGAATAATGGCCCCGGCAACAAGGAAGAAGGCTGCTGAGGATATATCACCCGGAACATGTATGGTTGCCGCTTTCAGACTTTGTCCGCCTATGACAGTAATTGTTTTATTATCTTTATCAATTTTTCCACCAAATTTTCGGATCATTCTTTCCGTATGATCACGGGTTTCAGCGGGTTCGACAATCTTACATTCTCCCTCAGCTTGCAGCCCTGCTAAAATTAACGCGGACTTTACCTGTGCGCTAGCCACAGGAAGCTCGTATTGGATTGGTGTTAACTGCCCTCCACGGATTGAAATAGGAGTAAAGGCCCCGTCGTTTCGCCCGTCAATCCTTGTTCCCATTAAAGCTAATGGGCTCGTTACCCTTGTCATAGGCCTTTTTCCGATTGACTCATCCCCCACCAAAGTCGAGAAAAATGGTCTTCCGGCCAATATCCCCATTAATAACCGAATAGTAGTCCCAGAGTTCCCCACATCCAAGACCTCATTAGGTTCTGTTAATCCTTCAAAACCATTACCGATAATCCGAAGGCCGTCATCCACTTCCTCAATTGTGACCCCAAGCTTTTGAAAGCACGATATGGTACTTAAACAGTCATCCCCTGGCAAAAAGTTAGTAATCTTTGTTTCGCCATGTGCAATCGATCCAAACATAACCGATCTATGCGAGATGGATTTATCTCCTGGGATCGTAATCTCACCAAATAATCGCTTTATATTCGTTTTCAGTATCAATGATGTCATTAAAAATCACCTTTTTAAAATCATTTTATATTCCAATTGAAGTTGAATAGCTTGAATAACTGCCAATACACCGTCCTGCCCTTTGCCGATCCTCTTCCGTCTGAAAGCTAATGACTAAGACTCCATTTATATCTTCCCGCGTTTCAAGAATGCGGATGTTAGTGATGCTGATTCTTTCCTTCGCTAAAAAGCCCGTTATTTCTGAAACGACGCCGGGGTAATCTGGTATATCGACAAACAAATCATAAAATGCAGGTATCGCCCCTTTTTCTTTTTGAGGCAAACCATCTCGGAATTGCTTTGCCTGTTGAAAATAATCAAAAATAGCGGCACTATTTTCCTTTTCTAACAAGGTTTTAACCCCATTCATTTCGATCTGCCATTGATCTAGGAGTTCAATTAGTATCTCACGGTTGTGCAGTAAAATATCTTTCCACATTGCCGGACTGCTTGACGCAATACGTGTGATATCCCTAAATCCGCCTGCCGCGAGACGAGGGATGAGTCCTTCTGCCTCGGCTAGCTTTTCCGTTTGCCTAACAATCGATGCCGCAATAATATGCGGAAAATGACTGACAATACCTGTTAAATAATCATGATTTCCTGGGGTGATAGTTAAGAATTTTGCATTGGTCCCGATTAACCATTCCTTTAATCGTTCAACCCTTGACCCTTCAATATATTCTTCAGGAGTTAAGAGATAAAAGGCGTTTTCGAATAATATCTCTTTTGCGGCAGAAACACCGCTTTTATGTGAACCTGCCATAGGATGTCCACCAATAAACGTAATTCCCTTTTTCGTTAAACTGGCCGCACTCTCAACAATTTTGCTTTTTGTACTGCCGGTATCTGTTACGATCACCTCAGGATTAAGTGGAAGTTCAGATAAAAGCCGGATGATGTTCTTCGTTTCATTCACTGGTGCCGCAATAATGATTAAATCAGCATCGATGGCACCATCATCAATATTTTCCGCTATTTCATCTATAACTCCCAGCATTTTCGCAAGTCTTGCCTGTTCACCATTTATATCAAATCCTACGACAACAGCTTCATGGTGCTCCTTCTTAACACACAATGCTAAGGAACCGCCAATCAAGCCCAAGCCAATTACAAAAACACGGCCATTCAATGTAAATCCCCTCAGTTCGCTTCTAAAAATTCACCTAATGCCTTAAGGACCCCTTCGTTTTGCTCAGACGAGCCAACTGTTATTCTGACCGCTGTCGGGAAGCCAAGGGCTTTTCCGGAGCGCACAATAAATCCTTTTGCTTGCAAATATTGAAAAATTTCATCACCATCGATTTTACTATCAATTAAAATAAAATTGGTCTGTGAAGGATAAAATTTAAGTTGATATTGCTCGCAGAAGTCATAAAACTGTGTTAGACCCTGTCTGTTTTTATCTCGGCAAACTTCAACAAATTCCTGGTCCTTAATTGCTTCACTGGCTGCTAATTGACCTAACGAATTCACATTGAACGGTTCTCTAACCGGTTCAAGTGCTTTAATAATGGCGGGATTAGCCACTCCATAGCCAACTCTTAGAGCTGCAAGTCCATATATTTTAGAAAAAGTCCGAAGCACAATTAAATTTTCATACTTACGCGTTAAACTAATGGCGTCATAGTAATCTTCCGCAACTACATATTCATAATAGGCCTCATCGAGCACCACAAGGATATGTTGCGGAACCTGTTCTAAAAATGGAATTAACTTGTTCTCCGGTATATATGTACCCGTCGGATTATTAGGACTGCAGACCCATATGACATTTGTTGACTCGTCAATTGCTTGTAGCATGGCATTAAGATCATGTTCTCCGTTGATAAGAGGAATTTCGTTAATGATTGCCCCCTCAATTACAGCATTGTGCTTATATTGCGAGAATGTTGGGGTTGCCATGATCGTGCTGGCATTCGGATGCAAAAGTGCCCTTGAAATGATTTGAATTAAATTATCAGAGCCATTGCCTAATATAAGCTCTTCCTCTTTGACCTGTAAAAATGCTGCAAGTGTTTCTCGTAAATGTGTAGCGTAGCCATCAGGATAAAGGGCTAAACTTGCAGGATAGGATTGAAGAGCGGTAAGTGCCTGTTCCGAACATCCAAACGGATTTTCATTCGATGCCAGTTTGACAATCCGATCCAAGTTAAATTGTTTTTTTACCGCCTCAATTGATTTTCCAGGTTGATAGGGAGTCAGTGATAAGACTCTCTCTTTCCATCTCATTTTTCCCACTCCATTCGATCTGATTTATAAGATTCTATTACTACACTAAACTACTGCCAAGGTCTGGTCTTAGCACCTTTGCATCCTTTAAATATACATGGACAATTTCTTCCTGTGGTTTGCCTGTATTTACGTGCATCATAATTCTTACGCACATTTCCAGAGAATTAGGAACAGGAATTTCCCGCATACACATTACTGGTACATACGTCCATCCTGCAAATTTCCGCAATGCCTTAGCAGGGAACGCCGCATTAACATCCTCAGTGGTAGAGATCAAAATCGAGGCGACGGTATCGGGTTGAATATGATTAACTTCAATTAATTTAGCCAGAAGCTCCTCTGTCGCAGAGACAATGGCTTCTTCAGTATTTGTGCTAACCGTCGTTGCTCCCCTCACCCCTCTAATCATGAAAAATCCCCCTTTTTTGAATTAAAAACTTTTTAGTTCTTCCAATAATACTGTTTCATTTATTTCCAGCAGCCTAGGCTGTCCTACTTCATCCAATAAGACAAAGTGAATGGACTCGCCTACAGACTTTTTATCCTGTTTCATTTTGCTAATCAGGCTTTCAAACGATAGTTGCGCGGGTATGGTGGTTACATACCCCAACGTTTTAACCCATTCAATAAACTCGTTTAATTGGAATGAAAGCCCCAGCAGTTTTTGGCTTAATTTTAATGCAAAAATCATCCCAATCATAACCGCTTCCCCATGGGTAAAGTTCCCATACCCCATTTCTGCTTCAATGGCATGTCCAAGTGTATGCCCTAAATTCAAAAAGGCGCGGACACCTGTTTCTCTTTCATCCTCTGAGACAAATTCGTTTTTTATTCTTATCCCCTTTACCAAAGAGCCTGATATTTGCGTCAATGGTAAAGAATGCAAATCCTGAATATTTGTCTTTAACCATTGATAGAAATCCGGATCCGCAATAAGGGCATGTTTAATAACCTCAGCAAACCCCGATCGGATTTCCTGAATTGGCAACGTTTTTAACAGTTCCAAATCATAAAAAACAGCTTCAGGCTGATAAAAAGCTCCAATCATATTCTTTCCAAGTGGATGATTGATTGCTACTTTCCCACCCACAGCACTATCATGCGCTAGGATGGTGGTAGGAACTTGTATAAATGGGACGCCCCGCATATAGGAGGCAGCAACAAAACCCGTTAAATCCCCTATTGCACCGCCGCCGAATGAAAGAATGACAGATTTCCGATCCAAGCGGTTTTCGAGTGCGGTTGATAAGGCATCATAAAATACTTCAAAAGTTTTTGCCTTTTCACCACTCGGTGCGGTAAATACCACTGGATTCCACTGTTTTAAAGTGAACAATAATTTTTCAAGATGAATTTTTGCAACAGTTTCGTCTGTTATAATTAATATTCGTGTAAGATCAGTAAAATGATTGGTTAAAAAGGGGCTAAGCTCCTTTCTAACCCCTTCGCCAACAAATACAGGGTATTTTTTTGAGGCTGTTTCGATTTGAATGGTTTCCATTAAAACTCCCTCGCATATTCACGCTGTCTATTTATTTCTTCAGCGAAGGTATCAAAACGGTCACTGTAAAATTGTTCAACAAGGGCATTCGCAAGCTCCCAAGCTACGACATGCTCTGCTACAACGGCTGCAGCAGGTACAGCACAACTATCAGATCGTTCAACACTCGCAGCAAACGGCTCTTTCGTTTCGATATCAACACTCATTAATGGTTTATATAGTGTTGGGATTGGTTTCATTACACCTCTGACTACAATAGGCATCCCTGTGGTCATCCCGCCTTCGAACCCGCCAAGCCGGTTTGTCTTGCGGTAATATCCTCTTTTCTGGTCCCAAAGAATCTCATCATGGACTTCACTTCCAGGCTTTCTTGCCGCTTCAAACCCTATACCAATCTCTACACCTTTAAATGCATTAATACTCATAATAGCTGCCGCTAATTTCCCATCTAATTTACGATCGTAATGAACATAGCTTCCTACTCCAGCCGGCATTCCTGTCGCAATAACCTCAACAACCCCGCCAATGGAGTCACCGTTTTTCTTTGCTTCATCGATTGCATTCATCATTTCCTGCTCTACATTTGGATCTGCAACTCTTACCGGAGAACTTTCTGTACGCTCTTTTAAGTTAGCTATCGTTAAGGAAGGATCTACATTTGCCTTAATTCCGCCAATTTCGATCACATGTGCAACAAGTTCAACTCCTAATAAGGATAAAAGCTTTTTGGCAACAGCACCTGCAGCCACTCGAACGGTTGTCTCCCGTGCTGAAGACCTCTCCAGAACATTTCTCATATCCCGATGACCATATTTAATCGCACCATTTAAATCAGCATGTCCAGGTCTTGCCCGAGTTACCTTTCGCTTTATTTCTTCCTCTTCACCTTCTTCAATAGCCTCAATACCCATAATTTTTGTCCAGTGCTTCCAGTCATTATTTTTCACGACTAAAGCAATTGGCGAACCAAGTGTTTTTCCATGACGAACACCAGAAACAATTTCTGCAGTATCTTTTTCTATTTGCATGCGTCTTCCACGGCCATGACCTTTTTGGCGTCTAGCCAGTTCATCGTTAATATCTGTGGCCTCTAGCGGCATTCCTGCTGGCAGACCCTCTAAAATTGTAGTCAGCTGCGGCCCATGGGATTCCCCAGCCGTTAGGTATCTCATTCCCATACTCTTTCCCCCTTCAACTCATTAAAGAATTATGTATCAATATATCATATCATGCTTAATAAACATAGTATAATAATTCAGATAATTTTTGAATACGATTACAAAAAAGGCACTTGTATCGTTAAATACAAGTGCCTTTTACATGTTAGATTAATAAATCCATTCGTTGACTACCTTAGAGTACTCGACTACCCCAGTATCTTTAAAAAACAAACCAATTTCACGCTCTGCACTAGCAGGTGAATCAGAACCATGAATCACATTCTTACCGACTGTTAGACCAAAGTCTCCACGAATAGTTCCAGGTGCTGCATCCTTTGGATTCGTTGCTCCCATCATTTGACGAGCGGTAGCAATTACATTCTCTCCTTGCCATACCATAGCGAAAACTGGGCCGGAAGTAATGAAATCTACTAATTCTCCAAAGAATGGACGTTCCTTATGCTCACCATAATGTTCTTCAGCAAGCTCAGTTGGAATGCTCATTAATTTAGCCCCAACTAATTGAAAGCCCTTTCTTTCAAAACGTGCAACGATTTCTCCAATAAGATTCCGCTGTACTCCATCTGGCTTGACCATTAAAAAAGTTTTTTCCATGAATTCCACTCCTAATTGATTATGTATATTGATTGTATCTTCAGAGAACAATCCATGGAAAATGTTATCACTTTTTTGAATATTTAGCAACATGGTAATGTTTAGGCTCTTTTTTTAATTCTAGGATATATCTAGAATTTCCGCCTGCCAATATATTTCGCAATATCCTGCAGTGTTTTTTTTGCTTTATTTTCTGGCAGTTCTTCTAATATAGCCAACGCTTTATTTAAATACTGATCACTTAAAGCAAATGATTTCTCGATGGCACCAGATTGTTTGATAAGAGAAATAATAGTAGAAATTTCCTTGGGGGTCATATTCTCATTTACTTTTTCAATTTCCCTCTTAATCTCGTCCGTTTCCATTGCGAAAAGAGCCGGTGCCGTAATATTCCCTTGCAAAAGATCACTGCCCGCGGGCTTTCCTAATGCCTTCTCAGTTGAAGTAAAATCTAAAATATCATCGATGATTTGATAAGACATTCCCACATAATAACCAAAACGGAATAGCCGCTTATGAAAGACTTCTTCTACCCCCGAAGCAATTGCCCCTAATTGGCAGCTTACTGCAATTAACAAAGCTGTTTTCCTTTTAATACGACGAAGATAATCCCGAAGGTTTTGATTAAATCGGTATTTGTCTTTAATCTGCTGAATTTCCCCTACTGTTACTTCAACAATGGTGTTTGCCAGTATTTTATGGGCAGCAGGTTTATCGATATTTGTCATTAATTCTAACGCAAGGGCAAAAACAAAGTCGCCGGTATACATCGCAATTTTATTATCCCATTTTGATTTGACTGTTGGCTGGCCTCTGCGGAGATCCGCATCATCAATAACATCATCATGGACAAGGGACGCCATATGAATGAGTTCAAGAGCCACAGCAACATTTTTCATTACATGTATATCATATTGGCCAAATTTACCTGCAAGTAAAACAAAAACAGGACGAATTCTTTTTCCTCCGGCTTGTAAGGTATGCATTGAAGCCTGTTTCAAAAGAATAGACTCAGTTTGTATTGTCTCTTCCAGTTCTTTTTCGATTATGTTAATATCCGAATTCAAAAATGAATACATCATTTTTAATTTCATACGTATTCACCCAGCTTTTCATCCTGTCTTCAACTATAAAGAATTAATTTTTTTTGCCGATATGCACAGCCGCCGCACCGCCACTATAACTCTTGAATTTTACGTCTTTAAAGCCAGCTTGCTCAAACATTTTGGCAAGCTCCTTCATTCCTGGAAAATCGCGTGCGGATTCATGGAGCCACGCATATTCCCGAAAGCTTTTCGCTAACAACTTTCCAAATAACGGCATAATATAGCGGAAGTAAAAATAATAAAGCTGCTTATATCCGACTAAAGTAGGCTGTGACGTTTCAAGACAAACAGCAATTCCTCCCGGTTTAACCACGCGATGCATTTCTTTCAATACCTGCATGTAATCCGGAACATTCCTTAACCCAAAACCAATCGTTACATAATCAAAACTGTTATCAGGGAAAGGAAGTTCCATTGCGTTACCATGGATTAAATGAACCTGTTTCAGCCCAAGTCCTTTAACCTTCTCAATCCCTACATTTAACATATTTTGACTAAAGTCTAAACCTGTTACTTCCCCATTAGTGCCAACTGCCTCAGCCAAGGCAATGGTCCAATCGGCCGTTCCGCAACAAACATCAAGAGCTTTTGAACCAGGCTTAACATTCATTCTTTTCATGGTGTCTTTTCGCCACTTAATGTGCTGCTGAAAACTAATAACCGAGTTCATTTTATCGTAGTTATCAGATATCTTTTCAAACACATTATGAACGCGTTGTTCTTTCGATTGCTGCATGATTTACCCTTCTTCCACAAAAGATTTTGCATTTGGCTGAAATTGCTTCAACAGTAACGAAACCCTATTTTCAAGCAGGTCATTTAAATAAGGGAGCTGTTTTAATCCCTTTTCAATCACTTGTTTCGAAAGTTCCAAATAGTGGTCGCAAACCTGTACTAGGTGATTCCGCTGTCCACTTGACAATTCTTCCAGCCTTGCTTCATTACCAGGGAAGCTCATGATCTTCAATGATTCAAATAAAACGGATCTTTCCGATTGAAAATATTGCTTTTTTTCATGCAGTAACCGTTTAAACAAAAATAAATGAGCAAGAAAATCATTACAAAAATCTACCTTGAAATAATCAGAGAGCTTTGTTAGCAATGAACTTTCAATCCGCATAATGCTTGTCATCAATCTTTCTATTCCCTCAAGTTTATTATGGTAAATAAAAATCTTATTTTCATTGACCTCTTTGACCCCTTTTGAAAGGGATTTAATCATCATGATATCTTCCGATTCAGCAAGCAGTTTATAATACAAACCACTGAAATAATCCCCGGCAAGAACAGTTAATTGACGACTTTTTTCATCCTTTGATGCATTGGAAATATGTTCATGGGTATCAAGGGCAATTTGTATTAACATCGTTGACAATGCATAGTTCTTGATTTTGCTAAAGGACAATTCGAGTCGGTCCATTATGGAGATGAGGATAAGGAGCTTATCTTCATCAATAATTGGAGTTTCAATATATGCGAGCAAATATGAGTCATAGGCCCTTTTTTCAATCTGCTCCCTGATAATTGTATATTTTTGTCGAATATCCTGCACGCTAATCACCCTTGCTTCCCCGAAGTAAAATATTTATGTACTTAATTTTCTATTTAAAGGAAAAACTCGTGCCCATAATGAAGAAAAAATAAACATCTGGCTCCTATAAGGCAGACATCATTATAACATAAAAGGCATCATATGGGCAGGATTTCACAAAATAATCATCTCAATGCTTCATTGAATTATGACCAATTTGGTAAAGATACGATTCTTATTTCTTCATTTCACTTTCAAGTTCACCAAGCTGTGTCAAAATTTTTGCATTTCCCCTAATTTTAATTGCTGAAGTATGCTCAGTAAATTGAGCGATAAGAACTTCTCCTTTATCAAGCTTTTCTGAATGATGAAATTTCGTATCTGTTCCTCGTGTTAATCCAATAACATTGACACCATCCTCGATAGCTTTTATGACAATGTAATCATTATTTTGCTGATTGCGCTTTTCCATTCTAATCACCCCAAATATATTAGAAATTGCCGTTACTATTATTTAATTAAGGAGAGTACTTCAGAGCGGGCGATGGCATCATCTGCAAGAACGCCACGAACAGCTGTAGTTATTGTTTTCGAGCCAGGTTTTTTTACACCGCGCATCGTCATGCACATATGCTCTGCTTCGACTACGACCATAACCCCATGCGGTTCTAATTTCTCCATCATGCTGTTTGCTATGGTCGAGGTAATCCGTTCTTGTAGTTGTGGCCTTTTGGCAACTGCCTCTACTGCCCTTGCTAATTTACTTAAACCAGTGACACGCCCATTTCGTGGAATATAAGCGACATGCGCTTTTCCGAAGAATGGGACGAGATGGTGTTCACACATCGAATAAAATGGAATATCTTTTACTAACACTAGCTCTTCATGGTCTTCGCTAAAAATAGTTTCAAAATGCTGTTTTGGATCCTCATTTAATCCGCTGAACACTTCTTCATACATTTTTGCCACTCTTTTTGGTGTATCTAGCAATCCCTCTCGATTTGGGTTTTCACCGATTGCCTCTAATATTAAACGTACCGCATCTTCGATTTGGGCACGGTTCACTTCTGGCATACTAAATTCCTCCTATGGATATCAATCAAGTATAGACAACAACTACATCTTAGCATAATCCCATCTTTACAGGCAAAAAATCTAACATGAGCATCAACTCTCAACCCTACCATGGAAATAAAATTAGCGAACGATCCGTAGTCACCTAATAAAGGGTGTGAGCAGAGCTTGGATCCGCTTTTGCGGCGCTCCGCCCCTTTTCCACAAAAGAAAAAAGGCCATGGAATTTCCCATGACCTTTTTGCTTTTAGCATGCCGCTTAAAGCAATAATTATGTAATTATTTTACTGCGTCTTTAAGCGCTTTACCTGGTTTAAAAGCTGGTACTTTGCTAGCAGCGATTTCAATTTCATCGCCAGTTTGAGGGTTACGACCTTTACGCGCTGCGCGCTCACGTACTTCAAAGTTACCAAAACCGATTAATTGGACTTTATCACCATTTTTTAAAGCATCTAAAATCGCATCAAAAACAGCATCAACTGCTTTAGTAGCGTCCTTTTTAGAAAGCTCGCTTGCTTCAGCTACTGCATTAATAAGTTCAGTCTTGTTCATGCCATTCACCTCCTCCCAAATAAATTATCAAGATTCGTAAATAAGATTACTTATCTACATTTCTAAACAATTTTTCTAATTTCTATACGTCATAGCGCGGTTTTATTACCAAAGTAATACATTATGACTACTCTTGCTTAGGTAAATCTACTTTTTTATTGAAAACCCTATGAAATAAAGGATTCAAGCACTATAACGTAATTCTGTTAAAAGATTATCATAATCAATTAAGCATATCAAGAAGATTTCATGAAATAATGGTAATCTTTTCTTTCATTCAACAAAATTCTACCATTTTTGACTCTATTGATGGGAAAATCGCAAAAAAAAGACTCCTAATGGGAGTCGACAGCTAGAGGATAATGGCTATTAAGCCTCCAGATCCTTCATTTATGATTCTCTCTAATGTTTCCTTTAATTTATATCTTGCATTCTCCGGCATCAAGGATAGCTTGGCTTGGATTCCCTCACGGACAATGGAACTTAAACTGCGCCCAAAGATATCGGAATTCCAAATCGATAGTGGATCGTCCTCGAAGTCCTGCATTAAATAGCGGACAAGCTCTTCGCTTTGTTTTTCTGTGCCAATAATTGGGGCAAATTCCGATTCAACATCGACTTTAATCATATGAATCGATGGAGCTACTGCTCTCAGTCTCACTCCAAATCTTGCTCCTTGGCGGATGATTTCCGGTTCTTCAAGACTCATATCAGCTAATGTAGGTGAAGCAATCCCATAGCCTGTTTGTTTAACCATTTTTAAAGCATCCGCAATATGATCATATTCGGCTTTGGCATGAGCAAAATCCTGCATTAGTTCCAGCAGATGATCCTTCCCTCTGATTTCTACCCCTACGATCTCTTTTAAAATATCATCATATAATTCATCCGGAGCAATTAAATCAATTTCAGCCACCCCTGTGCCCATTTCAATACCAGCTAACCCAGCCCGCTCAATAAATTCAAAGTCACTAAACTGTTGGACAACATAGTCCACATCTCGTAATCTCTTGATATCTTTTACTGTTTCTTTCACTGCCTCCTGATAGCTTTCACGGAGCCAATGGTTTTCTCGCAGGACCATAACCCAGCTTGGTAAGTTGACATTAACTTCAAGCACTGGGAACTCGTATAATGCCTCACGGAGAACGTTGAGAACGTCACTGTCACGCATACTTTCCACACTCATGGCAATTACAGGGATATCATATTTCTCAGCCAGACTTGATCTCAGTGTTTCCGTACTTGGGTGGTATGGCTGCGCACTGTTCACAACCATAATAAATGGCTTACCAACTTCCTTCAGCTCATTTATCACTCTTTCTTCCGCTTCAATATAGTTACTTCTAGGGATTTCACCAATTGTTCCATCGGTTGTAACCACTACCCCAATGGTGGAATGTTCTTGGATAACTTTTCTAGTGCCAATTTCAGCGGCTTCATGAAATGGAATCGGCTCTTCATACCAAGGCGTATTGATCATTCTCGGACCATTTTCATCCTCATAGCCCTTTGCCCCTGGAACGGTATACCCTACACAGTCTACAAGTCTGATATTCACATTCAGGCCTTCATCAACATGAACAGTGGCCGCCTGATTTGGGACAAATTTAGGCTCAGTTGTCATAATTGTTTTTCCCGCAGCACTTTGCGGCAGCTCATCAAGTGCACGGGATCTTTCAGCCTCACTGTGTATATTCGGTAAAACAACAAGCTCCATAAATTTTTTAATAAATGTTGATTTTCCTGTTCGTACAGCTCCTACTACGCCTAAATAAATATCACCGCCTGTTCTTTCGGCAATATCTTTAAAAATATCGACCTTTTCCAAGTGATCCCCTCCCGATCATAGAGTAAAGTGGGATAATATCATCCATTTTAGGTATTTTTGGACAGTATATATTTATGACGTTGTCCTATCTAGTTATGACACTTTTCTAAAATTTTTACCTCCTTACCATAAATTCACCTGGTGCATGCTTATCTGTATTTCGCTGAACATTTAATTTTATGGAGGGTTTCTAACCATAGTCACGAATATTAGCCTATAAAGGCCAATACCACGATTTTATTTTTCCACATAAAAAAAACCCTTCTCCTACAATATATTTCTGTGGAGAAGGGTTATGACTATTCTTCTAAAAATACAGGCTCTTTGCTTTTTGAATCGACTGTGTAAGGCAATGAATATGCCGGAACAAACATTGAATCCTCCACTAAAATGGAACGAATATCTTCGCCCGGATTCAGATTTGCGTTCGTGTCCTTAAGTGCCTGATAAAGATCTGGCCGGTAATCCACGTATATTTCAGCGTCGCCCGATACAACCAATGAGAGGTTCTGATTTGTATATGGGCTAACAACATATGGTGGCTTCTCATACCCTAATTGTTTATAATCTAGTGAAAATACATTTTTAGCAATCTGTTTTTTATAAGGAGGAAACCCGTTCGATTTTATTCTTAATTTAATATCACGAATGGTATCAGTCATCCGTAAGTCAAATAATTTAACGGTTGGATTCGTCTCCACATCAACGAGGACGTATTGAAATACCCCCCCGCTTTCAAAAGCATTTCCCGGCGGTTCAGACATATATTGTGGAGCGATCTTTTTAAATTCAATCGGATATTTCTGAAAGATTGGTGTATTCGCATCCCTTGTTTTAATTGGCAGGATGCCATCATTGTCCTTTTTAAAATCATCAACAGCTGTTTGGACTGCTTGGATTTGATCTTTATAAGGGGTTTGATTCTGTGCTAAATCTTCTTTTGGGTACATACATCCGGACAATAGCATAACGGTTACAACTAGAAAATAGCCCAGCCATTTTTTTTTCATAAAATCACCTTTTATCTATGTAATTAATCCCGTTATCCGAGGAATACAATCAATAGGCTCAATCCGGCAACAATCAAAAATACATATGCAATGATCGCTGTGATAACCCGAAGAACCCCTCTTAACTTATACCTGCTAAAATAAATCGTTATAATGGCAAGAAACATAAGCGCCATACCAGCAACCGATATCCACATTTTTATCATACCTGGCGACAAACTTCATTCCCCCTTTTCCGACTGCTATTATAGCACAAGAAGTGCGAAGTCACTAGCTGTTGGGGCGCAAATAGCAGGACAAATCTCAAAGTCGATGTTTATTATCACAACAAAAAAACTGAAGTAAAGAGGGGCGAATTCTCTACTTCAGATCATTAGACTAAATAACCCAATCTCCAGCGTCATCCTAACAGGATGCTTCGTTGCATTGTATGCAGCAAAGATAAAAAGCGCGTCAGGAGAACGCCTAATTTAATCATGAAAAGGCATATTTTTAGTCTTCAGTATATTTTTCATCCAAAACATTTACTAAATCTTCCATCTCATGTGTTTTGCCACGAGCCATTAACACATCCACGGCATCCTTCGGATTTTTACCGTTAAATAAAACATTATAAAGTGCAGTGGTTATGGGCATATTGACATCATATTTTTCAGCTAATTGATAGGCCGCCTTCGTTGTTCTGACTCCCTCAACAACCATTCCCATGTTAGCAAGTACTTCATCAAGTGTTTGTCCCTTACCAAGCAAATTACCGGCTCTCCAGTTCCTTGAATGGACGCTTGTACAGGTAACAATTAAATCACCTATTCCAGTTAATCCGGAAAATGTTAGTGGATTGGCGCCCATTTTTGTCCCAAGACGGGCTATTTCCGCTAATCCTCGGGTCATTAAAGCTGCCTTGGCGTTATCACCATAGCCAAGTCCATCCGTAATGCCAGCTGCTAAAGCAATGATATTCTTTAAGGCACCACCAATTTCAACTCCGATTACATCAGAATTCGTGTATACCCGAAAATTGTGGTTGATAAATAAATCTTGAATTTTTACAGCAGCTTCCATATTTTCAGAAGCGACTGTTACCGTTGTTGGATGCCTAAGGCTAACCTCTTCAGCATGACTTGGGCCTGAAAGGACAACAACATCTTTTAAGAGTTCTTTCGGTATTTCTTCCTTAATCATTTCCGTGATGCGTAAAAGAGTATCAGGCTCAATTCCTTTACTTACATGGGCGATCGTGATAGGGCCTGCTTGTACGGCACGGATTTTCCCAAGAACTTCACGGATAGCCTTTGTCGGAACCGCTAAGATAACCGTTTCCACTCCTACAAAAGCATCACTTAAAGAAGCAAAGCCGACAATTAATTCCGGAAGTGCAATTTCAGGTAAATATTTTTTGTTCGTGTGAAATTCATTGATTTCCTTCACCTGGTCTTCATTATGACTCCATAATCGAACTTCGTGTGCATTATCCGCCAGCACAATTGCCAGCGCTGTTCCCCAGCTCCCAGCACCTACAACTGCTATGGCTGCTTTTTTATCCTGCATGAAATATACACCCGCCTTATCTTTATTTTCTTTCTCTCGCATAAATTTTGATAGGGGTTCCCTCGAATCCAAAGGCGTCTCTAATTCGATTCTCTAGAAAGCGCTCATAGGAAAAATGCATTAATTCAGGTTCATTGACAAAGACCACAAATGTTGGAGGTTTGATGGCCACTTGGGTAGCATAGTAAATTTTCAAACGTTTCCCTTTATCTTGCGGAGTCGGATTCATAGCAATTGCGTCCATAATCACATCATTTAAGACACTTGTTTCAACCCGCATAGAGTGATTTTCACTTGCGGTATTGATCATTGGCAGCAGGGTATGGATTCGTTTTTTCGTTTTAGCTGATAAAAACACGATTGGCGCATAACTTAGAAATAGGAAATGTTCCCTTATCTTTTGTTCAAGCTCTTTCATCGTCTTCTCATCTTTATCTATCGCATCCCATTTATTGACCACGATAACAACGGCACGCCCCGCCTCGTGGGCATAACCGGCAATCTTCTTGTCCTGCTCAATGATTCCCTCTTCTGCGTTAATAACCACAAGAACAACATCAGAACGTTCAATCGCTCTCAGCGCACGGAGAACACTATATTTTTCAGTTGTTTCATACACTTTGCCTTTTTTTCTAATTCCTGCGGTATCGATGATGACATATTTTTCACCATTATACGTATATGGGGAATCGACGGCATCACGTGTTGTACCGGCAATATCGCTGACGATTACTCGATCTTCACCCAAAATAGCATTAACTAGTGATGACTTTCCGACATTTGGCCGACCAATTAAAGAAAACTTAATCACATCGTCATCATAATCCAATTGTTTGTTTTTTGGAAAGTGTTTTGCTGCCTCGTCCAATAAATCGCCAAGACCCAGTCCATGAGAACCAGAAATAGGAATGGGTTCACCAAAACCAAGTGCATAAAAATCATAAATTAGTTCGCGCATTTCGGGGTTGTCGATCTTATTAACCCCCAACACAATCGGCTTTTTCGATTTATATAATATTTTTGCTACTTCTTCATCTGCGGCAGTTACTCCTTCTCGACCATTTGTTAAGAAAATAATCACATCTGCCTCATCAATCGCCACTTCTGCCTGCTGACGAATTTGTTCTAGAAACGGCTCATCACCAATATCAATTCCACCTGTATCGATAATATTAAATTCATGTGTCAACCACTCACCTGAACTATAAATACGATCTCTTGTTACCCCAGGAATATCTTCAACGATGGAAATACGTTCACCGGCAATTCGATTAAAAATTGTTGATTTTCCAACGTTGGGACGCCCTACAATGGCAATAACTGGTTTTACCATTCTGATCGCCATCCTTTCTTATATTAAAAAAATTTATTGTTATGTTAGCAAATCATCCATAAGTTCTTATTAAGTAAAGAAACCCTTCTGTCATCTAGAAGGGCCTAACTTTATTATTTTATCAATGTTAACCCTTTCCCGCAATGGAAACCTCATAAGAGTTTTTTTAGGTAGATTTTTGCTTTCCTTTTTCAAAAAAGTGAAAATGACTTTGGAATATACTTCCTGCATTTTCTAAAAAGCTCCATCCAACGAGCAACACAACAAGTAAGGCACAAACATCTAAATACTCAAATGCTCCAATTGGATATGGAAAGGGAAACTTATTTAGGATAAATGCATATAAAAACTCACCCTGCATGGTGCCGATTATGATAATCAGCAATCGTCCTTTTAATGTTTTTTGCAAAAGGATGGCAAGGTACCCAAAAACAATTCCCATCATCCATTCCTTCTTAAAAATGATCCAAATAGGATCAAAGATTTCAAATAAATGAAAGGTTACATAGGCGATGGAAACGATTAATGAACAAATAAAATAGTAGATAATTGCTCCTCGTTTTTCCTTGATTAAAAAGAAATAAGATGTCATTAATAAAAATACACCACTCGCCCTTATTTCAAAGCTCCCCGCCTTAAAATGAAAATTTGACAAATACAGCAAGATGAGAATGATAGCTGAGAGTTTTAATCGATATGGACTTTTCTTATTTTGAACAAATGTAAGGAATACCCAAAATGACCAACAAATCCAATAAAACATGGTGCCTTCCATTCCATTCACCTCCTATTATCAACATTATTGGTAATCCTTATGTACTTTCATACTTCTTTGAATAATATTTCCAATGTGAATCATCTTATTAAGAGGAGGTGTGGATGAATGGGAAGAGACCGCCAAGAAAAAAAGTTAAAAGCTAGTGGAAGAGTGGAGTCAGACCGTGATCAGGCGTTGCACTATCCAGGTGCGACCAAGCTATCAGGCCCTGAAGAGGCACGGGGTTTGAATGATGGTAAAAGATAAACACAGACAATGAAAAAGCTCTCGCGGATGCGAGAGCTTTATTTTATCCTGCGCTGGCTATATCGTTTTGTATCGATTCCTCTTTGATTCAACCAATGGAATGTTTCACCGGAGATAATAAGTGGAGCATTTTGTAAATCAGAAATGGTTTTAGCTCCTAATGAAGTCATGATAAAAACTAATTCATTGTGGAGTGTTTCGATTTCTTTCTCTAACGCTTCTAGCCCTTTTTCAACAAGAATCCGCAAGAAGAATCCTGCCATGCCAATCCCATTTGCCCCCAGTGCAATCCCCTTTGCAATGTCTAGTCCTGTTAAAAACCCACCGGAGCCAATGACAAAGATATTTTCGGATTCACATACTGCCTCGATGATAGAGATGGGCGTCGGGATACCCCATTCATTAAAAAAGGAAAGCGTCCTTTCTCGACGTTTATTTTCAATTTCCGCAAAATTAGTCCCTCCGGATCCGCCAACATCTACGGCAGTAACACCCACTGATGAAAGGGTCTCAACTGTTTCCTTTGCCATGCCAAAGCCTACTTCCTTGACAATGACAGGAACATCCACAGCATTGACAAGATTCTCAATTCTTTTTAAGGCATTGGTAAAATTCCGATCACCCTCGGGCATGGTCAGTTCTTGTATGACATTTAAATGTATTTGCAGGGCATTGGCCGCAATCATATCGATCGCCCTTTTGGCATGATCCGCTGTTGCCTCGCTACCTAAATTAGCTACTATAATCCCTTTGGGGTTCTCTTTTCGAACCACCTCATACGTATATCGCTCACCCTTATCCTTTAAAGCAGACATTTGTGAACCAACAGCCATCGCTAGCCCGGTATTTTTTGCAGCAATTGCTAATTCTTTATTAATTTGATAGGTTTTTTCACCGCCACCACCTGTCATTGCATTGATAAAAATTGGCGAACTTAAAGAAAGTTCGCCAATTGAGTGGTCTAGCCGAACATCATTCACACTGATATTCGGCAGGCTTTGATGAATAAATTTGATTTCGTCGAAAACTGATGAATTGTTTTCCCTTTTTTGTAAAGCAAAGCGAATGTGATCCCATTTTCGTTCAGATCTAGACACAAAAATCACCATTATTTTCTTAGATTCTTTAACTTATCGCCAATAACCTCACCAAGCTGAAAGCCTTTTGATTCCTCCGGAAGCTCATAATCGAAGTTCCCATCGTCCTCTTTCTCAAGCAATTCTTTAATGCTTAATGATAATCGCTGATCTTGTTCGTTAGCATCAAGCACCTTTACTTTAACATCTTGCCCTTCTTTTAGAACCTCATGCGGTGTTCCAATGTGTTTATGCGCAATTTGAGAAATATGAACAAGACCTTCTACACCAGGGAAAACTTCGACAAATGCACCATATGAGACTAATCTTTTTACTTTCCCATCTAAAATACTGCCTTTTGGTGCCTTTTCAGAAATATTGGACCATGGCCCAGGTAGTGTTTCTTTTATTGATAAAGAAATTCTTTCATTATCACGGTCAACACTTAATACCTTTACTTGAACCTGTTGCCCTTCTTGAACTACATCTGTTGGTTTTTCCACATGTTCATAGGATAATTGTGATATGTGCACTAGACCGTCAATGCCGCCAATGTCAACAAATGCACCAAAGTCTGTAATTCTTTGGACTGTCCCATCGATTACTTGACCCACTTTTAGTGCACCAAGAATATTTTGTTTTTGTTTTCCCTTTTCTTGCTCCACAACTGCACGATGTGAAAGGATTAAGCGGTTCTTTTCTTTATCAAGTTCAACAATTTTAAAGGAGAGTGTACGTCCTTTGTAATCGCTAAAATCCTCGACAAAATGTGCTTCTACAAGGGAAGCAGGAACAAATCCACGGACTCCAAGATCCACAACAAGGCCGCCTTTAACAACGTCCTTTACTTCCGTTTCAAAGATTTCGCCATTTTGGAATTGTTGTTCTAGATGCTCCCAGGCTTTTTCTGCATCAACTTTCCTTTTTGAAAGGATAAGTGCTTCTTCCTCAACTTTTACAACTTCCAGCTCTAACTCATCCCCTTCAGAAGCAGCATCGGATGCTTTTTCAATATGAAGGCTTGATAATTCACTGATTGGGATTATCCCATCTAATTTACTGCCTTGAACAGCCACAAGCACCTGTTTTTCTTCGACCTTCGTAACTTGTCCGGTTACTTTATCCCCAATTTCAAAGTTCTTCACTTCTACTTGATTTAATTCTTCCGACATATGTATTCCTCCTTAATCCATTTACTCCAAAATCTATATATGATCTGGCGTATGCAGCACAGCAGACACCACATATAAAACAAATCAATTGCAGAGAATATTCAAAAAAAATCTCTTTTTAATAACTTCTTACAAATAGGCTATTTTGTCAAGCAGAACCTATTGATGCTCTTTTATAAGTTTATGAATTTCTGACATAATTAATTCAGTAACCTGATCCGCAGACGCTTTGGTTTTTCTCATTTCGTCCATATCAATTGGTTTGCCATAAACTACTCTTAATTTCTTAAAACTTTTATAAGGCCCAATAACTGCACAAGGAACAACCTGCGCTTCTGATCTGGAAGCAAAAAATCCTGCTCCTGAAAGACCTTTCCCTAGTTCTCCGGTTTTGCTTCTAGTCCCCTCAGGAAAAAGACCGAAGACGTTACCCTCTTTAAGAATCTTTAAGCCTGTTCGGAGTGCCTCCCGATCGCTTAAGCCCCTTTTTACCGGAAAGGCATTACATTTCCTAACAATGCCTCCCAAAATAGGGACATTGAAAACCTCTTCCTTCGCCATATAGTGAATGGGGCGAGGAGCCATAATTCCTACCACGATTGGATCAAAATTATGGATATGATTAGAGCAAAGTAAAACACCGCCCTCTTTAGGGAAATTTTCTACTCCAATCGCTTCAATTCTATACCAAGGTTTAAAAATAGTATAAACGACTGACCTTGCAAATGCGTAAAACGTCACACTTAACCAATCCTTTCGTGCACCAGAGCCATAATTTTTTCTACAACTTCAGGAATGGTCAATGAGGTGGTGTCGATTTCAATAGCATCATCGGCTTTTTTCAAGGGAGCTATATCTCTTTCCGAGTCGATTTTATCTCTTCGCGCTATTTCTTCTTTTAATTTTTCTAAATCGGATGGGAATCCTTTTTGCAGATTTTCTATATGTCGTCTTTCCGCCCTTTCCTCCACACTAGCAAGTAAAAATACCTTTACTTCCGCATCTGGTAATACGTGTGTTCCGATATCCCGTCCATCCATCACAACGCCGCCTTCCGTGGCAAAAGCTTGCTGCCTTCTAACCATCTCTTCACGAATCTTTTGATGGATAGAAACGATGGAAACATTATTGGTAACCTCTGATGAACGAATCTCATTTGTAACATCTTTATTGTCAAGATAGACTAACTGACCTTTATTAGATGGCAACAATTTGATATCAGTTGAAAGCAGAGTATCTAAGAGTGCAACTTCCTCATCAAGATTTAATTGGTTAACAATTGCCTTATATGTTAATGCCCGGTACATCGCACCCGTATCTATATATACATACGATAGTTTTTCCGCCACGATTTTTGCTACTGTGCTCTTCCCAGCTGCAGCAGGTCCGTCAATTGCGATTGATAATCTTTTTTCCATAAATCCTCCTAAAGCAAAAAGTTTGTCTCATTAGCTGTCACTATATATTTTACCATAAGTTAATAAAATGCCTCCCATTTTTAGCATTTTATCAATAAAAAAAAAGCAGGTAGCCTGCTTTTTTGAATATCAAATTCATCTTATTCGAATTTGAGAGATGTCCTCTTCCAGGGCACTTGCGCTTTTCTATTTACCTTGAAAGGTTTGAATAATTTCTGTAAAAATATCTTCATTTACCCCTTCATATTTAGTCAGTTGCTTAATTTGCGGAAAAATATCCAGTTGATGAAACAATAGCTGTGATAAAAAGAGAAAGAGGAACTGGACAATCAAAACTTTTACTAAAAATCCTTCCACCCTTTTCAATGAAATCACCCCATACCCATATATGTCTATTATTGGGGTTTTGGATATTATTATTCAATTTAAAAAGGAAAAGCAAGTGCTTTTCCCTTATAATACATCTTCGTAGATAGCTTCGGCATTTTTCAACTTTTCAACTTCTTCTTCAAATCCAGTTTTTGCATTTATAAAAATCCGATAGGTATCGTCGCCAATAGTCCCTAGGAATTCATAGCATAATACCTCTTCATTTAAATCATTCATAATCATCGCCTCGCGGTTTTCCAGTACCTTTAGGTTCGGATTAACCTTTGCACGCGCTTGTTCCAATGTAATCCCAGGTTTTTCAATGGTTCTAGTTTGGAAGGATTTTAAATATTCCTCTGCTGAAACCCCAATAATATCACCATTATCCAGCGCCACTTTCACCTTCACCGCTTCAGGATAAATTCGAACCCCATTACTATTTGTAACAAAATTGATGACGCCAATATTGTCATATTGCGTGCTTTCAAATACCTCTAAATCTTTGAAACCTGTTTCCTTTAAAAAGGCAGCTGCCTTATTATCTGCTTCATTAAGACTAAGCTTTTGTCCCTTTATTTCACGGTTATTAATAAACCAAATAGGATGACCGGCTTTTTTGGTAATATCCATACTAGCTTCCTGTCCGGTTTGTTTGTTTTTTATTGAAACGCTATAAAAACCATAGTCGGAACCTTTTCCATTCTCAGTAACCTTGACTTCTGCGTTTCCATCAAACTTCATATACTTTTTGGCGACCTGAATGGCCTCATTCCGCGAAATGGTCTTTCCCTTGATTTTTTTAAAATTCTCATCCCTTTTTTGCATGTTCATAAATGTCGGCCCAAAGTCAGATTCCTCGTAACTTGAAATTGTTTTTTCAACTGTTTTGAATCCATCGATAATCGTATTATCAGTTGTTTCTTTTCCCGATGCAAGGGCTAACTCAACATCCATCCAGCGCAAGTTATTCTTTAATACCATATGCTGAACATTCCGGAGCTCATTCTGAATATCGCCTGACTGCTTATAAAGCACCTTTAATGTATCATATTCCTTATCTGTTAATGGGTCATTTCCTAAATCTCTTACCGCTGTTCGGTAGCTGAAATTGCCGATATTTGCTAAGAATTCCTCTGTCTTATTAAAAGGCAGCAAGGTTAATGGGAGCTGCCCAACATCACCATGTGCCTGTGAGGTTAGTCTCCAAACTTCAATTAATGAAGGGGATAAAGTATCCTTAGAATTCATGGCAAGGGTTGTTCCAATTTTATCGTGGAGTATATCCATTCTGTAGGAAAGGTCATGGAATGCCCGTTGATAATTATTTTCGGCGTTTAACAGTATTGCATTCTTTTCTTGGTGTTCTTGGTAGCCCCAATAAGCCGTTCCCGCCACACCCAAAGCAAGAACACCGATTAATATTCCTCTAATCAATTCTATTCACCTCTCTACTTGCAAAAAATATGTTGCCCAATTCGTTTGATTTGCGGTCTTCCCCAAATCCAGCCGCTCGTGGCTGTAGCTGGATTAAAATAGTAAAGTGCCTCACCCGTTGGATCCCACCCATTAATTGCATCTATTACCGCCTTTTTTGAAGTTTCATTAGGTGTTAACCATATTTGCCCATCGGCAACTGCTGTAAATGCTCCTGGTTCAAAAATCACACCTGAAACGGTGTTAGGAAATGATGCACTATTGACTCGGTTTAAGATTACCGCTGCTACGGCAACTTGACCTATATATGGTTCACCCCTTGATTCCCCATGAACAGCGTTTGCCATTAAGCGGATATCATTTTGTGAAAAACCGCCTGGTGTATTTGCCGCTGTTGGCTTTTTCGCTGCAGCTTGTTTTGGTGGTGCAGGCTTGGTTGCTGGCGCCTTAGTATTTGGTGCACTTTGCTTGCTTTTATCAACACCACCGTAGTAAGTAAACTTTTTTCCGGATTTCATTTGATTTTTTACATATTGCTGATCATATTTACTTGCTTTCGTTAGCTTTGCTTTTGTGGTGGTTCCGGCCAATCCGTCTATTTTTAGCCCGAATTCATATTGAAAGTTTCTTAACGCCCAATATGTACCCCATCCAAACACTCCATCAATTTTCCCGTTATAGAATCCGACATATTGGAGTCTTGATTGCAATTCAATGACATCATCACCCACGGCTCCTTTTTGGATAATCTGATTAGAAAAGGCATGAACCTTTTGGTTCTCCATCATGGATAATGGCATGGTACAGAAAAAGAATAGAATGAAGTATTTGATTAGGTTGTTTTTCTTTTTCATGGAATTATAACCCCCAAATGAATCTTTTTAGCAGTAACCCTATTTTTTGTTTTATTGGTGATTTTATTCCATCTAATGAAGAATAAATAAAAAAACCCTACATTTAGGAATGAAGGGTCTTTTGTACCGGATATTGTTTGTTGAAATGATTAGCACTTAATATTTTTGCCTTTTTCACCTTTCTTAACCCAAACCACCAAAGGAAAATCATAAACGGAAAAATAATAAACAGCCAATGTTCTAGTGAAATCAATATGAAATCATAGAACCCATGCAAGATAAAAGGCAAAAGCAAAGAGAACAGGATCCACTTAGCTTTATTTCCTTCCGTAAACTTTGCTTTTCCGAGATAAAAGCCCATAATCACTCCAAATAGGGCATGGCTTGATACCGGCAATAAAGCACGCGTCATCGCATGCTCAATCCCGTTTGCAATTAAATAAAAGATATTTTCGACAGTAGCAAATCCAAGGGAAACAGCTACTCCATATACAATACCATCAAAGGGTTCATCAAATTCAACATGTTGATAAATGGCATAAAACAAAATGAACCACTTAAAAAATTCCTCTAGTAAACTTGAACTAAAAAAGGCATCAATCAGATTTGATGTAAGCAAATGTTCGACATCAAAGACATGCTGGATAAACATAATCGGGAACACCAAAAGGGCTCCGTAAATAAATGTCCTCAAAACAAAGGAAATTGGCTCTGGTTCGTATTCATCTTTTAAATAAAAATAACTTAACAATGCCAGACCTGGAGCAACTCCGGCAGATAAAATTCCCAGCATGATGAACCTACTTTCCATCCTTTTTCCTTATCGTAACATGGAACCGGTGTAAAGAAAATGAAAGATTGATTCCATTTTACGTGTTAAAAATTAATAGACTCTAAACCACTTGCCATTGCTACTGCCAATTTAATTCTTGCCTTTTTCGAGTCATTGTCACTTCCTAGAATGACACCTTTGTTATAAAGATCATAAGCACTTCCTTCATAATCATAGGTCGTATAGACAGACCCTTCTTCCGCACTCGTTGTTATGACTAGCTTTATTCCCTCTTTAATGGACTTTTCAATTTCCTCCATCATCTTAGGAGCCACCTGACCTCTTCCTACTCCTTCAAGAACTATTCCACTCACCCCAGCCTCTCGTGCTGCTTTAATAAATTTCCCGTCCGCCCCAATATAGCATTTAATAATTTCTACTTGAGGGACCTGCGTTTTAATTTGATAGCATTCTCTTTTAATGGGTTTTTGAAAGACATGAACCCGATCATTGTCAATAATACCGAGATAGCCGAATCCAAAAGCATTAAAACCCTGAATATTGGAGGCATGTTCCTTTTTCACATATCTAGCCGCAAATATTCGCTCATTAAACACAACCACAGTACCGGAATTTTGTAAATCAACGGAACAAGCTGAATAAATAGCATGCCTCAAGTTAATGTAGACATCACTTCCTAAATCCTCAGGAGAACGTTGTGAGCCCGTTACTACCACTGGTCTGTGGTCATTTATCGTCAAATCAAGAAAATAGGCCGTTTCCTCCATGGTATCGGTCCCATGGGTCACAACGACACCAGAAACTGCTTCATCCTTAAAATAATCTTCTATTTTATTTTTTAGAAAAACCAAATCATCAAAGGTAATGTGAATACTTGCCTTTTGAAAAACAGATTCTACAATTACTTCAATATCTTTTGGTAAATTACACATGGCTGCAAGCTCTTCACCCGTTAATGCACCAGAAGCTAATTTTCCTAAATCCTTATTTGCTTTACTTGCAATGGTACCGCCTGTTGTTAATAGAACAACTTTATTCATGACTAATCATCCTTTAGTTTCTTTTTCTAAGATATTACGTGCTATTTGTCCACCATGAAAACGCCCATTTTCTATAAAAATTTCATTCGCGTTATTCCCAGCGGCAATGACACCAGCTATATAAATTCCCTCGATGTTTGTTTCCATTGTCTCGGGGTCAAATAGGGGTCTACCTGTTTCCTCGTCAATGTTCACACCCATAGTTTTTAAAAATTGATGGTCTGGATGGTAACCGGTCATAGCAAAAACAAAATCATTCGTAATGGTTTTTTGTTCATCATCCTTACTATATACGACCTGATTTTCGGTAATTTCCTGAATAGTTGCGCCAAACTCCAATGTAATCGTGCCATTTTTTACTAAAGCTTCGAATTCAGGAAGAATCCATGGTTTAATACTAGGTGAATATTCCGTTCCACGATACAGAACAGTAACTCTTGCACCTGCTTTTACTAGTTCTAGTGCGGCATCAACACTGGAGTTTTTTCCACCAATTACACAAACATCTTGATTGAAATAGGGATGAGCCTCTTTAAAATAATGGAAAACTTTTGGTAAGTCTTCACCAGGAACATTCATAAAGTTCGGATGATCATAATAGCCTGTTGCAATGATGACATAATCAGCGCTATAGGTTTTTTTATCACTAGTAACATATATTTGCTGATCCTGTTTGTACACTTTTGTGACTGTTTCAAACGTGTTAATCCGAAGCTGCTTTCGCTTAGCTACCTCCCGATAATAGACAAGTGCCTGGTTTCTTTTAGGTTTATAGCTATCAGTTACAAACGGCATAGCGCCAATTTCTAATTTTTCGCTCGTGCTAAAAAAGGTTTGATGTGTTGGATAATGATAGATAGAATTAACCACATTTCCCTTTTCAATAATTAATGGTTTTTTCCCAATTTCCTGTAATGAAATCGCTGCAGCTAACCCACAGGGTCCTCCACCGATAATAATAATATCTTCTGCTTGCAAATGGATACACTCCTTATTACGATTCTAAAGAAAACTCGCTGACTGACAAGCCCCTAAGGGCGAAGACAGAGACGTAGTTGCACTTATACCCTGAATGGAAAGTTATTCTTTCCTTTTGGTCAAATAAAAAACTCCCACCCTGTATATGATAGGAGTTTTTTTATTATAATTCAATGCTAAGCACTTAAATCCAGCCTCTGAAGCGGCTCGCTTCTGCCATTTTTCGAACCCCGACCATATAGGCAGCAAGTCTCATATCGACACGGCGTGTTTGAGCAGTATCATAAATATTTTTAAATGATTTCACTAATATTTTTTCGAGTTTTTCCTCTACTTCTTCTTCCGTCCAATAATAACCTTGGTTATTTTGAACCCACTCGAAGTAAGAAACAGTAACACCGCCCGCTGAAGCTAATACATCTGGAACAAGAAGAATACCACGTTCTGTTAAAATTTCAGTAGCCTCTAATGTTGTTGGACCATTGGCTGCCTCAACCACGATGCTCGCACGAATATTATGCGCATTTTCTGCGGTAATTTGATTTTCAATTGCAGCCGGCACAAGAATATCACATTCAAGTTCTAATAATTCTTTATTTGTAATTGTATTATTAAATAATTTCGTAACAGTCCCAAAGCTATCTCGTCTATCTAATAAATAATCAATATCAAGACCATTTGGATCATGTAATGCACCGTAGGCATCGGAAATACCGATTACTTTCGCTCCGGCATCGTGCATGAATTTTGATAAAAAGCTCCCCGCGTTGCCGAAACCCTGAATCACAACCCTTGCACCTTCAATTTGAATGCCTTTCTTTTTTGCTGCTTCACGGATACAAATAGTTACACCTTTTGCCGTTGCTGATTCACGACCATGTGAACCACCCAAGACTAACGGCTTGCCGGTTATAAAGCCAGGAGAATTGAATTCATCTATTCGGCTATATTCATCCATCATCCAAGCCATAATTTGCGAATTTGTAAACACATCCGGTGCTGGAATATCCTTGGTTGGTCCAACAATTTGACTGATTGCCCGTACGTATCCACGACTCAATCTTTCAAGTTCTCTAAAGGACATATCCCGTGGGTCGCAAACGATGCCACCTTTACCACCACCATATGGAAGATCGACGATTCCGCATTTCAAGCTCATCCAGATAGAAAGGGCTTTCACTTCGGTTTCAGTTACACCTGGATGAAAACGAATTCCACCCTTCGTTGGTCCAACTGCATCATTATGTTGTGCACGGTATCCCGTAAATATTTTTGTTGATCCGTCATCCATTCTCACTGGAATTTTAACTGTCATCATACGTAACGGCTCTTTTAAAAGCTCGTATACCTCTTCAGGATAACCTAACTTCTCAAGGGCTTTATGAATAACGGTTTGTGTTGATTTCAACACATCATTCTTTTCCACTTGATTAGTCTTTTCTGTACCATTTTCGGCTACCATTTGTAATCCTCCTAAGAAATCTCTTTTACGAATGTTGTCCGCTTTCAGTCACAAGTATACACGTTTAATTGATTTATGCAAGGTGAAAAAAGCACATTTATGTATTTTTCAGCACATACTTGAAAACGCTCCCAATCCAGTTTTGTTTCTTCAAAAAAAACGGAAAAGGGGCATGCACCCCTTTTAATTTCTTTACACCTATATTCCTTATTTAAAATAATGAAGAATGGTTTCCACTGCCCCGTTTTTAATGATTTGTTTCCCATATTCAGCAAGAACGAACGGACTAAGAATGGAGGGATTACCAAATTCCGACAATATACTGGCTGCCCTTTCTTTTTTTGTGATATCTACTTGATCCATTAAAAGATAATAGCAATTATGGTAAGAATATAAGCTCCCGCCAAATAACTCTATATTTGAGAACCTTTTTGAAAGGCCAATAACATCCTCAAATTCTTTAAACTCAAATAATAGCTCTTCACAGCCTTCCACCCTTACCTGCATTTCAATGTACCCATCATATAGTAAATCTTGATCATCATCTTTTACTTCATCAACAGTAATGATCAATATCATACCTTGTGCTTGAAGGGAGAAAATTTCAACCGCTACTGACCCCTGGATATCAACATCAAATTCCTCGCTTGCCTCTTCCAGCATATCATGAAACAGTTGATTCCATTTACTTGAATCCTTCCAAATATCTTCTTTGGAAAGCCCCCTATCAAACAGATCATCAGAGGTTAAAAAAATTTTTATTTTATTGGCCGTTAAGCGTTCTAAGCGCATGTTTTTGCCCCCTGCCGTGACATAACTCTTGTTTTTAGTGTATGCCTTTAGGGTCAGTTGGTGAATTGTCTAAATCATCCTAACTTTTCTGTTCCTCTCTGAAGGGTAATAAGGTGTGATTCTGCAGGCGCCCCAAGCCTCAGGGGAAGGGCAGTTGTCCCATAACCATTACTTATGAAAAGAATTGTGTTATTTAGTTTTTTTATTCCTCCTCTTTTATAAGGACTATACCCGAAAAGATGGATCTGTCCCCCATGAGTATGTCCACTTAACACCAAGCGTATTTCATGTTCGGGTAGAATTTTTTTCACGATTGCCGGAATGTGACAGGCAATTATTTTGAAACTGTTCACTTCGGCATCTGAAAGTGCCAAATCAAGTTGATCACGATCCTGACTCATGTCATCAACCCCAAGCAAACATAATTTTTCCCCTTGTGTTGACTCAAATGTCACTGCTGTATTAGCTAAAACCTTTACCCCTAAATCGAGTAAAACGGCATCCAATTTCCGGAAATCCACTTCATAATCATTGTTACCCCAAACAAAATAAACCGGGCCTACCTGTTTTAATTTCACAATATTTGTTTTCACTCTTTCAAAGGGAACTCCTTTTTCAGTTAAATCTCCTCCGATAATGACGAGATCCGCCTTACCCATAACCTCATCGATTATTTGATCTGAAATAGTCCGCTTATGAATATCAGAAATAAAAAAAATGGTCACTTCGCCTAATGACTCCGGAAAATCTGAAAAGAATAATTTATGCTTTACTACTTTATTTAAAAATGCTTCACGTACCATATACAGGAGCAGAAGCAACCCACATACCAAAATGAATAGTCCAAACCAAAACAAAATCATCTATTCTTTTCCCCTTTTCCTTACTTTACCTTTATTGAAATCATACCATAAAGCACCCTTAAACTAAAAAAGACCACAAAGAGCAACCCTATCCTTTTAAACATAAAAAATCCCTCCCATACAATGTATGAGAAGGAAGAACATTCTTACCCTACTTATTCGTCCTCTTGAATACTTAATATCCGGAAACCGTGTTCCTCAAGCTTCTTAGTAAACCTGTCTATATTATCTTTCTTTTCAATCTTCATCACAATTCTTCGGACAAGCTTATCCGTTTCATCAAAAGTTACTAGAGAAATGATGTGTTCATGGAATTGATGAGCAATTTCAGACAGGCGGGCTATCCGGCCTTCTGTTTCGACTGAGGTAAAGGCAATCCTTACCCCGGGACGATTTACACCAAAGGCACTTTCAAAGGAACTGATTACATCCGAACGTGTCACCACACCAAGGAAATTTTTATTTGCATCAACTACAGCCAATAATGGAAAGTCCTTCAAATCCAGGAGCGTCCTTTCAAATAACTCCCCACCTTCTAAATACTTATTTTGATAGGAAACAATATCTTGAACATAGGTGGTGGTTAAATATTCCTCTTTTTTCAGATTGGAAAGAAAATAACCTTCATATATATTAAATCTTGTCGCAACGCCCAAATACTTTTCCCCTTGTAATACAGGTAATCCATCAATTTGATGCGTTTCTAATAATGACAATGCCTCTTTTAACGTAACATCTGCTTGAACAGTAAAAGATTCATGCTTTGGAATCATAATATTTTTTACGAACATTTACATCACCTCATAGTAATAATCCTACATCTCCATTATACTTCGACAAGCCCTAAAAAAATCCTTTTATATATTAAAGATTTATGTCATGTATTATGAAACCTCTCATATCATTAACTGATGCTGAATATAAGGAGGGCTACTGTGAATACACATCATAAATCGTATCATCCGTATGCGAGTCCGTTTGATCCTTGTAAACCAATCACCACAAAAACTTATTCAACCCCGCCCCATTTATATATGGGGTTTCAACCACCCAATCTTCCTCAATTTGCACCACTTGAAGCCTTACGGGCTGGTACACTTTGGAAGGATCTTTATGACCCATACTACAATTCTGCTGAGAAGGCCCAAGGGGGAATGGCTCCATGAAACAAGTTCCAGCTGAGTATTATCAATTAATGGAGCAGCTCCAGGCAGTCGACTTTGTTTTAGTCGAGTTAACCCTTTACTTAGATACCCACAATGATGACCTTGAGGCCATCCACCAATTTAATCATTATGCCAAAGAAAGAAAACGGTTAAAAAAGGAGTTTGAAAGTCAATTTGGACCGCTATTGCAATTTGGAAATAGTTATTCTGGTTATCCATGGAATTGGGACGATACCCCTTGGCCCTGGCAAGTATAAAAATGGAAACGCCTTGAACAAGCGTTTGCGTTAGATAGTGATCGAAGTAATTTTGGGAGGGATGAAATGAATGTGGGTTTATGAGAAGAAATTACAGTATCCTGTTCGCGTCAGTACCTGTAACCCAACACTAGCAAAATACCTAATCGAACAATACGGGGGGGCTGATGGGGAACTAGCCGCAGCACTGCGTTATTTAAATCAACGATATACCATTCCCGATAAGGTGATTGGATTACTCACAGATATAGGTACCGAAGAATTCGCCCATCTTGAGATGATTGCGACCATGGTGTATAAATTAACGAAAGATGCAACTCCAGAACAATTAAAGGCAGCAGGGCTAGGTGCCCATTATGCAGACCATGACAGTGCCTTATATTATCATAATGCTGCAGGAGTCCCTTGGACTGCAACATATATCCAAGCAAAGGGAGATCCAATTGCGGACCTTTATGAAGATATTGCTGCTGAAGAAAAAGCTCGTGCCACGTATCAATGGCTTATCAATATAAGTGATGATCCTGATATCAATGATAGCCTGCGTTTTTTACGCGAGCGAGAAATTGTCCACTCACTAAGATTCCGTGAAGCTGTAGAGATATTAAAAGAAGAACGCGATAAAAAGACGATTTTCTAAAAGGAATAAGAAGCAGCTCTTAATCCTGCTTCTTATTTTTTTTCATGGTAAAGGTTTATGTCATATAGTTTTTTCATCATTTCAAAGACGATATGGCGGTTCTTCCATTCCTCTTCCCTTTTCCATAAATCCTTGCTTCGGTCAACGATTTCACACCGTAATTCTTGATATTCCTTTTCTTTTTTCTCCTTTTGTTGTTTTAAAAGATTCATCGCGCCTAAACCAATAAGAGTTATCGTTATCAAGAGTACAGCCGCTCCATCATTTAATGTTGCCGATAACACGGATAAAAAGGAATAAGAATAGATTTTAAAAATCGTTGCATAGAAATACAAAATAAAAATAAAGGCAAAAAAAAGTGTTCCATATATTGAAATAAAATGCCATGTTTTAGTGGTATCAAACTTTTTCTTCTTTTTTCTTACGTTTTCTAACATTTGCTTCGTTGCTTGATCCGTGTATTCAAGTAATTGGATTGGAGAATCCATATGTTATCACCCTCCATTTCTCCCTCTATACTTATGATCTTGTCCCATAAAATATGTTTTAAAAAGACAAAAAAACCGATCAAAATAATGATCGGCTAGTTATTTAACGGAATATTCAAGACTTGACCAACATAAATATTTTCACTTTGGAGCTTATTCGCCTTTTTAATTATCTCGATCCCTTTTTGAGATTGGTAGTACTTCATCGCAATCTTAAAGAGTGTATCTTGTTTGGTAACCGTATGATAAATCACCTTATTTGTTTCGTTTTTGACGGGTTCTGGCTGAGGCTGGCTATCTTTATCTGTCACCTGCTTATTGGCAGCGTCATTATTTAAACTTGGTGCCGGACTAGATGGTGTAGATGGAACGCCTAAAACAGGCTGCCCTGCTACATCCTGATGTTTTTCACTGGTTTCCTCCGCTACATTCGAACCGTCATTAACTTGATCTTGTTCCTTTGTTTCTTCAGACTGCTCTGAAATGGTTTTGTCATCAGAATTAGACTTTTCAAGATTGATGGTTTCATACCCTACAGAACTTCCGGACGTCTTCTCTGCCCCATTCACTTTCTTCGCATGATCCCTATAAGAAATCACACTAAAAATGATGATCGGAAGGAGGATAAAACACAAGACCAATAGTCGAATAAGTGGATATTTTAGCTTCCATTTTGTCTTTTTTCTTTTTTGTCGGTGTACCTGCTCTCTTGGAGGCAATTTATCATTGTTACCGTCTTCGACCCTATCATTTATTTTTTGGATCCGTTGCTTTAGCCTTTCCGCTTGATCTCTGTATGGTTCCTCTTTATTCACGGAGCTCTCCTCCCTGTTCATCTAAAACGGTTGTTCGTCTATATTTAATATATAAACCTAATAAAAAATCAATGACAAAATGCATCGTGATGGTAATGGCTAAATTCCCCGTCCATTCGTAAATCATTCCAATAATAAAACTAAGCAGGACAATATTCACAAATAGAAACCAATTAAAGAGGTAACGATAATGAATAATAGCAAAAATAATACTGGCTAGAATTAGACCCACTTTTGTTTGGATGATTCCTCGGAAAAGTAATTCCTCGCTAAAAGCAACAAAAAATGCAATCACTATTATATGAAGAACATTTCTATTTTTAAAAATTCTTTCATTTAATCCCCCATCATCATAGTAGGAGGGAGGCAACAAGTTCATTAAGACCAAATCAACTATAACAACTGCGACACCTAGCGGAATACCGATTGTAACAATAGATAGGTCTGCTAGTTGAATTTGATCCAAATAAGAAAAATGATCAAATAAAAGAAAACCTAAAATAAATGAGATTCCTACGAGAATGATTTGTGTTACATATAAATGAGAAAGGAGTTCTTTATCCGTTAAACTTGCAATTAATTCATGATACTTCTGTTTCATTCACTCAACCCACTATTGACTAAAATTTTGGCAAGATAATCCTTCCATTTTTCTTCACTTGTCATTGAAAATGGTGTTTTTACAGCAGACTGATATTCATTTAACTCCAGCCCACAAACATCACAGCAGGAGGAAACTTTGTTTGGCAATCTTTCATCAAAATATCCTAAGATAAATTCTCGTCTGCACGAGAGAGATTCCACCCATCTTTTCATTAAAAAAATATGGTTGAATTTAGCTTCTAATCTTTCTTTAACAAATTCCTTTACCTGAGTTTTTACTTTTTCAGGTGAACTAACCATTTTAGTTGGAGCTAAAACGAATTCCTCCATAATTCTCCACTGACTATCAGAAAAACCACCAAGCTCTTTTAAATGCAGACTAAATTCTGTCTTGCCATCTGGTAGTGTTTCTTCATGTTGCACATGAGCAAAAAACCAGTCAATTTGCTGTTCTGATGGTAATTCCCCTTCTGCAAGCTGCAGCGGAAGTTGTTCGTCACCAGGTGCGTATAAAAGAATTGCGACACTTGGGTTCCCATCACGGCCTGCCCTGCCGATTTCCTGAAGATATGATTCCATTTGCATCGGCATATGATAATGGATGATAAAGCGGATATTTTCCTTGTTTATGCCCATCCCAAATGCACTTGTAGCACATATGACATCCAACTGGTTATGAATAAACTGCTGCTGAATTAATATTCTCGAGTTTTGATCCACTCCGCCGTGATAGGCCATGGCCCGGCAAATACCCTTTTCATCAAGCAAGGCGGCCATTTGTTCCGCTGCCTTTTTGCTAGAAAAATAAATAATTCCAGGTTTTTGCAGTCTTGCGACAAGATCGATAACCCGATCATGTTTATGATGATAATCTGTTAATTTTTCAATATGGAAAGCGATATTTGGCCGATCAATCGTGGATACAATTTTTACCACTTCTTCAAGTTCAAGTGACAGCGAAATGTCATCAAGAACCCTGCTTGTAGCTGTTGCTGTCAGTGCAAGGGTCACAGGATCCCCTAACTTTTCCCGAATGGCACCTAATTTTGAATAATCTGGGCGAAAATCATAGCCCCATTGTGATATACAGTGCGCCTCATCAACGACAAATAAGGAAATCGTTAGTTGCTGCAGCATCCTGATAATAAATGGAACGCGAAGCATTTCAGGAGAAATGAAGATAAACTTATATTCCTTTAAATGCCGGAGTACATTATTCCTTTCGCTTGGAGATAGAAATGAATTTAAGGCAATTACCCGTTTCTCACCAAATCGTTTAAATTGTTCTACTTGATCCTGCATAAGGGACAGAAGTGGAGAAATAATTAATGTTTGTCCCGGAAGGATAAGACCAGGAAGTTGATAACACAAGGTCTTCCCCGTACCTGTCGGAAGCATAGCTAACGTATGCTTTCCAGCAAGTACAGACGATATAACCTCCTTCTGGCCAGTTTTAAATGACGAATACCCAAAGTGCTTTTTTAACAGTGATTCTATTTCCATTCCCTATCACCATACTTCGCCAACACCAACCGTATTTGAAAATACGTGGCTGACTGCAATTGATCTTTGATTAGCTTAAGTTGCCTAGTTCCCATTAATCTAGAAATATCAATGATCCTTTTTTGTAATTCTTTTTCAACATACGGATCGATCAAGAAATGATTAATACTTAAAGCAAATTCAACAAAATGATCTTCAACCGTACTTACCTTCAAACCCCTTAACTTTGCAATCATATCTGGTGAGTATCCCTCATTAAAAAGGGCCCACGTTTTCCTTGAAGAAATGGTTAATTCATCATTTTGATTCAAGTCTTTGATTAGAATGGATAATATCCTAAATCGTGCGGGATTCCGCATAATCGTTTGCAATAAATAATGAAGGGTTTGAATAAATCCAATATGGTAATCATGAATGTCCATATTTAATTTCTTTGCAGTCTGCAATGAAGTGAGTCCAATTTGCTCGAAACCAGTTAACCGAAACACAACAATAGCCGGATCGATTTCCTCAGTCTCTTCGAAACATGTGATCAATTCCGTGTAGACCATGTTCCCTAACTCATTCCTCGATATGTTCATTTCCTTTATTGCGGCTTTCAACCACTGGTGAACATCCTTGTTGCTTTGGATAGGCTGATATCTTGTTTCTCCAAAAATTAAATTTGAAGTGACCTGAATAAACAGTGTCAATCTTTCCCAAAACAACGAAGTAAACGGCTGATAGCCCCAGCCATTTAAATAGGCAGGCACTGGATTGTTTTCTAAATTTGCTTGTCCATTGGTGGTAAGAGTATATTGTTGTTCTCCCAAATGTTTAATCCACTCTTTTTTGCACATGGATTGAATGATTTCATCAAAGGTGGCACGTGTTAATGTGTCATAAATACCAAAAAAACTTTTTAATGAAAACAAATGAGCATCTTGAATGGTTTGCGATGACTTTTTTCCATTAATAAGGTGGAAGATGGAATAAATTGTCCGTTCGTTATTCAATTGCGTTAAACAATATAGAATGATGGCTTCTAACTGCAGCATTTATGACCCACCACATTTTCCTTCATTTTATCGACAAATTCCCCATTATTTCTATTTTTATTTTAACATGAAATGAGGATTCTTGGTGATTAAAAAAGCGAAAGATTAAGTAAAACAAAATAACAAACTACCGTTTTAATAGTATTTTTCTATTGAAAAGTTGCCCATACAGTTTTACAATAGATATGACTAATGCGTTTCCATTATTATTAGGAAAACGAGCTAGAATAATTTTTGTTATTTAACTGGGAGGTTTTTTTTCATGGCAAAGTATACTATTGTTGACAAGGAAACATGCATCGCATGTGGTGCGTGTGGCGCAGCAGCACCAGATATTTATGATTATGATGATGAAGGCATTGCATATGTTACACTTGACGATAACGAAGGTATTGTTGAAATTCCAGATGTGTTAATCGATGACATGATGGATGCGTTTGAAGGCTGCCCAACTGATTCAATCAAAGTGGCTGACGAATCATTCGATGGTAATCCAACAAAATTCGAATAATATTTTGTCAAAAAAATATTTTTAAGCTACTAAACCCCGTCTTTTACAGGCGGGGTTATTTATTTTCATAATAAAAAGCAGCAGGGGCTCTCGGATGAGAACACCTGCTGCTTTTTATGCACCTTTCACAGCAGAAAATTTATTAATCCATGCTTGCATTTTGATAAACAGCAGCATAAAGATGATGGACATCATCACGCCTTTTAAAATGTTAAAGGGTAAGATTGCCGGCACGACATAGTTCCGCATGTCTGGAAATCCCATAAGAACAGTATAGGCTGGTAAAATGAAGAAGTAATTTAAAATACTCATCACAACAGCCATGACCACGGTTCCAGTGATTAAACCCATTGTCATTCCCTTTTTCGTTTTTAGTTTATTATAGACAAAATAGGTTGGCAGGATAAACACAATTCCTGCTAAGAAATTGGCAATATGACCAACAGGGACTCCTGTTTGGCTTCCTGTCGCAATATAATTAAGAACATTTTTAAAAAACTCAACTAAAATACCTGCAATTGGTCCAAAAATTAAAGTTGCAATTAATGCAGGAATATCGCTAAAATCAACAAATAAAAAATTTGGGAATAATGGCAGCGGGAAATTTAATAGCATCAAAAGATACGCTATACTGCTCAGCATTCCAATTGAAACATAAGCCTTTACTGATATTTTCTTTGTCTTTTTCATTTTCTTCCTCTCTCCTTTTTGATCCATCGCGTAAGGAAGAGAGGTTCAGCAACATCGGCGGCCAAATAAATAAAAATCCCTCAAGTCAATTGCTCGAGGGAGATTACAAAGGCACGCTTAATAAACGTCCATTAAATCAGATTTTTTGAACGTCGGCAGAACCTCCATCTTCTCCCATCCAGACTATACTGTCGGCTTTGGAATCACACCAAATCCTGCCTATAAAGGCTCGCGGGCTCAGGAGCATTGCTCCAATACCGCCGATCGGGAATTTCACCCTGCCCCGAAGATAGATCGATATTAAATTACAACTTTATTATACTAAAGAAATTCTTTTTTGTTAAGTAAAAAAACAACCTACTGACAAAGGTCAGCAGGCAGAACATTATTGAACCATTAATAGTTGATTTGGTTTAATGAGGTCTGACGTTAGATTATTTAATGACTTTATCCTATTTACAGAAATATTTTGCTTTTGGGCAATAGAGTACAATGTATCTCCTTGTTTAACAATGTATTTTTCTTTGCTTGTTTCTGATGTACCTTCTTCTAATTGCGGGTTGGTACTTGCCACTAACACATTATTAACGATACTTGCAATTCCTCCCTGGACAGATTTCCCAACATCTGCTTTTCCCAATAATATTTCTGGATCCATTGCATTTTTCTTATCATACCTCCACTCTAATTGGTGGGTTTCAAAATGGAGATGTGTTCCAGTGGCTTGTCCTGTTCTCCCCATTTTTCCGATTATATCTCCTTGTTTTACAGGTTGACCAACCGATACTGTCCGGTGGTTTAAATGAGCATAAACCGTTACAAAATTACTAGGGTGTTCTATAAAAACCACATTACCATATGTATTAGAATAATAGGACTTAACTACCACCCCGTTCTCAACAGCCAGAACAGAAGTGTCCAATTTTCCAGCAATATCAATTCCTTTATGGGTTCCTTGCCTTGTTCCATATGTATCGGAAATGACACCGTCAGCTGGCCAAATCCAGTGATCTTCCATTCCATTTTGCGCCTGTAAACCTGCAGCTTCTGAATGTTTGCCTCCTAAAAATAATAAGCTGATAAATAGCGCCATAATGATGGCAATTAAAAACCTCTTTATATAGTCAAGCATTCTTACAATTTCCTCCTTAAATATCTTGTGCTCTCTTCCACACCATATGTTCGTGAATTCACGTTTAGAACAAATTGCGCATCAGACTAACATGACCATACTTGTTATAATTTGGAGTCCCTTCATATTTTATTCAAAAAAAAATCAACCGAGTAGGTTGATTTTTACCATTCATTCTGTAATTCGTAAATTTGGTGCTATTGGTACCTTGATATCCTTTGATAAATCGAAGGAACCAATAAATGGAATAGAGGAATCCTTTATGACAACTTTTTCAAGTCCGAATTCCTTTGCTGTCAGAAGCAGTGCTTCAAACGAAGAGGATGACTGCTGGTTATCATGCAGACTCGTATTCCCCTTTAATGAGACAAATAAAGTTTTGTCAGAGACTGAAACATCATGTAACGGCATTAAGGGCTGCAAAGAGTTCTTTAGACCTAATAAGGGCTGATCAGACTTCATTACTTCTATTGCAGTAATAATATCATTATAGGTATCATTTGTCGGAGTAAGAAATGGCATGTCACTTCCTTCGGGGTAATAAAATAGGTAGGCATGCCTTTTATCAGGAACAACATCCACTTCTTCAAGCTTTCCGAAATTACCTAATTCTATTCCTGGCACTCCATTTGTTGAGAATTTTATCTTTTTAAGATTACTATTAGCGGAAATATCCTTTTTTACTACATTCATAAAATTGATTTCATTGGTTGAACCCTGTCCGTACTGATGGTTGGAAGGAACATCAACCATGACGCTGCTAGTATTTTCATCAAGCTTCATTGTCCCATTTAATGGATAAAATTCTGATAATCCCCATTCTTCCTCCGTCAAAATGGCCATTTCCTTAGTATATTGAGGAAGCCAGGCTTGATCTTGAGTATTCTTCGCAATAATAGAAATAGGAATTAAAATTTGCACTTGTGGGTCTGGAATCCAATAGGTGAATACAGTCGTACCCTTTTCTAATTCATCCTCATAAATGGCTGTTTTTATACTTTCAGCTTTCATTATGCTTGGCTGACCTGTTTCCGCATTAGCCTTCCCCTTTGTAGCTACTTCATCATTTTCAGTTTCGTTGGTAAAATCCCTTGCAGTCATTTTCATTTCTTGATTTACTGAAGATTTTTCGTCTTTCATTTTATCATAGGATAAATTAGTCCCATCCGTTAACATTGGTGCTAGGATGAAAAATAGAAGTAATGCGGCTGCAGCTGCAATCCCAGGAAATAGCCATAATTTTATATTACGCCTTTTTAAGGAAAGATTTTGGTAAATGTCACGAGGATTGCGATGATCTAGTATTTTCGGCATTTGCCTTAATAAGTCTTCGAGCTCATTATCGCTCCACTCTGACTTTTTCACTTGTAACTCCCCCCTTTTCATAAAATAATTCCATCTGTTTCTTCAAAACTTTCAAGGAGCGGTGTTGTGTTGTTTTAACCTTACTTTCCGTCCAACCCAGTGCTTGAGCAGTCTCAGATATGGACAAATCCTGTAAATAACGCAGAATAATTACAGAGCGCTGATCCAACGTGCAAAACTCAAGACATTTGTAAATCCATTTGATTTCTTCTCTTTGTACGGTAATTTCTTCTGGTATCGGATTCTCATCTTTTACTTGATTAGTCGACCAATCAAACTTTTCAAATATTCTTTCCTTCCAGCCCTTTTGTTTACGGAAAAAGTCGATGGCCACATTTCTAGCGATCGAAAACAACCATGTTTTTTCACTACTTTTCCCTTCAAAACGATGATAGGATTTAAAAACGCGAATATAAACCTCTTGGACAAGGTCCTCAGCCTGCTCTTTATTTCTAACCATATAAAATAGAAATTGAAAAACGTCATGATGATATTTTTGATATAGCTCATCGAAAACGGAGTCCATCAATTCCCCTCCCCGTTCAATTATATTAGTCGATGTATAGGTATAAAAAGTTTCACCGTATTAAATATAGGCTTTTTTTGCTAAAAAAGGAAGGGACTTTTTGGAAGGAATATAAATAGGGGAAAAAAACTCATCCGTTTTGGATGAGTTTTTCATTCATATCTAGCTCCAGCGTCTAGGGGCTCGGGGTCATAAGCCCCTGAGCAAGGCGCTTCCGCTTTTCATTGTTTCTCGTGAATCAAGAACAATCGGCAAAATGATGGTTTATTTTACTTTTTTCGTGGAAGCAGGAAGGAAAATGTTGTACCTTGTCCCATTTTACTTTGCACAGAAATATGGCCGCGGTGGGCATCAATAATATTTTTTGCAATTGCAAGTCCAAGTCCTGTACCCGCTCTCCCCCTCGTCCTTGCTTTATCAGCTTTATAAAAACGTTCAAAAACGAAAGGCAGATCTTCCGCAGGGATCCCAGATCCGGAATCTTTTACTTCCATTCTAATTCCATTGTCCTCTAACTTTACCGTTAAAGTAACAGCTCCACCCTTTGGTGTATGCCTAATAGCGTTATCAATCAAGTTAGTCAGTACCTGCTCAATTCGATCCGGATCAAATATAAACGCCGTAACCACATCTTCTACATCCGCTTTCAAGATAATCTCATTATCTTTCGCCAACCCTTGGAATTTATGGATAATCCGATTGACGAAAGTAGAAATGTCAATATCCTCCATCGATAAATGAATATGTCCTGCTTCCATCCGGGCGAGGTCAAGCAATTCGTTTACCAGCCGGCCCATACGCAATGATTCATCATAGATGACTTTTGCCATTTCCTTTTTCTCTTCCTGTGATTGGGCAATATCATCCACAATCGCTTCACTATATCCTTGTAACATGGAAATTGGCGTTCTAAGTTCATGTGAAACATTGGCAATGAAGTCTTTTCTCATTTTATCTAATTGTCTTTCCTCAGTCATATCCCTTAGAACCGCCACAGCTCCACGGATAAATTGATTGCTGTATAGCGGACTAACCAAAATGACCCAATGCCGTCCTTGTAGGGAAATTTCCCCGATTTGTTCTTTTTCAGTATCTACCGCTTGTTGAAAAAGTTCCATTACCTGCGAAGGAATGGATTCCGAATCTGCACCGAATCCCCCTTTTTCATAATACCAATATTGAAGGAAACGATCCGCAGGAGGATTCGTAATAAGTATGGTCCCATCACGATTAAACGTGATGACTCCATCTGCCATACTACTTAATATACTGGCTAGCTGCTCTTTTTCCTGACTAAGGGCATTCATATTGAACTTCAACTGCCTGCCCATTTGGTTAAAAGCTGTTGCCAGCTCCCCTATTTCATCATGAGTCAAGATAGGGACTTTCGTATCAAATTTCCCCCTGGCCACTTCAAATGCCGCCTCCCTCATCTTTCTTAACGGCGCTGTTATTCGAGTCGAAAGAAAGAAGGCAAAAATAGTGGTTAAAATAATGGCCACACCGGCTACCAGTAAAATGAATTTTGTTGCAGAATGTGATGTTTCTTGCATAGCTTCTAACGATTGATAAATAAATACCGCACCATTTTTTTCTCCATGAAGATGGAGCGGGACACCAATAATGGAATATGTGGCATCCTCGATACCGTTCTTAGTTGAAAGATTGGAAATCTTTTCAACCTTTTTGTTATTATGAAATATTTTTCTCAAATCCGGGTCTTTTTTTATATCCTGGATTGACAACTTTTTTGTTTGTACAGTATTTGGAGAATAATAAACCTCTTCCTCATTCTTTACAACAACCACTTTTGTGACATCATCGATAAATTCCCAAGATATTTCTAAACCAAGTGATAATTTATCCGGATGTCCTTCCAAAACATAGGCAATTTTTTCCGCCGTATCTGTCAAGTCTTTTTTTGTCTGTTCTATGTTGTAGTTTTGGAAGAATTCCAATAGCATGACTGTTAAAATAAATAGGATAAAGGATACCAGTAAAAGGATGGTAAACCAGAGTTTACCGACTACACTTCTTAAAAAGGTCATTCATTTACAACCTCAAATTTGTATCCGACTCCCCAAACCGTTACAATCATTCTTGCCGCTTCTTCTGACACCTTATTTAATTTTTCACGGAGACGCTTTACATGCGTATCAACCGTTCGTAAATCACCGAAAAATTCATAATGCCAAACTTCCTTGAGTAATTGCTCGCGATCAAACACCTTATCAGGTGCCTTTGCAAGGAAATAAAGTAATTCGTACTCTTTCGGTGTTAAACTTACTTCCTTGCCATCAGCCAATACTCTGTGCGCATCATTGTCAATCGTTAAATGTGGAAAAACAATGACATCCTTTGTTGTTGTTTCGGTTTGCAAATAACTTGTTTGTGATGATCTTCTTAAAAGCGCTTTTACTCGCAGGACTACTTCCCGAGGACTGAATGGTTTGACAATGTAGTCATCTGTTCCAACTTCAAAGCCTTGAACGCGATTGATTTCTTCACCCTTCGCCGTTAACATAATTACGGGAGTAGCCTTTTTTTCTCTTAATTCACGACATACCTCAATTCCATCCTTGCCAGGCATCATGAGGTCAAGCAGAATAACATCATAATCATTTGCAATTGCTTTTGTTAACGCTTCATTTCCATCCTCAGCTTCATCGATTATATATTCTTCACGCTCTAAATACATTTTTAATAAACGGCGAATTCTTTCTTCATCATCTACAACTAAAATTTTCACGTCTTTTTCCATTATTAATCCCCCCATGAAGTTTATTGTACAAAATGGTATGGTATTTTTCTATATTTTCACGGTAATTACTACTTTAAAAAGTGTCAAAAATTTGACAACGAAAAGCGGAGGTAAAAAAAGCCCCCACTTTTTAAAAAGTGAAGGCTATAAAATTTGAATATTAACCTGCGTATGAATGAAGACCAGCAATAACTAGATTAACGGCAACAAGGTTAAACATAATAATAACAAAGCCAATTACCGCTAGCCACGCTGACTTTTCACCATGCCATCCCTTGGAGAGGCGTAAATGCATAAACGCGGCATAGAATAACCACGTGATAAGGGCCCAAACCTCTTTTGGGTCCCAGCCCCAAAACCGAGACCATGCCATTTGCGCCCAAATCATTGCAAAAATGAGTGCACCCAAGGTAAACACAGGGAAACCAATTAACACTGATCGATAACTAATCTCATCAACAAAGTCGAGCTTAATATTTTTGACAAGCGGCTGAAGTGCTGCTGCAATTCGCTTCCTTAAGATTACTCTAATTACCCCATAGAGTACTAGCCCTGACAGTAATGACCAAATAACAGTATTAGCTTTCTTCGCATTGATGAAAGCCGGCATTTCAACCAACGGGTTAAAGCCTTCCTTTGTTAGTAATTCGCTCTCATGCGGTCCGGTAATAGCTGGCATTTTATATTCTACAACAGCCTTTGTACCATGTTTATCTGTCCAATTGAATTTTTCCTGATATCCAATTCCTGAAAATACTGATGATACAGCCACAAACCCGAGCACGGTAACTAATGAAAACATAACTATTTCAAGCCAAAAAGTTCGTTTGCTTGATTTCGTTTGATCAATTGCCTTTACAAGATAAATAAGCCCTGCAGCAAAGCTAACCGCTAGGATAGCTTCCCCAATGGCTGCAGTAGTCACATGAATATGTAACCAATAACTTTGTAATGCCGGTATTAACGGCGTAATTTCCTTAGGGAACATACTTGCATAAGCAATAACTAGAATGGCCACCGGCATTGTAAATAATCCCAGCAAAGTTGTTCGGTAAATAAAATAAATAACGATAAATGCACCAACTAAGGCCATTCCAAAAAATGTGGTAAACTCAAACATATTACTTACCGGGGCGTGCCCCGCCGCAATCCATCTGGTGATAAAATAACCAAGCTGCGAAATAAAGCCCACTATCGTCAAAAAGACGGCAATTGTCCCCCAGCGGTTTGTTCCTTTCTTTCCATTCAAATCCTTTTTTGATTTAATCGATCCACCGTAAAACAGGGTCGCAACTAAATATAATATAAAAGCTATAAATAACAAATTACTACTCAGTGCTGCCAACTAGACGCCCTCCTTGTCCGTATTTTCCCTCTGAAGCTGATCCTCCGGAATTTCAAGCTTTGTATCTTTTATTACCATTTCAATTTCCCGCTTTAAGCCATACCAATTTTTATTCGTGTGCGCCGCAATCCAAATCTGGCCATTTTTATTTTGAATCCAGATCCGTCGATGGTTCCAATAGGCACCCTGGATAACACCAATCATAAATAGGATACCGCCTAAAATAATTGCCCATAACGATGAATCTTTGCGGACAGTAAAACCTGAAACATTTTTGGTTTCAATTCCCTTAAAAGCCATCTTATACGTATTGTCACCAAAAGGCTCGATGGTTTGCTTGATGGCGACAAAGCTCGTTTCTGGTTCTTTATCAGGAGAAGTCATTTGAAAGATAAATGCAGGGTTATTTGGTGTACGCGATTTTGTTGTTGGCTCCTTATTCTTATCAAACTCAAAGTCTGGAAAATAATTTAGAATCTTAACTGAATAGCCATTCCCAAGATCATATGTAGCTTTTGGATCCTCAAGATTGACGTTTATCTCTCCAAAAGTTTGATTCGTATCTTTTTTTGTAAGCAAAAAGTTCATTTGTTTAAGCTCACTTCTATATGAGGATTGGAAAACCGAATACCCATCGAAGGTTAGTGGGTGATTAACTTGAACCTTGTATTCTTTTACTTTCTCTAATTTCGGCTTTTCCCCAGGAAGATTCTGGCTGACCCGTTCATATAAAACGATGTTGGATTGATAATTCTTAACAACATCACCGGCCATTTCAATTGCCTTTTTGAAGGTTTTATCTTTATTTTTATCATAATGCTGCAGAATGAATTGGTTATTTTTTAAGTAGAACTTTTCACCTGTTTCAGGAATAACTGCTGTTTCTCCTTCTTTTACCCATAAATTCTCATTCACATAAAAACCAGGAATAAAACGAAGCATCCCGCCAAATAAAAAGATAATAAGGCCAACATGGTTTACATACGGACCCCACCTGGAAAATCGTCCTTTTTCCGCTAATAAATCGCCATTTTCTTCGCGAACATGATAGCGTCTTCCCTTTAAATGCTGCTTCACTGTCGCGATATCATTTTCATCGATGTTTTCATTCACACCATATACCCGCTGGCGCTTTAAAAAACCCTCGTGTCTTGTGACTCTTTGGGCTTTTAATGCCTTATATAAGGGAATCACGCGATCAAGACTGCAAATAACAAGTGAAATGCCAATCATAGCAATTAATAATAAGTACCACCATGAACCATACAAATCATGTAGACCTAACTGGTAATATACTGTTCCAAACCAGCCATACTCCTGCTTATAATACACATCTGCCGGGAGGTTAATATACATCTCTTGCGGTAGAATTGTTCCAAGAATGGAAGCAAGTAGGGTTATGATAATCAGCCAGACACCGACTTTAACTGACGAGAAGAAATTCCAAATTTTATCTATAAAGGTTTTACTATAAGTTTGCGAGCGGCGGGCGCTCCCCTCATAGCGCATATCAAGAAGTTCTTTATTATTACGCTCTCGCTCGTCCAGCACTTTACCACATGCTTCACATAACACGGTTCCATGCGGATTCACATGCCCGCATTCACATTTCACATCTTTCATTTTAAAAAACTCCCTACAATCCCTTATGGTTTTATTTTCTCCATAAACTCCTTAATCTTATATTCCGTCAATTCGCCGGTATAATATTTGACCACCTTACCATTTTTATCAATTAAAAAGGTTGCGGGCAACAAATCCACACCGTACACATTCATGACTTCTTTTTCTTTATCAATCATAATCGGGAAATCAAGCTTAAGACGTTCAGCAAATTGATTAACGGCAAGGTCAGGCTCCTGTATATCGACGGATAAAACCTGTACACCATTATCTTTAAACTGATGGTATTGATTATTAATATATGGCATTTCTTTCTTACAAGGAGGGCACCACGTTCCCCAAAAATTTAAAAATACTCCCTGCCCTCGGTAATCAGAAAGACGGTGCTTGTTTCCCTGCATATCAACTAAGACGAAATCAGGTGCTTGATCACCTTGCGAGACCTTTTGTTTATTATCTTTTGTAAGATTTGAATAAAGTGAATAGGCAACGGCTGCACCTAGTACAAGTAAAATAATCGTTCTTATCACTAATCGCCGTTTTTTCATAATGATACCTCCAGTAAATCACATACACAGTCGACTTAAATTATAGCACTTTCCAATATCCGCATAGTGTAAAGGAAAGTGATAATTGTGTCGATTTTATGACTTTTTCTTAAGTTTATCCATCGCAAGGGCACGCAGTTGTTTTACTTCATGCGGAGTCAGCTCTCTTGCCTCTCCAGTTTTTAAACCGTTTAATGTCAAGAAGCCATACCGTTCACGTTTTAATTTAAGGACCTCATTCCCAATAGCTTCAAACATCCTTCTAACTTGGCGATTTCGTCCTTCATGAATGGTGATTTCAACGATTGCGGTTTGCTTTTTCTTATCTGCAGATAATAATTTGACATTGGCAGGTGCTGTTTTACCATCCTCGAGGCGAATTCCTTTTTCCAACTTCCTAAGGTTTTCTTTTAAAGGAATTCCTTTTATTTTCGCCACATACACTTTATCCAGTTCATTCTTTGGGTGCATAAGTAAATTGGCAAATTCGCCATCATTTGTCAACAACAGCAAGCCGGAGGTATCATAATCAAGACGCCCTACAGGGAAAATTCTTTCTTTAAAGTGGGAAAAGAAATCCGTGACAACCTTCCTGCCCTTATCATCACTAACACTTGAAATAACCCCTCTTGGTTTATATAAAAGAAAATAAACGGGTTCCTCTTTCTCAATCTGTATTTCATTTACCTCTACTTTATCAGAGGGAGAAACCTTCACTCCAAGCTCTGTGACCACTTTTCCATTAACTTTTACTCTTCCTTCTTTTATAAGTTCCTCAGATTTCCTTCTAGAAGCAATGCCCGCTCGAGCTATTACCTTTTGTAATCTTTCCATTCAATTCACCTCAAAATTTTTCCGATAGATATAATCTCACAGATAAAAAGGAGTCATTCCTATTTATAACCCAAGCCTATTTGCTATTCTATCCTAATGAATTATGACACAATTTCTCCACTTTTCAAAGTAACGGGTATTAAATTAAAGCAAAAATAAAAAAGTATGCCCCAAAAGGAACATACCCCCTTCTTCCTACTATTTTGTGCCAAAAATAAAGGTTACAATAATAATGGAGACAATAATCCCCACAACGTCTGCTAGAAGCCCAACCTTTAGGGCATCCCCCATTTTTTTTATCCCAACGGCACCGAAATAAACAGTTAAAACGTAAAAGGTAGTATCCGTACTACCTTGCAGCACGGATGCTAGACGGCCAATAAAAGAATCCGGTCCATAAGAAGCAATTAAATCACTTGTCATCCCAAGCGCGGCTGTACCCGAAATCGGTCTAATAATGAGCAATGGAACAATTTCTGCCGGGATTCCCATCGTTTTCATCACCGGCCTAATCCAATTCATTAAAGCGTCTAAAGCACCAGAAGCACGGAAAATGGAGATTGCAACCAACATACCCACTAGAAAAGGAATGATGGATACGGCGATTTTAATCCCTTCTTTTCCACCCTCCACAAAACTTTCGTAGGTTGGAACCTTTTTAAAAGTTCCATATAAAAGTATAAACCCAATTAACAAAGGAATAAAAGTTAGCGAAATTTTAGCGAATATCTCCATAAGCTAAATCATCCTTTTCGGCTTCTACGATAATAAAAATAGCGGTCTATCAGCACTGCTCCTATTGCCGATAGGATGGTGGCAATAATTGTTGGGACAACAATTTCGGTAGGTGATACGGATTGATAATTCATTCTAATTGCAATTACTGTTGTGGGGATAATGGTAATACTGGCTGTATTAATTGCCAAAAAGGTAACCATCGACCTGCTTGCTTCATCTTTCCCGCCATTTAATTTCTTTAACTCCTCCATCGCTTTAATTCCAAGTGGTGTGGCGGCATTTCCTAAACCAAACATGTTGGATATCATATTTGACAGGATATAGCCCATTGCCGGATGTTTAGGAGGGACTTCAGGAAATAAAACTTTCACGAGCGGGCGAAATAGCTTTGACAGCTTTTCAAGTAGGCCTGATTCTTCAGCAATCCTCATCATCCCAAGCCAGAAAACAAGTACACTAATAAGACCGATACAAAGGATTACTGCTTCCTTGGCACCATCAAAAACAGCCTTATTGACCGCCTCCATTGTCCCATTGATCAATGCGAAAATGATACCGACGATTGTCATAAATACCCAAATATAATTAACCATTGGCATTTACTCCGATAACTGAAAGAAAAATCTCCTTAACAAATTCTAACAAACCTTTTTTCTTTTGCTTTGGATTGTTTTGGTAGTAAATCGGTGTTTCCTGGACAACCTTTCCATCCAAATAAACAGCTGCTTTCCCGACAATTACTTCATTTTTAGAACTCGTCCATTTTTTATTGGGTTTAAATAATTTATATTTCACTGAAAACAAATTCATTTCGTCACTTGTAGCAGGGTAAACAATTGATTTTTTTACAAATAATTGATCCTTATAATAGTTGTTTTTCGCGGTATCAATTTTCCCCTTCACTAACACTTCTGCCATATCAAACCCTTTAAACCCGCCTTCATACATGGAGATATGATCATTCCAATCATCCGGACCATTTAAGGTTACAGCAATTAAATCCATATCCCCTTTTGTTGCGGTGGTGACAAGCGTTCTTTTTGCACGCTTTGTAAAGCCCGTCTTTCCACCTGTGCAATATTTATATTTTGAAAGAAGACGATTCTTGTTTTTCCACACTCTATCCCAATTTTCTGTTGGGTTCGGGGCTTTATAAACCTTGGTACCTGTGATTTCTTGAAAAGTTTTATTTTTCATTGCGTAGCGCATGAGGATAGCCATATCATATGCCGTTGAATAATGATTTTCATGATCATCAAGACCATGCGGATTGGCGAAATGGGTATCATACATCCCAATTTCCTTTGCCTTTTGATTCATTAAATAGACAAATCCATCCAAACTTCCCCCTACATGCTCGGCAATTGCCACTGCTGTGTCATTTCCGGATCTTAGCATCAAACCATAGACAAGATCGTTAAGCTTTATTTTTTCTCCTGGTTTTAAATAGACAGACGACCCCTCGGCACGGGTTGCCTGCTCACTCACTTTAACCTTTTGATTCATTTTTCCCGATTCAATCGCAAGAATGGCTGTCATGATTTTTGTTATACTCGCAATTCTCCTTTTTGTGTGTGCATCTTTCTCAAAGAGAACTCGTCCAGTTTTCTGCTCGATTAGGACGGCACTAGCAGCACTTACTCCGAGGGCGGCATCAACCTTCTGAGGAATGTTTACAATCAATAGTGAGACTATGAGGGAAAGTGTCACTAGCTTAACAATCATTTTCATTGGTTTAACCTCGTCTCCTTTTTATCTGTCTACTTGTAGCTTTAGGCTTTGTACAAGTCTATGCAGGATAAGCTCTCATAAGAACAAGAAAACTCGTCTTTTGACGAGTCTTCGAATGGAGACAGCATTAAAAAGCAGGCCATTTTATATCCGCAGCTTTTTCAAACCTCATTTCAACTTCATGCCAATTGACTATATTCCACCATTGATCTACGTAATCCGCCCTATTGTTTTTGTATTGCAGATAGTAGGCATGCTCCCAAACATCAAGAACAAGGAGAGGTATCGTATCCCACTGCGTCAATAACATATGACGCTCTGATTGTAACACCTCCAAATGCCTGGCCCTTGGTGACCAGACCAATATTGACCAGCCAGCTCCTTCCACTTGCTTGGCAGCTTCAGAGAATTGACGTTTAAAAGCCTCAAAGCTTCCAAAATATCCTTCTATTTCTTGCTTTAATAAGCCTTGAGGACCTCCATTGCCATTCGGAGTCATATTTCTCCAAAAAATCGTATGAAGGTAATGTCCTGACCCGTGAAAAGCAAGCTCCCGTGACCAATGTTTAATGAAGGAAAAATCATTCGTTTCTCTTGCCTTCTTAAGGTTGAGTTCGGCTCGATTTAATCCATCCACATATGAACGATGGTGCTTATCGTGGTGCAATCTCATGATTTCCTCGGATATATATGGCTCTAATGCATTATAGGGATAGGAAAGATCCGGTAAGGTATGGCCACCGGGAGGAAGCGTGTTTTCCACAATCCAAATATTTCCTATTTCTTGTTTTTTTCTAAAATAATGTTCCATTTGTTCATGGATATTTTCAGCCTTTACCTGAAGCCCAAGAAGTTCCTCCGTTGACAACTCTCGGTTAGTGCTTTCAATTAATTCGGTAAATGCATCAAGTTTTTCCCATAATTCCGAGTCCTCTCCCACCTTTTCCGATTGAAGAAATTGTTTCATTTGCTCATTCCAATCGAATAACTCATGAATATATCGGCTAAATCGATCCATTGAATTCCCATTCCTTTCCCGCAATAACCCGGCTTAGTATTCAAACAATCTACCTAAATGGTATGAGGAATAAAGCGTGTTAAGAACGAGAAAGGCTGCCCTTATTATAAGGACAGCCTTTGAACCCTAGTTTATTTTGATTGGATCATTTTTGTTCGATAATCGGTCTCATAGTACTCCAGTTCTTCCCTAATTCTTTGGAAATCTCCTTCTAGATCCTTTAAAAGGTGGACAACACTTTCTGAAACGTTTCTAAAAAATTTAATTGAATTTCTTCCTGTATAGGCAGAACGGCTATCTTCGAACCAAGCATCATTTTTCGGCGAGAAAAACTCTTCAATACATTGATGGTAAATTTTATAAAGTGTTTTTTCGGCAGCTGCTTTTTGAAAAGGCTCATTTAGCAGGATAACAGAACATGTTTCTAAACATTCTGTACTATAAACAGCCAATTTACGTAAATGGGCAAAGATTAATTTATTGTAGCTACGCTCTTCTTCATTTTCTACTTTCAATTCCGAAATCGTCGTTTCATTTAAAAATTCTTCAATTGTTGAAATTGATTTTGTTAAAAATTCCTTAACATCCTTTAGTTGTGATTTAACCAATGAATTCCCCATTATTATCCCCCTTAAATTTCCCCCTGGATTGCCATTTCATATTATTGCGGTTGTAGGATGAACTCCAGTGGAGAACGAAGTTCGTAGCCCTTTTTTTGTTTAAGGGCAAGCATTATTTCTGGAAATTTAGTAAAGTTAATATCTTGAAAATATGAAGCAAACTCTTGCTTAGAATTAATATATAGGCGCTTTCGGCTGCGAAGGCCCGGATTTTTTAAGAGGCAAATGAGTGCAACCATTTCTTTGAAATAAACTTCATTACCTTCTTGAACCATTACGGGGTCTTGCTGAAATGGAGTGAATTCAGCAAAGAGTTGATCAAAGTACCTTACGTACAGAACATGCAACGTCTTTTCCTTACCATCCTCGATGAAGGTGACCTCACTTCTGTTAAAAAAGTCCTCTGATGTATTTGATTTTTCTTTTTCTAATTCAAATCCTTTACACTCTTTAATTAGCAACTTAATCCCGCTCCTTGTCAAAATGCTTAAGCTTTCTTGAATTACTAAAAACATATGTTTATTTTAGCATAAATTTAATCCTACAATTAGATTTAAGAGTTTATTGTTTCCTGAAATTTTTCGAAAAACAAGTCTGCTTCCTCCTGAATAAATTCTTCCTCGACTTTTTCCGGGAGTTGCGGTAGTTCTTTTAAACTTTTTAAACCAAAATAGTCCAGAAATTCTTTTGTAGTCCCATATAGATAAGCCCTTCCAGTCCCTTCTGCCCGGCCAACCTCTTTTATTAATACCTTTGAGACAAGGGTATGCAGTGGTCTTTCTGTTTTCACACCGCGAATATCCTCAATTTCGGCACGGGTAATCGGCTGTTTATAAGCAATGATTGCCAATGTCTCTAAGGCAGCCTGTGATAATGTAGAAGTATGGGGGGAATCCACTAGTTTCTTTAAATAGATGGCATTTTCCTTCTTTGTTGCCAGCTGATAGGTTCCGGCAAGCTGGACAATCATAATGCCTCTATTGGTTTCAGCGTATTCTTTTCTTAACTCCTCAATCATTCCACTCGCCATAAGCTCATCAACCTCTAAAACCTCCGCTATTTGCTTAAGTGAAAGACCTTCATCACCCGCTGCAAACAGTAGACTTTCAAGAATGCTGCCCCAATTAATGATTTCCAACTACTTCCGCTCCCTCCGCAACAGCTTCAACAAAGATATCACCAAAGTTTTCTTTCTGCTCCACATCAATCACTTTTCTTTTAATCAATTCCAAAACAGCTAAAAAGGTCACCACTATATGGTCCTTTGCCGGATTTGGAAATAATTCATTAAAGTTTTTTCTTCCTTTAAGCTGTGTTAATTCATCCATAATTTCCGCCATTCTTTTCTCAATCGATATTTCTTGGCGGGCAATTTTAGTTGCCATTGGTCGTTGTAACTTTTTTCTCCGCAACAGTTTTTGGAATGCCGCCAGCATATCATACAAGGAGACATTTAACTCAGTCTTCTCAGGCTGTTTTTCTTTTGCAAAATCGGAAAGATCACTTGGCGGCTTGGTATACATTAATCCACGTTCTTCTTCCATCGTTTTTAGGTCATGTGCGGCTTCTTTATATTTTCGATACTCAATCAGACGCTCCACAAGTTCATCTCTTGGATCTTCCTCATAAGGCATTTCAGCGTCTACTTCATCGAAAACTTCTTCATGCTTGGGTAAAAGCATTTTGCTCTTTATCACAAGTAATGTCGCTGCCATTACTAAAAATTCACTTGCAACATCCAGTTGGAGCTCGTTCATTGTTTTAATATATAGTAAATATTGCTCGGTAATCTCGGCAACAGGAATATCATATATATCAATTTCTAGCCGGTTAATTAAATGGAGAAGCAAATCTAACGGACCTTCAAACGCATCAATCTTCACCTGATACGGCATGTTTATTCACCAAAATTCTTCATAAATAAAATTTGTTTATCATGTATATCAACTATTAATAGTATAGAGGATTCACGGGAGGTAATCCAATAGAAAAATCAACCTTACCATGCTTAATTATCAAAACATGATGTTTGCCCATAACAATGGACAAAACTTCCACATATTATGACAAGGAAAAGAAAATAAATATGTAGGAGGGTTTAATATGGATGGCGGATTTGGAGGCGGATTTGCTTTAATCGTCGTTTTATTCATTTTGTTAATTATCGTAGGTGCTTCTTGGGTTTATTAGTTAATAATTAAAGAAGCATAGAAACCCGTCAATCCTGACGGGTTTTTTTACTAAGGAATCTGCAAACTTATGATAAACTAGAATTTACATAGTTCAAAAAAGGAGGGATCTCTTGTACCCAAAAGAATATATCCAATTTTTATCCCATTTTCACGGTGATCGAGATTATTTTGAGTGCCATGAAGTGCTTGAAGAATATTGGAAAGGGATAGATTCCAGGAACAAGTCATCCGTCTGGGTCGGTCTAATCCTTATGGCTGTTTCAACATATCATCACCGAAGAAGCAATTTTAATGGGGCAAAAAAAACATTGGAAAAAGCCATAAGAATTTTAGACACACAAGCTGGTGAGTTATTAAAAATAGGCTTAAGCCCATCACTCCTTCACCAGCTATTAATAGAACGATTGTCATTAATTGAAAAAGCAGCACCCTATTATAGCTATAATTTGCCCATCTGTGATTCAAACCTTCTAAAAATTTGCGGAAGCTATTGTGAACATGAAGGCTTTCAATGGGGCAAAGATAGTGATATCACAAATAGCGGTCTCATTCATCGCCACAAGTTGCGTAATAGAGCTAATGTAATCGCGGAGAGAGAACAGTCTTTAAGAATGCGAAAAGGCAGAAAATAAACCTATTTTCTGCCTTTTTATAGGCCCCAGTTAGCAAACATCGCATTTTTCAATAAATGCTGCCGTATTTTCGTTTGAGATTAATTCTTTATCAGTGTACATTTCCTTTAAAGCCTTCACCATTTTTTTACCAATTCCTTGAAAACGATGAGAAGGGTTAACCGAAATATGCTGGATCACTATGACATTTTCCTCTTTCTGATATAGGACACCGAGAAGTCCAATAATATCTTCTTCCTTCCAGAGAAAAAGCTGCCATTCTTCTTCTGTCTCATATTCCTTTATTGTTTGCTGAAGTTTTTTCAAATCCTTTTCAGTTGGCATAAAGGACAATAAACCCATAGCAATTTTTTCGAATGTCTTCTTATAACGAATTAACATTTTGATCCCTCATTATATGAAATAAACCGATAAATTTTTGGTTTAACAATAGAATATTTTCCCAGAATAATCATTACTAAACATTTATTCATTATATGTAGTTGAATTGATTGTGTTTCACTATGCACCATCATACATAAAAATAAGACAATCATCAAATTTCAGGATAAGATTACCGATTAGGTACAACAAATAGCCAGTAGATCAATCCCCAGATGACAGAGATACCGATAAGGATACCAAATAATACCCAATTTCTTTTCATGAAAGATGTTCCTCCAAAAAACTTTATTCCTGACCACCATTCTACACCAAATAACAAAAATAATCTATTTTATCTTGTTATTTTTGCAATTTCTCCCATTAACGTTTCAAATCTATGAAACTTCCGGATTAAAAAGTACGTTTATACTAGTGGTTTCGGTTATATTATAAAAGAGGTTTGACTAGAGTTATTACTTCAAGGAGGCTAACAATGAAAAAGATCATGATTCTCCTAGTGTTAACGGTCATATTCTTCCATCCTATCCGTGGTTTCGCAGACATGGCTGAGGGAGATATGATTGTCACATTAGGTGAAAATTTGACCACAGAGCAAAAAAATAATTTATTAGCAGAAATGGGAGCACCAACGGATGTTCAAATTGTAACTGTATCAAATCAAGAAGAACATCAATATTTGGGCAAATACGTTGCAAAATCATTTATCGGAACAAAGGCCATTTCTTCCTCAGCTATTACCGTCGCACCAAAGGGTTCCGGGATTACTGTAAAAACAAAGAATATCAACTGGGTCACCGATGAAATGTATTTGAATGCCTTGATAACTGCTGGAGTTAAAGATGCAAATATCTATATTACTGCCCCGATTGCCGTATCTGGAACTGCGGCCCTAACAGGAATTATCAAGGCATATGAAATTTCTGCCGATAAAACCATTCCAGAAGAAGTTAAACAGGCTGCTAACCAAGAGATGGTGGAGACAGCCAAGCTGGGCGATTCTATTGGTGAAAAAAATGCTGCAGCCTTAATTGCAAAAGTTAAAGAAGAGATGGCTAAAAACAAGCCAAAAAATGATGAAGAATTACGGAAAATTATCGTGCAAGCTGCAAAGGATTTAAATGTTACCCTTTCAGATACTGAAATGCAAAGGCTGATTGACTTTTTTAATAAACTGAAGGATTTAAACATTGACTGGAACCAGGTTAGTGACCAGCTAAGTAAAGCAAAAGACAAGATTTCAAACTTCCTTCACTCTGAAAAGGGGCAAGGATTTTTAGAGAAAGTTAAACAATTTTTTATCTGGCTGATTGACGCCATTAAATCGATTTTTTCTTAAATAACCCAAAAAAGCTGCCGCGTTTGCGACAGCCTTTTCTTATTTTAACGGTAAATCTAATCTTACTAAATCTTCATATGATTCTCTTTTTACAACTAGGGCTGCTTTCCCGTTTTCAACAAATACAACAGCAGGACGTGGAATTCGGTTATAGTTGTTTGACATAGAATAACCGTATGCACCCGTGCAGAAAACAGCAAGGATATCCTCCTCACCTGCTTCTGGCAGTGGTAAATCCCAGATTAACATATCACCAGATTCACAGCATTTTCCGGCTATGGAGACCGTTTCATTTGCTTTCGCTAATGGTTTATTAGCAAGAACGGCTTCATACTTTGCCTGATAAAGTGCAGGACGAATATTATCGCTCATTCCACCATCAACTGCTAGATACTTTCTGACACCGGGAACTTCTTTGGAAGACCCCACCTGGTAAAGAGTAATTCCCGCATCGCCGACAAGTGACCGGCCAGGCTCAATCCAAATTTCCGGCATGGTTAATGAGTACTGATCCGTTAATCTTTTCACTTCAGTAATAATTTCACTAACATATTGTGATGGCTGGATCGGCTCATCCTCTTTTGTATAGCGGATCCCGAAGCCTCCGCCAAGATTTAACACCCTTGCTTCGAAGGATAACTCATGCTTCCAGCATTCCATCTTTTCAACAATTTTCTTTGCAGCAAGTAAAAAACCAGTTGTTTCAAAAATCTGAGATCCAATGTGACAATGAAGGCCAAGAACATCAAAATATTCAAACTGAATGGCTGCTTTTAAAGCCTCTTCTGCCTGTCCGTTTTGGAGGTCAAAACCAAATTTGGAATCCTCCTGACCTGTTAAAATATAGTCATGGGTATGTGCTTCTATTCCGGGAGTAACCCTCAAGAGGATACTGACCTTCACATTTTTTTCATGGCAAAGTGCTTTCAAAAGTTCCAATTCTGTAAAATTATCTACCACAATACAACCAATTCTTTGGTTTAAAGCCATTTCTAATTCTTCGCGGCTTTTATTATTTCCATGAAAATGTATTCTTTCTACCGGAAACCCGGCTACAATTGCGGTATACAATTCGCCGCCTGAAACGACATCAAGTGATAATCCCTCTTCTTCTGCTAACTGGATCATCGCAACAGTCGAAAATGCTTTACTTGCATATGCGACTTGTGCCTTAACATTTAGGTCATCAAATGTTTTTTTAAAGCCCCGCGCCCTTTCTCTCATTAAGGCAACATCGTATACATATAGAGGCGTTCCAAATTGCCGTGTTAACTCAACAGCATCCACCCCGCCTATTTCCAAATTTCCGTTTTTATTTACACCCGTTGATCCGTAAAAATACATTCTATTCCCTCTCTCCTGCACAACTCACTATAGTTTATGTAGACCATTATAATAAATAAATAGACAGAATCTCCATAAGATACTGCCTATTTTTAATCCTTTATCCCTTTATTTAATTAAAATTACTTTAGCATAACTGTAAAAAAACCGCAATTATTTCTCATTCGCCCCAGGAGGCTGTCGGAAACGATTTCGAGGGTGCACGATACTTGGTCTTAAGAGTGAACCTGGAATTGCCCTTCGGAAGACAATCTGCATAAATCCTTTTGGTTCAAACGGGAGAAACGGCCAGAAGTATGGTGTATTAAGGGCACGCATTTTAACAACAAATAAGAATAATAAAGTACTACCAATAATAAAGCCAGGTGTATGGAATATAGCTACTAAAATCACTAAAGCCATTCTAGCCATTTTATTGGCCACACCTAACTCATAGCTTGGGGTCGTAAATGTACCAATCCCAGACACAGCAACATAAAGAATGACCTCCGGCACAAATAAACCCACATCAATCGCAATTTGACCAATCAATACCGCTGCAATTAAGCCCATTGCTGTTGATAATGGCGTTGGGGTATGTATGGCTGCCATTCTTAAAAATTCAATCCCAAAATCGGCTAGTATTAATTGAACAACTACCGGAATATTGGTTTGTTCATTTGGCCCAATAAAGGATACCTTTTCAGGTAATAAGGAAGGCTCCAGTACAAACAATAACCATAAAGGAAGTAAGGCAATCGATGCTAAGACACCTAAAAACCGTGTCCATCGGACAAACGTCCCCATTGCCGGTGATTCCCGGAATTCCTCCGCATGCTGTACATGATGGAAATAGGTAGCAGGTGAAATAATGACACTTGGAGATGTATCACAAAAAATTATGACATGCCCCTCTAAAATATGTGCCGCAGCTACATCTGCTCTTTCCGTATATCTAACCAACGGAAAGGGATTCCAGCCTTGTTTCACAATAAACTCCTCTATCGTCTTATCTGCCATTGGAATGCCATCCACATCAATAGCCTGAAGTTCTTTTCTGAGAATATTTAGTAATTCTGCGTCTGCCACATCTTCTAAATAACCTAACGCTACATCCGTTTTCGATCGAACCCCCACTTTAAACATTTCAAAGCGCAATCGTTCGTCCCGGATTCTTCTTCTTGTTAGAGCCGTATTAAGCACAATGTTTTCAACAAATCCATCACGAGCACCGCGAACAACCTTTTCAGTATCAGGTTCTTGTGGAGACCTCCCTGGATAGCTTCTAACGTCGATAACAAGGGCTGTATTTTCCCCCTCAATTACTACTGCAATTAACCCGGACAAAACTTGAACGACAATTTTATCAAGCGTTGTAACCCGTTCAACCGATTGATTAACAAGCCTATTATCAATAACTTTAAATATGTCCGTTGATAATTTTTCATGATCATTGATTTCTACTAATTCTTCAATTAACTGAATGATATATAGTGAATCACATAACCCATTAACATAATAGATATGGACATCTTTCTTTAGAATTTTCAACTTCCTAATCCCGATATCAAAGCTTACCCCGAGTCCCACCCGTTGTTTCATATAATTTTCAATTTCATTCACAGATTCCGGGATTGGCCAATCTTGTTCATTTTTGACCGTCATGGAAACCACTCCTTTCAAGAATTAATTCCACTGCTTTTTTCGTGATCGGTGACCCAATTTTATAGGAATCGTGTCTTGCCATTTTGCCAATATCACCAACACCTACGACAATGGGCACATCCAATTCATCAAGACAATAAACGGTATCTCCATTTATTCTCCCAATTTCCAGTTCTGCTATACCAAACTTATCTACCCCATAGGGTGTAACCTCTCCATCGCGATCGATACTTATATCGACCCTTGACCATTCCTCATGTCTTGATTTTGCAGCAACTGCAATGACCCCCAGAACTTCAATATCCTTATGTAATGCAACATATTTCAATGCGGATTCGCCTGCCCCTTCCCCCACGATGCCGCTATCATCAAACATTACTAATATGGGGTCATGTGCCGCTTGTTTAATTAATTTAACGATTTCTGGACCCGATAATGTTGTCGGATTTCCATGAGAACTGGAAATGCATCGCCCGCCGATCTCATGTGCAACATGCTCAATAGCTCTTTTTGCATAATCATCACCGTCTGTAACTAAAATAACGCGCCTCCGTTTGCTCATACTTTGATGTCCTTTCATGTCAAACCCTTTTAATGATGAACAAAATATAGCCATTGAAAAATAGCACCAAATATTTTTCCGAATACGATTGCCATGATTAAAATGATTATTTGTCCATCCAGCCTGATTCTTTTCACAAGAATTGGCAGGACATTTAGCACCTCAGTTAGTGCTGCCGCCATCATACCTACAAATATCCCACCAGTAATGCCTAATGGAATCAAAAAAAACGATGAAATATGTAATGCAGGATCCCTAAGGCTTGATAATACCCCTGTCAAAGCACCAATAACCACAGCCCATTCATACTGGTGAATCATTTTCATTGTTTTGCTTAGCTGCATCAGTCTTGGTATCACCCCAAGTACTGTAAGGAATGCCACAAAACCTGAACCAACCGTCAATCCACTTGCTAAACCTAAAAAGAGAACAGCCAAAATTTTAATCGTCGTCATTTAGTTTTTTCATACTTTCCTTATTTTCATGGATAATCACATAATTATCTAAATCCAATTGATAATTAAACATTTCTACTTCAAGTGGACTGGGTTCCTCATTGATTCTCTTCTTAAAAACATGATTAAAGAAAAGAATCATTCCTAGACCTAAACCAATGGAATAAGGAATTTGAAAAAGTAGTGGCTTTGCTTCTTTCTCACCCGTTATGATGGTATAGATTTTCTCATGCACACTTCTCATACTCACATCATCATGAAAATTCATAATTGCCATTGCTGAACCAAAAAATAGCAGAAACCATATTAAAAGAAAAAAAGGAATAGAAACACCTTTCTTTTTAAACGTTACTTCAATAATCGTTTGTGCAGGACCAATGGTTTGAACTTCCAAATCCCCAAACGTTTTAACGATCAATTTGATGACTTTCATCACATCTATAACCACAATATTCCGGTCCTTAGCAGTTAATTGATGAATCATCATTGAGTTTAAATTTGCTAGGATTTCTTCCGGGGCAATGATTTGGGCAACATCCTTTAGTAAAACTTTTTCTTCCGGTGCGGATTGGACTCGATTCCGCATGCGGATGTAAACTGTATTTTCCAAAACATTCACTTCCCAAACAGTGTTTTCCTTGTATATGTAGTATGTTTAATAGGGTGTAGGTTCATGTATGAAATTTAGAAAAGCGCAAGAGCCCTGGTCAGCGGCGTATGGCCTGGAGCGCTCCAACTGAGATAAAGGAAACACGAAGAGCCGTCAGCGATTCGATGTTGACTTATCGTAGGGCGGAGAGCGAAGGACACTAGCCGCTAGGGCGCTGGAGCTGGACATTTCTCAAAGTCGAATGATATAAATTCTAATACAAAGAAAAACCGTATGGATTAGAGATCCATACGGTCTTTCATTTGTTGTAAAATCTTTTTTTCCAATCTTGATACTTGCACCTGGGAAATCCCCAGCCTCAGGGCTACTTCAGATTGTGTTTGATCCTTATAATAACGCAAATAAACAATAAGTCTTTCCCGTTCATCCAATTCCCGGATTGCTTCTTTTAAAGCAATTTTATCAAACCATTTACCTTCATTCCCGTCATCAATTTGATCCAGCAATGTAATTGGATCCCCGTCGTTTTCATAAACTGTTTCATGAATGGATGAAGGTGTTCGGCTTGCTTCTTGAGCAAGGATTACATCCTCAGGCGAAAGGTCCAAATGTACCGAAATTTCATTGACTGTCGGAATTCTGCCCAATATCTTTGATAATTCATCCTTTGCTTTTCGGATTTTATTGCCCATTTCTTTCAGTGATCGGCTTACCTTTACGGTTCCATCATCACGAATAAATCGTTGAATTTCACCAATGATCATCGGTACAGCATAGGTGGAAAACTTAACATCATATGAAAGGTCAAACTTATCAACTGATTTTAATAATCCGATGCAGCCAATTTGGAACAAGTCATCCGGGTCATAACCCCTATTAAGAAACCGTTGGACTACAGACCAGACGAGCCGCATATTTTTTTCAACAATTAAATCTCTTGCTTTTTGGTCTCCCTCTTGGCTCTTTTTAATGAGCTCTTTCACTTCATGATCCTTTAAATACGTTTGACTTTTTTCGTTCTTGACCTCCACATCCATTGGCAAGTCTCCTTAATTGCAAAGCATTTTGCTGGAATTTAAATGCTTCCGTAATCTAACCTCGGTTCCTCGACCTGGCTGTGTATGAACCTCTACCTCATCCATGAAATTTTCCATGATGGTGAATCCCATACCGGACCGTTCTAAATCCGGCTTCGTTGTAAATAATGGCTGACGAGCTTCCTCCACATCTTTAATACCAAAACCATCATCCTTAACGGTCATTTCAATCAAAGTATCCTCAATGGAAACATGAATGTGCACCATTCCATTTGGATCATTTTCATAACCATGAATAATCGCATTGGTCACGGCTTCTGAAACAACTGTTTTTATTTCTGTCAACTCATCCATTGTCGGATCAAGCTGGGCAATAAAGGCAGCAACAGTTACACGGGCAAACGACTCATTTTGACTTAATGCACTGAATTGAAGGTTCATTTCATTCTTCATTCAGGCCACCCCCAATCTTTGCAATGCAAATTCCTCAGTCGGCTCCATTTTAATAATTTTAAATAGACCTGACAAATCGAATAGTCTTTGTATTGCAGGGGAAATTGCACAAACAACCATTTCACCGTGCACTTGTTTTATTTGTTTATATCTTCCTAAAATAACCCCTAATCCAGAGCTATCCATGAAAGAAAGGTGTTCTAGATTCAAGACAATATGACGTATATTATTTTTTTCAATGACCGCTGTCGCTTTCTCGCGGAGTTCATCCGCTGTATGGTGATCTAACTCACCACTTAAGCGAATACATAAGACATCATGTTTAGTTTCTATATCAATAATAAGACTCACTATCCCCGGCCTCCTTAATCTGGTATAGTGAGTCAATTCGCTTAGCAAACGGTAATATCCTTCTACCAATACAAAACTAGTCTTATTTCGCTAAAAATAGTCGTGATCGTTTAGGTTTCGACATGCTGCGACTGTTTACTTACCTGCCTTGGTAAACATCCCAAATGATCGTTTATATAATGTCCACCATCCGGCTTCTTTTATATCCTTATCTGCTACTAATGGGCTTTCAAGAATGACTTTTCCGTCCTTAATGAGCTTAATCGAGCCAACTTTGTCACCCTTCTTAATCGGAGCATTTAGATTTTTCTGGAAGACAATTTTTTGTTTCACATCCTCAGTCTTTTCACCTTTTTTGGTTAACAATGAAAGTGGTTCACTTGTCACAGCCCTGACTGACTTTTCTTTCCCTTTACTTATTTTTGCTTGACCAATTGATTGATTCCGCTTAAACATGGGATGTGTTTGATATTGGGCAAAGGCATAATTGAGCATTTTGGTTACTTGCGCATTTCGTTCCTTTGAGGTCGGAGCTCCAAAAACAACAGCAATGACACGCATGCCATCTTTTTGTGCTGTTGCCGTTAAGCAGTATTTTGCTTCTGCGGTAAAGCCCGTTTTTAGACCATCTACACCAGGGTAGAATCGGACTAGTTTATTTGTATTGACAAGCCAGAATTTTTTATCTGTATTTTCACGAAGATATGCTTCATACATACCTGTGAATTTGGTAATGTCCTCATATTTCAGAAGCTCTTTTGCCATCACAGCCATATCCGCCGCTGTGCTATAATGCCCACTCACAGGAAGTCCGGTCGTATTTTTGAAGATCGTATGCTTTAAACCTAGTTCTTTTGCCTTCTCGTTCATCATATCAACAAAGGCTTCTTCGGAACCTGCAATTTTTTCGGCCATGGCAACAGAAGCATCATTTCCAGAACCAATCGCAATTCCTCTTAACATTTCTTTCGTTGTCATTTCTTCGCCTGGCTCAAGAAATATTTGTGAGCCGCCCATTGAGGCTGCATATTCGCTGGCACGGACCTTTTCATCCCATGTTAGCTTTCCTTGATCCAATGCCTCCATTATTAAGAGCATCGTCATGATTTTAGTCATGCTCGCTGGCGGCAGCTCCTCATTACTATTTTTCTCATAAAGCACTGTACCCGTATCACGTTCAATTAAAATAGCGGATTTAACATTGCTGACGATATCCGTACCCTTTTTTTCCTCAGCAGCAAAAGCAGATGGACTCCATAAACTTGTAAGTAATAAAGATGTCACTAATAAAGTAACAAATCGTTTCATTTGCATAACCCTCCATTCTGTATAGCCTCCATTTTTTCCAAAAATAATAATCTTATACAATAATTTCCTCTGAAGTTAATAAAAAATAGGGTGACAGGCACCATGTGAATTTTTCACATGGTGCCTGTCACCCTTTACCATTTTTCTATTGTGTTTATTGTGTTATTTCTTCGTGAATGAGGATTGGTGCATCTATTTTGGCTGTTGAAATCCTAATATTTTGATATAGTTTTTCTTTTACTTCTTCAACATTTTCAAAGTTGCTGTATATGGTTACAATTGATTCGCCTTTTTTCACTTGGTCTCCGATTTTCTTTCTTAATACAAGGCCTACCGCTAGGTCAATTACGGATTCTTTTGTTGCTCTTCCTGCTCCTAACAACATGGCTGCCGTCCCAACCTCATCGGCCACAATTTCAGCTACATAGCCGTCCTCTTTTGCTTCAAGTTCAATAATATATTTTGCTTGCGGCATTTTAGATGGATCTTCGACAATGGAAGCATCCCCGCCTTGAGAGCTTAAAAATACTTTTAATTTTTCAAGTGCAGAACCATCTTTAATCACATTTTCCAGCATGGTACGGGCTTCTGTTAATGAATCAGCTTTTTTCGCTAAGTAGACCATATGACTTCCAAGGGTTAAACAAAGCTCTGTTAAATCTTCAGGACCTTCCCCTTTTAGGGTATCAATCGCTTCCTTTACCTCAAGTGCGTTTCCAATAGCAAATCCCAGGGGCTGACTCATATCGGAAATAACAGCCATTGTTCTTCTGCCCACATTATTCCCGATCCGAACCATTGCCTTAGCTAATTCACGTGAGTCGTCCAGTGTTTTCATGAAGGCACCAGCACCTGTCTTAACATCAAGAACAATCGCATCCGCACCGGCAGCAATCTTTTTACTCATGATGGAGCTAGCGATGAGCGGAATACTATCAACGGTAGCCGTTACATCTCTTAACGCATATAGCTTTTTATCAGCAGGTGTTAAATTACCGCTTTGCCCAATAACGGCAATCTTGTTTTTATTAACAAGATCCATAAATTCATCATTTTCAATTTCAACATGGAAGCCTTTAACCGCCTCTAATTTATCAATCGTACCGCCTGTATGACCTAAGCCGCGGCCAGACATTTTGGCAACAGGGACGCCCAGTGCAGCAACAAGCGGCCCAAGAACGAGTGTGGTTGTGTCACCTACGCCTCCAGTAGAATGTTTATCCACTTTAATTCCTTCGATTTGCGACAAATCAATTTGATCTCCCGATTCAACCATTGCCATCGTTAAATCGGCTCTTTCCTTTTCCGTCATTCCCATAAAGTAAATAGCCATTGTTAAGGCACTTACCTGATAATCTGGTATAGAACCGTCAGTGTATCCATTAATAATAAAGTTTATTTCTTCTGTTGATAGTTCATGTCCATCTCTTTTTTTCTCAATTAGGTCAACCATTCTCATTTTTATCACCACTTCATTAAATTGGTCATTTATTTTGCGATATTTTTTACAATTTCTTTTACATAGGCAAGGAAATCAGCTTTCACTCTTTCAGTCGTTTCAATTACCTCATCATGTGTTAACGGTTGATCAAGGATGCCGGCAGCCATATTCGAAATACATGAAATACCCAAAACCTTCATCCCACTGTGGCGGGCAACAATGACCTCAGGTACGGTAGACATGCCGACCGCATCCCCCCCATTACCCGAACCATTCGAATTTCCGCTGGGGTTTCATAAACTGGCCCTGGATTTCCAAAATAAACACCCTCTTTAACCTTGATGTTTAAGCGGCCTGAAACCTCCTTTGCAACCGCACGCAATTCTTTTGAATATGCCTCAGACATATCAGGAAAACGAACACCAAGATTAGAGTCATTAGGTCCAATTAACGGATTAGTCCCCATATTATTAATATGATCGGTAATAATCATTAAATCTCCGGCAGAGAAGCTTTCATTTACTCCACCTGCAGCGTTGGTGACGATTAACATTTCAACGCCAAGTTCTTTCATGACACGAACTGGGAATGTCACCTTGTCCATGCTGTAGCCTTCATAAAAATGAAACCGGCCTTGCATGGCGACAACCTCGATACCATTCAGTAATCCAAATACGAGTTGTCCGGCATGACCTTCAACTGTTGATACTGGAAAATCTGGAATTTCATTGTATGGTATTTTTACAGGGGTTGTAATTTCATCTGCTAGAACCCCTAATCCAGAACCTAAAATAAGACCTATTCTTGGTGTATTTGGATATTTTTCTTTTAAAAAGCTAGCTGCATTTTGGATATTCTCAAAGTTCATCCTTTTTCTCCTTCCTTATTCCAATTCATTTAAAAAGCTTTTACCATAGGTAGGCATTTTCACTTTAAAGTTGTCAGCAACAGTTGCTCCTAAGTCAGCAAATGTTTCCCGTAAAGGAAGTTCCTTTCCTTCTGCCATACTTTTTGAGTAAACAAGTAGTGGTACATATTCCCTTGTATGGTCTGTACCTGGAGCAACAGGATCATTTCCGTGGTCAGCTGTAATCATTAACAGGTCATCTTCCTTCATTTTTGCAAACACTTCTGGCAAACGCGCATCATATTCCTCCAGTGCTTTCCCATAGCCTTCAGGGTCACGGCGATGGCCGTATAACGCATCAAAATCTACCAAATTCACAAAACTAATTCCTGTAAAATCCATATCAAAGGTTTCGACAAGTTTATCCATGCCATCCATATTGGAAACTGTTCTAAGCGATTGAGTTACACCTTCCCCATCATAAATATCAGAAATCTTTCCGATGGCAATAACATCAAAGCCGGAGTCTTTTAATTCACTCATCACCGTACGGTCAAATGGTTTTAAAGCATAATCGTGTCGATTTGGTGTCCGTTTAAAGTTTCCTGGTTCGCCCAAAAATGGCCGGGCAATAATGCGACCTACCATATATTTTTCATCAAGTGTCAACTCACGTGCAATTTTGCAAATAGTATATAGCTCTTCAAGAGGGACGATCTCCTCATGAGCAGCAATTTGAAGGACCGAGTCGGCGGAAGTATAGACGATCAATGCGCCCGTTTTCATGTGCTCTTCGCCAAGCTCAACAAGAATCTCTGTTCCACTTGCAGGCTTATTGCCAATAATTTTTCGACCAGTCCTTTTTTCTAATTCAGATAAAAGTTCATCAGGAAACCCTTCTGGGAAAACGCGGAAGGGAGTCTGTATATTAAGACCCATGATTTCCCAGTGCCCTGTCATCGTATCCTTCCCATTAGAGGCCTCCATCATTTTTGTATAAAATGCTAGCGGTTTTTCTGCTTTTTCAATCCCCTTAATTTCACGAATATTACTGAGACCTAACTTTGCCATATTTGGCATGGTAAGTCCGTTCATTTTTTCCGCAATATGTCCATAAGTATCGGCACCTTTGTCACCAAATTTTTCTGCATCGGGTGCCTCACCAATACCAACCGAATCCATTACAATGATAAAAATACGTTTATATGTAGTTAGAGACATAGATTCTTCCTCCTTCTTTCGATAGAAACCGTTTGCAAACATAAAAGTAACACTGCTATGTTTCCCATTTTTTTAAAGAATATGAAACCTATTCAATTTTATTCGTCAGAAGTCTGACATCTATATTGTACTAAAAGATTTAAAAATTACAAGAAAAAAGCTGCCCAAAATTTCGGCAACTTTTTGACACTTTTGATCCATATTAGCGGGTGGGGAACGTAACTGATGGAAATTTCACTTTACTCAAACTAGCAGTCTATCATGCTCGCGGATGAAACTTACTATATACATCCTTTAATCTTGTCTTTGTAACACTTGTATATATTTGTGTAGTGGAAATATCTGCATGTCCTAACATCTCTTGAACGGCTCTTAAGTCTGCACCATTTTCCAGTAAATGTGTGGCAAACGAATGGCGAAGGGTATGAGGTGTAAGCTCTTTTTCTATTCCGGCTTCTTTTGCTAGTCTTTTTAAGATCTTCCAAAACCCTTGTCTTGTTAATCGATGACCTTGATGATTTAAAAACAAGGCATCATCACGGTGTTTTATGGTAACAAAATGAGGTCTTCCATTTTCAAAATATTGCTTAATTGCCTCCGCTGCAGTTCTTCCAATTGGAATAATTCGCTCTTTATTACCTTTCCCCATACAACGAACGAATCCCATAGTCAGATGGATGTCTTCCATATCAAGGCCAATTAGCTCACTTACACGAATACCGGTTGCGTATAGAAGCTCTAGCATAGCCTTGTCCCTTATTCCAAAGTGGTCATGTGGATCTGGTGCATTCAACAGAATCTCAACCTCGGTTAAACTTAATACCTTTGGAAGCGTCCTTTCAAGCTTTGGTGACTCAATTAGAACGGTTGGGTCTTGGTCTGTTGCCTTATCCCTTAATAAAAATTGATGGAAAGAGCGAACAGAGGCAATATGTCTTGCAAGTGTTTTTGCTGACTTCCCATGATCCTTTAAAAAGCTTAAAAAATGAATGATATGGACACGTTGTACCTCATTTAAAGCTTGAATGGACTCCACTTCTTTTAGATATTGAAGATAGCTTTTTAAATCACGTTCATATGAAACAATTGTATTCTTAGCCAACCCTTTTTCTACATTCAAGTAATTTATAAAAGCTTTTAACTGTTCTTCCATTACTTTTACTCCCCATTTAAATAAAACAACATCAGCCGATCCAACATGGATGAACTTTTTTCACTCACTGCCGTTGAAACTCTTAATGCAGCACCTTCTGGTTCATCATAGCGATGATAATTTTGGTATTCTTCGGATACCCACATGATACCATAATAAAAGAGAATCGTGCACCCGGTGAATAGGATAAAAACCTTTACCGTTTGCAGCGCCATTTTAATAAAAGAAATCATCCTTCTTCCCCCATTTGCGATTATCTAGTAAAAGGTATGCCTAATTGTACAAGTTTTATACCTGTAAATCGGAAATGGAGGGATTTATTTGTTACCGAATCAATGCGTCACCCATGTGGCCAGGAATGAAAAAAAGTCCTTTCGATTAAAAGGACCTTATTCTTATTATTCAGCTTTCTCTTCTTCTTTCACTTTATCTTGGCATCGGTAACAGATTCCGTGGAAGGTAAGGCGATGGTCTTTGATTTTAAAATTCCATCTGCGCTCGACAACCTCTTCTACGTCTTCGAGTAAATCTTCCTGGATTTCATCAACAGCACCACATTCAATACAAACAAGATGATGATGAAAATGAGCTGCCCCCTCCTGGCGTAGATCGTAGCGGGATACTCCGTCACCAAAGTTTATTTTATCGACAATTTTTAATTCTGTTAGCAATTCTAAGGTCCGATAAACAGTTGCTAAACCAATCTCAGGCGATTTTTCTTTTACGAGGAGGTACACATCTTCTGCACTTAAATGATCCTCTTCATTTTCTAGCAAAACTCGAACAGTTGCTTCACGCTGGGGCGTTAATTTATAGCTTGCAGAATGCAACTGTTTCTTAATTCTATCAATTCTAGTTTCCATCTTGAAGGCCCTCCCTCGCCACTGTTAATTCTCATTATAACAGATGACAAAAGAGATTCAAAATAAAATTATTATAAACAAGAATATATAATTTATATTATTTAATAACTATTATAAACTAGTAGAACTAATGATAGTCTTCATTAACCATGGTGATAAGTAGGCTTCAATCCCAGATGCCACAGAGATAAAAATAACTGCGGCCATCAAAGCAAAAATATATCCTTTAAAAAACGGTATAATAGGCTGGGAGTATTTTTTCATAAATTGCTTTCTAATCATTCTTAATGAGAATATTACTGAGAATGCGGCCATCAAAATGAACACAGGGATGATAATCACATTTTGGGGCAAAATCGATACCAAGGCTAGCATGAAGCCTTTCCATCCCATCTGGCTAACAAGAAAGCCAACTGTAAATCCAACCACCATCCCCTTTATAAACAAGAGGATAAGGATTACTGGCAGGCCGATAATCGATATCCCAAGGATCCACATAAGGCCGATAAACTTACTGTTATGGAAAAGGCTTTGCAAAAATAAGTCGTTGTCTTCTGCCACTTTACCGTCAGAAACTTGGCCAAAAAATTGAGACAGATAGTAGAATAAATCTTCTTTCTGAGTAATGCTCATGCTATTGACAACGATAGCCCCGAAGATTACCCCCATTAAAAATAAGACGACAATAAATAGGAAAATTGAGGAATGCTCACGGAAATAAGTAGCGGCATCGGACTGGTACAATCGTTTTTTCATCTGCTTTTCCTCCTATAATTCTCAAGGTAAGTTATTACATTCTATGCCGATCTAGTTTTTCTATGACCAAATTTTATTTAATAGAGTATCTAAAAACCCGATAGCCTGAGGCTATCGGGTTCGTTTTCGTTCTATTCTTTTAATCGGCGATTTTTCCGTATTTACCACCGCCGCCTGCAGCTAAATTCACTTTGCCTTCGCGTGCTTTCATGATAAGGTCAGCAATTTTGGGCGGGACCACCTCATGTAGTGCCTCATATGGAACCTCATGTAAAATGGCCATTTCACTGCCAAAGTGGTTGACAAGCTTTTCAAGTAACTTTGGTCCGAGTCCTGGAATGAATTCAAGCGGTACTTGATGGACGTATGGGGGCCGGTCTTCCCGTCGCTTTTCAGCTGTCTTCAGTTCGAGAATTCTGTCTGCTACCCCTTTAATAATCTTTTTGCTTCCGCAAAGCGTGCATATTTGGTCATCATCAGTGGCGGGATTATGACATTCCGCACACACTGTTTTGTGGTATTTTCCGAGATATGGATCAAGGCCATAATTGGCGATAATTTTTCGGTCGTCTTCACCCTTTAACGCCCTTTGCAATTCTAAAAACGTGGGTTGTTCCATCGCAATTACTTGGTATTCACGGGCAATTTTCGCCAGCGAGTGGGCATCAGAGTTGGTTACAAAGGTATATTGGTGTAACTCTTTTATCTGGTCTGCCATTTCGGTATTAGAGCTTAATCCTAGTTCAATCCCATCTATCAACTCTGGATCTAATACCTCTGTTAATGACTTGTTAACCCCTTTACCATATAAGCTTTTAAAGGGTGTAAACACATGGGCCGGTATAAAAATACCGCCTAATTCCTTTACTTTTTTTTGCAGGACACGACCAGTGACGTAAATTCGTTGAGAACTTAATTGAATATTTTTCAAATGCCCCGAAAGCCACATGGAGAAATCCCTCATCACTGAAAGATTCGGGAAATAACACAGTAAGTGAATCGGGCCGTTACACCCTTCATCATATATCTCCAATTCCGAACCGGGGATCACAGTTAAATCGCCAAAGACTAACCCGCCTTCCGGATGTTCAAAGACTTCTCCACTTTCAATCAGGCTTTCCATTTCTTGAATGACTTCAGGAGAATGACTGTCAATGATTCCAACCATATTGAGCCCTTTTTCATGGCGCGCATGTTCAATAATATTCGTAAACGTTAATGTTTTGGCCCCGGTGATTTTGACCGGCTTTCCAGTCCATGTCCGGCCGATATGAATATGTAAGTCTACATAGTAGCGATTCATTTATTTTTCAACGCCTCTTGTAATTGTAAGTATTGAACAGCAAATATTGTTTTTGCATCATAAATCTTTTGTTCCTTTACATATTGTTCCGCTTCTTCAAGCGTTAATTCCTCAAGATTGACAAACTCATCTTCGTCAAGAGCAGCAGCATTTTCCTTTTTGGTAAGTCCTTTTGCTAAATAGACATGGACGATCTCGTCGGCGAATCCGGGTGAAGTATAAAATGAAGTAAGTAGTTCCAGACTTTCACATTCATAACCCGTTTCTTCCTCTAATTCGCGGCGCGCGCAAAGTGCCGGTTCTTCGCCTTTTTCAAGTTTTCCTGCCGGTATTTCTACAATTATTCTTTCTAACGCTTTGCGGTATTGTTCAACCATTACCACTTTGTTGTCATCCGTAATAGCTAATATGGCGACAGCACCAGGATGTTTTATAATTTCACGTTTCGCCTGTTTACCATTCGGCAATTCAACATCCTGCAGATGGAGGCTGATTATTTTTCCTGAAAAAATTTCTTCGCTATGGAGCGTTTTTTCTTCGAGTTTAGTCATTACTGTCTCTCCTGTTCTTTCCAATTAGTTCTCGTCATACATTTTATCATACTTTAAATGGAGGGGTATGGGATGAAGGTTATCGTGCATGAAAAGGGAATTACCCTTGTTGGCAAGGGCTGGGAAATCCTGCAAAAGCTTAAGGAATATAACAAAGAATACGCTTCCGTTTCCGATTGGATTCAACATGTAACGCAAAAATAAGACCTGTTGTTTGTAGTCTGCCCTGTCCTTGCGTAAAATTATAAGAGAGCTAGTCAAGGAATAGGACGGGGTGATTTTTTGAAAAAGAGAAAGCTTGGGAATTCCGATTTGTATGTGAGCGAATTAGGGCTTGGTTGTATGTCTGTTGGCACAGAAGTGGCGGTTGCTCAGAGAATTATTGAGGCAGCACTTGAGGAGGGCATCAATTTTTTTGATACGGCCGATTTATATGATTTGGGTGAAAATGAAAAGATAGTTGGACAGGCTTTGAAGGATGTCCGGGAACAAGTCATTATTGCCACAAAAGTCGGGAACCGCTGGAACAAGAATCAGGAAGGATGGTCGTGGGATCCTTCAAAGACGTATATAAAAGAAGCGGTGAAAAATAGTTTGAAGCGGCTTGGAACCGATTATATTGATCTTTATCAATTACATGGGGGCACGATTGAAGACCCGATTGAGGAAACCATTGAGGCGTTTGAAGAATTGAAGACAGAAGGTTTTATTCGCTATTATGGAATTTCATCGATCCGTCCAAACGTAATCAGGGAGTATGTTGAGAAGTCCGACATTGTGTCTGTGATGATGCAATACAGTATGCTAGACCGCCGCCCTGAGGAAGAAGCATTACCTCTTCTTCGGGAACAGGGTATTAGTGTTGTCACTCGTGGGCCACTTGCCAAGGGACTATTAAGTGATAAATTGCTAGAAAAGGCTTCTGAAAAAGGGTATCTCGATTATAACTATGAAGAGCTGCGTGCGATATTACCTTTGTTAAAGGAAAAAGTGGCTGCAACCCGTTCGTTTACAGAAGTCGCTCTACAGTATAATCTCGCTAACCCTACTGTAGCATCTGTTATTGCCGGAGCAAGCAGCCCAGAACAAATTAAGAATAATGCCGAGGCAATCAGAAGCCAGCCGCTGTCTGAGAAAGATATTGCTGTGATTAATGAATTATCGAAGGCTAGTATCTATAAGGATCATCGTTAAAAAGGGATAAAGCATAAATTATGACATTGAGAATTGTCTAGCTCCAGCGCCCTAACGGCTGACCAGGGCGCTTGCACTTTTCTTATTTATATTCCTTCCAATTCATCCCGCTTTCGTTTAACAGTTCTTCAAATGATTTATTTTTTTCCTTCAGCCTGCGTTCTTCCCGCTTTCGCTCTTCATCCGCTGCATTTCTTTTTTCCTCTTCAGCCTTAAGGTGATCCTGTTGTTCTTTTAATTGCTTCATTAAGTTAGGATCAATTAAATCTTTCAGTGTTACCGCTGAATCTTCCTTTTTTGGTTTAGATTGATTATTTTGTTTCCTTTGCTTTTTCATTCTAAACGCCTCCAAAATCAAAATCTCGTTTTCTATTATACCATTTCAAACAATCTTCTTAATATTAAAAAGGTAGACTGTTCTTGCTCAGTCTACCTTCACGATTTAAAAAGCTTCTAATATAACATTTTCATCCACATGCAATGCTGCTTCTGTTGACGCGACAACTTCATCAACCGTAAACCCTTGGGCCACTTCCACAAGCCTTAACCCGGAATCAGTCACATCCATGACTGCGCGCTCGGTGATAATTCGGTTGACTACCCCTCTTCCCGTTAGTGGAAGGGTACACTCTTTTAAGATTTTTGATTCGCCTTTTTTATTTACATGCTCCATGATGACGATGATTTTCTGTGCTCCATGGACAAGATCCATTGCACCACCCATTCCTTTAATCATCTTTCCCGGAATCATCCAGTTCGCCAAGTCCCCTGTTTCAGATACTTCCATACCGCCGAGAATTGCTAGATTGACATGTCCGCCGCGAATCATCGCAAACGATTCAGCACTATCAAAATAGGCTGCACCACTTATGGCCGTCACCGTTTCTTTCCCGGCATTTATTAAATCAGGATCGACCATGTCTTCGTGAGGATATGGACCAATGCCGAGAAGTCCATTTTCCGATTGCAGGACAACCTGCTTATTTTCCGAAATATAATTGGCAACGAGGGTTGGCATCCCGATACCTAGGTTGACATAAAAGCCGTTTTCTATTTCTTTTTCTGCTCTAATTGCAATTCTTTCTCTGACAGAGGCCTTTTCATTTGCCATCGATGTTTCTCCCTTCCTCCACTCTATTTTTTCACGGTTAATCGCTCAATTCTTTTTTCCTGTGTTCCTTCAATAATTGTCTGAACATAGATGCTTGGGGTATGAATAAAATTAGCATCCAGTTCACCGATTTCATAAAGTGTTTCAACTTCGGCAATCGTCACTTTCCCGGCTGCGGCAATTATTGGATTAAAATTTCTTGCTGTTTTGTGGTAAACAAGATTTCCCATCTTATCACCTTTCCACGCCCTTACCAAACTAAAGTCGGCCGTCAGCCCCTCTTCTAGAAGATATTCCCGACCGTTAAACATTTTCGTTTCTTTTCCTTCGGCGATCGGCGTTCCTACACCTGCTGGCGTATAAAATGCCGGTATACCTGCCCCACCTGCGCGGATTTTCTCTGCCAATGTACCCTGCGGGGTCAATTCTACTTCAAGTTCACCTGTTAAAACCTGTCTCTCAAACTCTTTATTTTCACCTACATATGAGCCTATCATTTTTTTGATTTGTTTATTGTTTAATAGAAGACCAAGTCCCCACTCATCAATTCCACAGTTATTTGAAATGACCGTTAAATCCTTCACGCCTTTTTCTGCTAATGCTAAAATCAAGTTCTCTGGAATCCCGCATAAACCAAACCCGCCAACCATTAATGTTGCCCCATCCCGAATATCGGCAACCGCATCCTTGAAGGATGTACAAATCTTCTTCATTTTTGCCCTCTCCCCCTCATAGTAAGGTATTACGCTAGCTCAACAATCGTTGCGACCCCTTGACCACCGCCAATACAAAGAGTAGCCAATCCTGTCTGTGCATTTCTGCGTTTCATCTCATGGATTAAGGTTACGAGAATTCTTGCCCCGCTAGCTCCGATTGGATGTCCGAGGGCGATGGCACCACCATTTACGTTTAGGATTTCTTTATTAAAATGCAGTTCGCGGTCAACTGCCAAAGATTGTGCCGCAAAGGCTTCATTTGCTTCAATTAAGTTTAGATCCTCGATTGAAACAGATGCCTTTTCAAGTGCCTTTCTTACTGCTGGTACCGGACCGATTCCCATGATGCTTGGGTCTACTCCGGCACTTGCGTTTGCTTTGATTGTAACTAATGGTTTTATGCCAAGTTCATCAGCTTTTTTCTTGCTCATTACAACAACAGCCGCTGCCCCGTCATTGATTCCGGAGGCATTTCCTGCTGTTACACTGCCATCCTTTTTAAAAGCTGGACGGAGACCTGCCAATTTTTCCGCCGTAGTTCCCTTTTTCGGATATTCGTCCGTTTCAAATATGATAGGTTCACCTTTACGCTGTGGGATAACAACTGGAACGATTTCATCTTTAAATTTGCCCGCTTCCATTGCCCCAACTGCCTTCTCCTGACTCCATGCGGAAAATTCATCTTGTTCTTCCCTAGTAATTGAATACTTTTCTGCCAAATTCTCAGCCGTAATCCCCATATGATAATCATTAAAGACGCATGTAAGCCCGTCTGATGTTAACGTGTCGACTAATTTTTGGTCGCCCATTTTAAAACCGTCGCGGGCATTTTTTAACAAATATGGTGCCTGGCTCATATTTTCCATCCCGCCGGCCACAACGATTTCAGCGTCTCCTGCTAAAATAGCCTGTGTAGCCAGGTGCACAGCCTTTAACCCGGAACCGCAAACCTTATTTATCGTCAACGAGGAAACGCTTTCAGGAATCCCCGCCTTAAAGGCTGCCTGTCTTGCCGGGTTTTGTCCTAGGCCTGCTTGAAGCACGTTCCCCATGATGACTTCATCGACTTGTTCTGGCTTTATCCCGGCTTGTTCAAGCGCTCCCTTAATCACCGTGCCGCCTAATTCAGGTGCAGATACATGTTTTAAACCCCCATTAAAATTCCCAAGTGCAGTCCGAACCGCACTAACAATAACTACTTCTTCCAGACTCATTATGCTTCTCTCCTTCAACCTTTTTTACTTTTACTACTTCTAGGAAAACAAAAGAAAATCCTCTTATTTTGTCAAAATTTCTATAATTCTTGATTTTTTGAAATTAAACCCACTACAATGAAAGTATGAAGAATGGAGGTAGATCATGATGTTTACTTTACCTAAAAAAGTGACGATTATTGAGGTTGGACCACGTGATGGGCTGCAAAATGAGAAGTTATTCGTACCGACTGAAATAAAAAAACAATTTATAGCTGGTTTAAGGGAAGCCGGTTTGCAGGAGATGGAGTTGACTTCATTTGTGTCACCCAAATGGGTTCCACAGATGGGGGATGCTGCTGAAATTGTGGCCGACTGCCTTGACGGAAATTCTCGAGATATCGTTTTAGCCCCAAACCGTAAAGGGATTGACCGGCTCTATTCTACTAACTGTAAAGCTGTTGCTGTGTTCGTTGGTGTCAGTAACAGCTTTAATCGTAAAAATATTAACAAGACAACTGAGGATAGTATGTCAGAGCTGAAACCAATGATCCACGAATTAAAACAAAAAAATTATTTTGTCCGTGCCTGCATTTCAACATCGTTTTATTGTCCTTATGAAGGGAAAATCAATGAAAGTGATACGTTAGCTCTTTGCCGTGAATTTGTCGAGGCAGGGGTTGATGAATTAAGCGTAGCAGATACGATTGGGATGGCTTCACCGAATGAAGCCTACTCTTTATTTTCCAAATTAAAAGCAGTTTTCCCTGACATCCTCTTAACCGCCCATTTCCATGACACGAGGAAGCTTGCCCTTGCAAATATTTTTGCTTCCCTTCAGGCTGGGATTGATCGGTTCGATACCTCTGCAGGTGGGCTTGGCGGCTGTCCGTTTGCACCGGGTGCGAGCGGAAATGCTGCCACGGAGGATGTTGTTTATATGCTTAAGCGGATGGGGATTGATACCTCTGTTAATCTTAAAAAGTTGATGGATGCGATTGAAATTGTTCGCCCACATCTATCAAGGCAGATTGAAACCGGCTACTATCGGCTTCATGCCCAAATTGTCTAGAATATTTTTATCATGAATAATCAATCTTCTACTGATCCATCTTATTAAATGGGACTAACTTTGAAGGGAGATTATATTCATGAGCCAAAAACGCGATAAAGGAAACAGTCAAAGCGGGAAAAACTATGCTGAAACAGCAGGTGGAGGCAAGCGGATGATCGCCGCCGAGGAACTTGAAAAAGCCCTGCACCCAACGAAAAGGCAGAATTCAGAGCAATAAAGGATCATCGAAACTTAGAAGCCGCCCATTGGTGTCCGCGGCTTTTTTCATGTTACAATAAAAATTGTTAATTTATGGACATAGAGAACTTGTTTACCATATCCTATTTAAAATCATACTTCGGGAGGTGGCCTTTATTGAGGAAGGCATTTCGAGCCCTGTTTGTGTTGTTATTTTTCTGGTTATCACTTGCATTATATTTTACAAATCGTGTCATGTATATGAAAAAGAAGGATGAGGAATTGATTTTACGGCGGGAAAAGGAAGCAGGCAGGTATAAACCTGATGAATTTGAATCCTTGCCTAAGCGGGATGTTGATATCCCTTCTCCATTTGGCTATATGATTAAAGCGGTTCTGGTAGAGCCGCATAAGACCAATCGCTATATCATCATTTCACATGGTGTAACAGAAACGAAAATCAATTCGATTAAATATGCGAACCTTTTCTTAGAGCGCGGGTTTAATGCTTTAATTTATGACCATCGCCGCCATGGGGAATCCGGAGGCAAGACGACCAGCTTCGGTCATTATGAAAAATTCGATTTAAAAACGGTCGTTGACTGGCTCAAAAGGGAGAAAGGGTCTGAATTGGAACTTGGTATCCACGGTGAATCGATGGGGGCCGCTACCATGCTGTTATACGCCGGGCTTCTTGAGGACGGTGCTGATTTTTATATTGCCGATTGTCCATTCTCTGATTTTAAGGAGCAGCTTGCCTACTTGATAAAAAAAGACTTCAAACTTATCCCTGGTCTTTTACTGCCGATTGGGGATGCCCTTTTACGGCTGCGAGACAAATATTCAATTCGAAACGTCTCACCGATTTCGGTGATTGAAAATATCAAACATCCTGTCCTTTTTATCCATAGCCGAAAAGACGACTTTATTTTGCCATCCATGTCGAAGGATTTATTTGAACAAAAAAAGGGCCCAAAGATGCTATATATCGCTAAAAACGGCCGGCATGCCCAATCCTTTAACGAAAATCGTGCTGATTATGAACGGGTCATTGATGAGTTTTTACAGAAATATGTTGATCCTGCCTTACCTAGTTAAAAAACAAACTGCCCATTTGGGATCAGTCTGTTTTTTCTTTGACAATCAGGCTCATGTATCCATTTAACATTTGTTGTGGACTTTTTAATTGGAAAGAATTAGTGCTTCGCGAAAAATCAATCTTCATTTGCTCATCAAAGAAAACCATTTTTGACTTTTCTAGATAAACGGTTCTGTCATTTGTTTCGATGGCAATTTCATCGTCTGCTGTTTCCGGAACAAACCACAAGGCAACAACACCATTTACGGCACAACCACAGCCGTCTGTATCGTATTTTAGTTTTAGATACCCTTCTCTACTCTCTGTTCTCGCATTTATTTTTTCAACTGCTGCTTCTGTTATGATTATTTCCATACGTAAAACCCCCCTTACTATGCATACAATGATTGTATCACAGTTTTTAAACACTGCTTATTGTTCTGCTTGACCGCCTTTTGTTTGCATTTCCCTGTTATTCCAGTTATTCTCAAACTAATTACGTATTAAAGGGGTGCTCTTTATGTCAAAGATTCAAATTAAGGTAAACGATAATGGTTCGCTGCGAATTACTGGTGATGTAGAATTGTTAGATGGTGAAGGCAACGTATATACAACAAAACCTTCTTTTTCTCTTTGCCGTTGTGGTTTGTCTAAAAATAAACCGTTTTGTGATGGCTCGCATAAAGGGAATTTCCAATCCCAAGTTCGTGTTCCAAAAGAGGATTAAAGGAGAGAAGAGCGGCATCCGTTTGGGGCCGCTTTTTTTATGCATCTGTCATCCTGATGTCGGCAATTGCATTAGTTGGAATCCGGTGCACCTCTTCAAAGCGATCTATGACATGAAGCCTTTGTGTTAGTTCATCCCAGTAATGAATTTTTCCAATTACAATTTCATAATTTCGATTTTGATAATGAGTAATCGTAACGAATTGATCGAACTCAATTGCCTCAGATAAGGTTTCGTTCATGAGTTCCAGCTGTTGCTCATCCATTTCTCGTTTCTGTTCGTATCCATCTTCTTTTACCCAATCCCTGAGCAATTTCACATGTTCAGGAAGCATCATTGACGTCCATTTGATTCTCCCACGGTCGCGAATCATACCGTTTCTACCTCCCTACCTTTTATGTCCGCCAACTAACGTTGCACGGTGCTTGGCTGTTCCTGCAGCCGTATAGGATACAGCACGCAGGAGTGAACCTGAGCCGAAGCGCTTGCGGACAGAATCCACTACATAGCCAAGCTCCCGCCTCTTATAAGCACCCATATCAAAGAGGTCAAGCTGAAGCTCATGGTCATCGATAATATTACTGATGGCTAGCGAAATCTGCCGTACCGTCTTCCCCGTATAATGCTCATGAAACAGTTCAAGGCAAACGCGGTAAAGCTCCATTGTCACATTCGTTGGCTGCTGGATGGTTCTGGAGCGATGAAAGCCGCCGCCAAATTCATCTTGACTGTAGCCAACTCCGAGACTAATCGTTCTCCCCGCTTTGCGATGCGTCCGTGCTCTTCGGGCGACTTCTTCACACATTTCTAGAATAACCGCCTTAATTTCCTCTTCCTCTTTATAATCCCTTAATAAAATTTGGCTTTTTCCAAAGCTGATCTGTCCTTGAATGAGTGGTGCGCCTAAATCGGAAAGATCGACCCCCCAGGCGTGATAATAAAGCTGGTTCCCCATAATGCCGAATTTCTTTTCCAGCTTTTCTAAATCATAGCGGGCTAGCTGCCCAACCGTGAAGATGCCCATGCCATTTAATGTTTTCTCAACACGCCTGCCAATTCCCCACATTTCCCGGAGCGGCGATACGTTCCAAAGCTTTGTCTCGACATCTTCGTACGTCCATTCAGCTATTCCTTTTTTCTTGGCATCAAGATCAAGGCAAAGCTTCGAGAGTAACATATTGGGGCCAATTCCAACGGCACACGGGAGCTGAAACTCCCGCTCAATGTCATTTTTTATTTTTTGAGCAATCGTGTGGGCATCACCCCACAAATGAATGGCACCGTCGACTTTAATAAAGCTTTCATCGACGCTATAGACATGAATGGCCTCTTTTGGTACATAGCGGTTAAACACACGGGAAATTTCTGTTGCAATCCGCAAATAGGTTGCCATCTTGGGCTCCTCAATCTGGATACGCGGATCGTCGGGAATCTCAAAACCCCTAGATCCGGTTTTGATGCCAAATTCTTTTTTGAGCCGTGGTGAGGCAGCAAGCACGACACTCCCTTGCCGCTCCTTGTTCCCAACCACTGCCAGATAGCAATTCAAAGGGTCGAGCCCAAGTATGACAGCGGCACAGCTTGCATAGAAACTCTTCATGTCGACGCATAAAATTTTACTTTTCGGTAATGCGTTGTAATCGACCATGACCTTTCCCCCATACTCACTTTTAGGAACATACGTTCCTTTATATTATATATAATATCATAAGCGAATATGCGTTCGTGTTCAATGGAAATTTTTCGCAGGATTCTGATTAAGAAAAGAGATATACTGTTTGGAGAGGTGTGCGTCGATGGAGAAAAAGCTTGTGCTCAAAATGATCAGGAATTGTTTTAAACAGTATTATGAGGCGGATATGGTACCGATTAGTGATAGTGATTTAAAAGATCTGGCTGGGCGGATTTTTCAAATAAAAGAAGAAGATCCAACTGCGGATTTATTTGAGGTTGTAAATGATGTCGTATATGAGTTTTTGACAAATTAACCCTAATTATAAAGGTAGAGGGAGATTTTTTACTCCTCATGGGCACAATAGCCGCGGATTGTGCCCGACCGAGGGATTTTTTACTCCTCACGGGCACAATAACCCGCGGATTGCGACCGACCGAGGGATTTTTTACTCCTCACGGGCACAATAACCCGCGGATTGTGACCGACCAAGGGATTTTTTACTCCTCACGGGCACAATAACCCGCCTCAGAGGACAATATCAATCCAGCTCCCTGTCCTCATAAGTATGTTTTAAGACAGGATTTCCATAATGTCATCTTCCGTCAAAGTAGAACTACGTTGCTCCTTAGAATCAATAATTTCCTTAATCAAATGTCTTTTTTTGTCCTGTAATTCACTAATCTTCTCTTCAATGGTTCCACGGGTTATAAGCTTAATCACTTGAACGGCATTTTTCTGGCCGATGCGGTGCGCTCGGTCAGCTGCCTGGGCCTCAACGGCTGGATTCCACCAGATATCATACAAAATGACCGTATCCGCTCCCGTCAAATTAAGCCCAGTTCCCCCGGCCTTCAAAGAGATCAAGAAGAAGTCACGTTCTCCTTCATTAAATTTCCGGCAAATCTCCAATCGATTTTCGGAAGGAGTTCCGCCATCCAAGTAGAAAAAGGGCAGTCCCTTTTCCGCTAAATTCCTTCCAATCAGCTGAAGCATTTTCGTGAACTGGGAGAAAATCAGTACTCTTCGACCGGATAGCCTGGATTCCTCTACAATACTCATTAGCATGTCAAATTTCGCGGAGCCGCCCTTGTACCCATCCACAAACAACGCCGGATGACAACAAATTTGCCGTAATCTTGTCAAGCCAGCAAGAATTTTGATTCTATTTTTCCGAATCGTATCTTTATCGAGATGCTTTAGCGTATCTTCCCTCAGCTTGGCCAAATAAGCAGCATACAATTTCTTTTGCTCTGGAAGCAGTTCAGCCAGCTCGACAAATTCCAATTTTTCTGGAAGCTCGGAAGCCACATCCTCCTTCATCCTGCGCAGCAAAAAGGGGCGGACCCTTCGTGCGATTTTTTTCCTCGTAAGATTGCTGAATTCCTTCAATCCCTTGAATAGTTCGGGAAAAACAACATGAAAAATAGACCAGAGCTCTTCCGTTGAATTCTCCACTGGTGTACCGGTAAGCGCGAAACGGAAATTGGATTTAAGTCTTTTTACCGCCCGGGCGGTTTGCGTCACTGGATTTTTAAAGGCTTGCGCCTCATCGAAAAAGACCGTGTGGAAGGTTTGTTTCTCATACCACTTAATATCTCGCCGTAGTAACGGATAGGATGTGATAATCACATCCATATTCAGAGCCTCTTTCTGGATATCGTACCGTTCTGCTTGATTTCCATCCACGACAACCACTTCCATTTCCGGGGCAAATTTCATCATTTCGCTTAGCCAGTTATATGATAAAGAGGACGGACAAACAACTAGGACTGGCTGTTTCTCTTCACGAATAACAGCAAGCTCTGATAAAATAAACGTAATACTTTGCAGCGTTTTACCAAGCCCCATATCATCGGCAAGAATACCGCCGAACCCGTAGTGAGCCATCGTTTTCAACCATTGATAACCACGTTTTTGATAGTCACGCAAAATGAATTCCAAGCTTTCAGGTACCTCAAACTGCATAGCCTCAGGATGGATAAGGTTATCAAGAAATTGTCGGAAAGAGTCCTCAACTATCAGCACGTGACTTTCATCAATTGAATCAAGCAATGGAAGCCCCTGTAAAATCGAAACCTCGAATCCATTTTCCAGGTTTTTATTTTCCACCGAAATCCCATTTAAAAAACGTTGAATTTCTCCAAACTCGTTGGATTCTAATGAAAGGAGCGAGCCGCTCCGCAGACGATAATATTTCCTTTTTTCCTCCAGTGCCGCTAGAATCTCTTTGATTTGCTGCTGTGAGATTCCATCTAGTTCAAACTTAAATTCCAGCCAATTCGTCCGTTCCTTTTTCAGTCTCACCCTAATGGCTGGAGGAGTATTGCTGCGAAAAATTCGATTTCGCACTGCAGTAGTCGCATAAATTTGCACCAGCTTTTGCAGCTTCGGAACAACATGGGTTAGAAATTCATATTCTAATTCCTCATTGTGTAAAAAAAAGCCGCCTTCGGTTTTGGTGAACGAACTTTCCTCCATCAGCTCCAGAATTTCGTTCTCCTTCTCTTCATCTCTAATGATTCTAGCACCCGCAATAATACCTCGTTCCTCCAAGGGATTGACGATAATATTTTCATAGTGAAACTCCAGACCTGCGAGCAAACGATTTTTCACTCTATCAAGGTACAGCTTGGCATTCAGCGGTGTTTTCATAAATTCCCTTGCTAGCGTAGTGGATAATTGAACATGACCTAATTTTTTTAAACCCGGAATCACTTTTTCGAAAAAATGCTGGATTTGCTCGTGGGGAATGAAAATTTGATTCGTTCCTGAAACATCAAGCATCTGTTTAACATCCGCCAACCGCTGACAATCCTCGGTTTTCATTCTGATGATTTTTCCAGCCGATAATACAGAATCATAGAATTCAAATAAAATCATCCGCGATAGCCCTTTAACTTTTAACAAATAGCCGTTACCTTCCGCTTCAGTAAAATCGAATTGTAGAGGAGGCAGCTCATCTGTTACAGACAATCCATCGTACACATGACCTTCATATTCCAATTTCACCAATGGTGCCCTGGTAAGCAATGCCTGCAGTTGTTTCCAGGAAGATGAGGGAAGCAGCAGCAGCTCCGTACTAGTGTAATTTGATGGGCTCTGATCATCTTGAACTACCTGGATAAGATGCTGAATCACGATATCAGCTTCTTTTTGGAAGCAGTGAAGGCTTGGATTGTACAATAACGAGCTTGAATGCCCCTGGTTCACAGCCTCTAGAAAACGCCTGATATTTTCTACCTTTGTTTGTTCGATGAACAATTCAATTCCAAACATGCAGGATTCCGATTCTAGCATAACGGGTTTAATGATAAACTCCACATCAAGTACTTGCCTGTTTTCAAAATGAAGCTGATGACCGCTTGTCCGTTTTGGCTGGTTATTGAAAATTTTGAGTAAACCTCCGGCCAAATTCCGCTCGTCGTTTGTAGTGCTGGTACTGTCGCCCAGCGGGATCGTTCCTTTTCGATGATTATCGTCAATTGCTAACAAAACCGCGGCAATATGCTGGCAGTCCTTTTGAAATGAAGCAAGCTTGGGGCAACTGCACTTGGATTGAAAACTATCTGCACCTTTCTTTTCAATCACTACTTGAAAATCCTCTGTTCCTGCTACGATAGCTTCACAACAATTAGGATTATATTTTTCAATGGTTACTTTATTCGCACGGAAAAATGCCTCACCTCGTTTGAAGGAGACAGCCCCGCACAACTCTTTAATCATTTTTTGCGTTATTTTAATATCCACATGACTGCTCCTTTCCAGGAAGACATCTATGTTAATAGATTAAACCATTATACCATTAACCCAAAATTAAAGACTGCCTTTAAAAAGGCAGCCAATTACTTAGAATTCAGCATTCGTTTGCCAATACGCTCAAACAGCCGTGGAAAAAGAACATAAACGGCACTTCCCATGTTCATCCAGCGCGGCAAATTGATTTCCCGCGTTTTTGTCAGCATGCTGTCAACAACCTTACCTGCAACAAATTCCGGCTGCAGCATGAACCGCTGCACACTTTTGACATAAGTACCTTTTTCATCCGCGATGGTGAAAAAATTGGTGGCAATTGGCCCAGGATTTACTGTGGTGACTTGGACATTGTAATCACCCATTTCCATTCGCAATGCATTCGAATAGCCAAGCACGGCATGTTTCGTTGCGGAATAGACACTCGATTTTGGCGTGGCAATCTTTCCAGCCTGTGAAGCAATATTAATAATATGGCCAAAACGACGAGCGCGCATCTTTGGTAAGACCATGCTTGTACATGCCATCAGCCCAATCACATTGACTTCAAACATCCCTTTAATTTCGTCGATTGAAGCTTCATGGGCTTCACGAAATACTCCGAAGCCAGCATTATTCACAAGAATATCAATGTTTCCGATTGCATCAAAAATCGCCTCAAAAACGATCTGAACTTGATTGGTGTCTGACACATCAAGTTTGAAAACATCCACTTTTACTTGATACTTTTGTTGAAAATCGGATTGCATCTGCTCAAGCTTATCAAAGCTTCGTGCCAGGAGAATTAGATTAGCCCCGCTTGCCGCACAAAGCTTGGCAATTTCTGCCCCAATACCACCGGATGCCCCGGTAATTACAACATTTTTCCCTTTTAACTGATCCCTTACCATCCTAACACCTCATCAGAGCCTAAGCCCGCACGATTACAATTTAGCTTGAAAGAGAACGGGCTGACTATTACTACTACTAATTTCCCCGATAGAGGCTAAATAGTCAAGCTGGGCAACTGTTTCCGAAATGGTCAACATCGGCTCACGCTGATAAACCGTCGGAAAAAGCCGTTTACAAATTTCAAATACTGTAAGCTGCTCTTCCTTCAGCCAATTATTAACCATCATCGCACGCTCATGCTGCCGCGAAAGTCTTTTTTTAATCAGTTCCTCTAACTGATAAACCTCCTCACCGTGACCTGTATAGACACATTGAATCGGATAAAATAAAAGTTTCCTCATCGAGTCATTCAGCTGTAACTGCGATTTGGGCCTTTCTTTTTCACCAGGGGCAGGCGGCTCTATCAGTGGATTCGGTGAAATATGAGCAAGAATGAGATCGCCGCCAATTAAGATCCCATCCTTTTCCCGAAAAAGGGCAATATGACTTTGAGCATGTCCCGGTGTTTCAATAACCTGCCAGCCGCCCAACCCCGGAGGTTGCATCCCCTCAACGAGATGTCCGGTTAAGGAACGATGACACGAATACTTCACTGTTTTTCTGAGCTTAGAAAGTAATGGGATATACTCAGCTGACAGTCCGAACTCTTGAAAGTTCACTTTGAAAAATTCTTCTTGTATTTGGAAAAATTCTTCAGTAGGATGAATCCAGCGTTCATTCAGCGGATGGCCATACACGTCTACTGAATCAGGAAAAAAGTCAAGCATCCCGGTGTGGTCAGGGTGATGGTGGGTAAGCACTACTTGTTCAATGTCATTTGGAGTTAAATGTAATTCAGCCATCTGCCCTACAAGTGAATTCCAGCATTCATCCGTTTTCACTCCTGCATCTACAAGAGTTAAGCGCTCCCCTTTAATCAAATAGGCATTTACATCACCAACTGCAAAAGGCGTTGGTAAAGTAATCTTAGCAATTCCGTTTTTCCATTCTAGCATATAAAAACTCCTTACCTGTTAAAAATCTAAGTAAATACAGTGTAGCGACTTTTCCACCAAATGTCATTATTCTTACATAACTTTTTAGAAAAAATAAAAAATTCATACTATTTATCTCTTGACAGACAGGCTGTTTTTCAAGGATAATCACTAGTAAAATTTGATTCGTTAAAAAGCGATGAATAAGGCCAGTAAATGTGAAACGGCGAAAGAGAGTGAAGTTCTACGGCTGAAAGACTTCACCGCCCTCTTAATCATTGAACCTACCTTATGAGCACTTAGGAAAACCTAACGTCCTCCCACGTTATCGGGAATCAAGTGAACCCTGTTTGTAACCATTCAATTAGGGTAAATGAAGGTGGTACCGCGGAAGCTAGACCTTTCGTCCTTTATGGATGAAGGGTCTTTTTGTATGAGAAAAGGGGGAAATGTCATGAAAAAGATTGCCATTGTTGGGGCCGGTTCAATGGCCGAAGCGCTCATTTCAGGTATTCTCGAAAAAGGACTAATTGATCGGAATAGTATCTGGGTGACGAATAATTCAAATGTAAAAAGGTTGGAAAGTCTTAATGAGCGATATGGCATTTGCAGTACATATGATTTAGACACACTTTTTGACAATGCCGATGTGGTTATGTTGGCAATGAAACCAAAAGATGCGGACACAGCAATCACGACTATTCGTCATCACTTAACCAAGCAAATGCTGGTGGTTTCCGTTTTAGCGGGGGTTTCAATGACTACAATTGAATCACTAGCGGAAAATTCACTATCAATTGCCAGGGCCATGCCTAACACCTCGGCAGCGGTTGGAAAATCGGCTACCGCCATCGCCATAAATAGCCGTGTCTCCGAAAAGCAGCTCGAAACCACGAAACAACTCTTTGCAACCGTGGGATTAGCAAAATTTGTTGAAGAAGAACAACTTGATGCGGTAACGGGACTGTCTGGAAGCGGACCTGCCTATATTTATTATCTTATCGAAGCAATGGAAAATAGTGCCGCTGAAATTGGCCTTGAAAAAGAAATGGCACAAGAACTCATTGTCCAAACTTTAATTGGCGCTGCAGAAATGGTGAAGCACTCCTCAAAATCACCTGAACAATTAAGACGGGAAGTGACAAGCCCTGGTGGAACAACAGAGGCAGGAGTCAAGGTTCTGGAGGAACATGGAGTGCAGCAAGCATTCATTTCTTGTATTCAAGCAGCCACAGCCCAATCGAAAAAGATGGGAAATGCCCTTTGTTCACAACTCAAAGTCGGAAAATCCTCTTAATATTGGATGTTTATTCCCGGATGCCATAAACTAATTGTAAAGCTCGGAAATAGCGGGCTATAACAATATAAAAAGGGCTTGAGGAAATGGAAAACATCTTAATCGTTTTATTCACAATAGGCATTTTTGTGTGGCTAGTTTTTCTTATTGATGCACTGCTTGGTTTTCGAAATTTAGACGCACTTGAAAAAGAAGCGGAGCTCGCACCGGGTCCCGTTCTTTCGGTAATCATTGCGGCACGAAATGAAGAAAAGCAAATCAAGGCAAGTGTGCTTAGCCAATTAAAGCAAACCTATCAACATGTCGAATGGATCATGGTTAATGACCGTTCCACCGATAATACTGGAAATATAATGAACGAGCTGCAAGAAATAGATTCACGCATACATGTACTTCATATCAATGAATTACCTGAAGGATGGCTTGGCAAGAATCATGCCTTGTATAAAGGAACGCTAAATGCTTCAGGAAAATGGTTATTGTTTACCGATGCTGATGTAAGATTTGAAAAGGAGGCATTCGGAAAGGCGCTGCATTACTTTGAAAAACACCAGTTAGATCTTTTAACGGCAGCCCCAAATTTAAACGCTAACCGTTTTTGGCTAAAGTCATTTGTTGCTTTTTTTCTCTTTGGTTTTTCCTATTTTAAACGTCCATGGATGGCAAACAATCCAAAATCGAAGATTGGAACAGGAATTGGAGCGTTCAATCTTGTTTCGAAAGCGGCGTATGAATCATTTGGTACCCATAAAAAAATAAAAATGAGGCCCGATGACGATTTGCAGCTAGGAATGCAAATGAAAAGGGCTGGCTTCCGCCAACGAATTGTCACGGCACTTCACCTAATAGAAGTAGAATGGTATGGAAGTTTAAAGGAGGCCTTTGTCGGGCTTGAAAAAAATACATTTGCTGGGTTAAATTATCGTATCAGTATGGTTTTCTTTTCTATTTTCGGCGTCTTTATCACAAATGTCCTTCCATTTCTGACCATATTTTCTGGAAATACCTTGATCGTCCTCTTAAGCCTAGGAAATATTATTACCAGCGGGATTCTATATGTCTTGGTCATCAAGCGAATGACAGTTTTCTCCCCTGCCCTTTTTCTTGTAGTACCAATTACAGCGCTTCTCTTTATTTACTCAATTATCAGGGCAAGTTTTCTTACGTTTAAACGGGGTGGCATTGTCTGGCGGGGCACCACTTACCGTTTAAGTGAACTGCGAGACAAAGAGTAAAGCAGGACATCACATTATTTCCCCGTCATTTGTTATACTAAAGGGGTTTAGATATGTAAAGGAGGGATTCTCAAATGGCGGCAAAATTATTTTCTCCCTATACCATTAAGGGAGTTACTTTTAAAAACAGAATCGTAATGTCACCCATGTGCATGTATTCCAGCCACAACGAAGACGGCCACATCCAAAACTGGCATCGTATTCATTACACAACCAGAGCAGTTGGGCAAGTCGGCCTGATTATTGTTGAGGCAACGGCCGTAACACCACAAGGCCGGATATCACCTATGGATTTAGGCATCTGGAGTGATGAACATGTAGAAGGATTGAAAGAGATCGTGAATCTGATGAAGGAGCATGGTGCCAAGACAGGGATACAACTCGCCCATGCTGGCAGGAAAGCGAATTTAGAAGGCGATATTATCGCCCCATCTGCTATTGCCTTTAATGAAGAATCGAAATCACCTAACGAGATGACTTTAGCAGATATCGCTGAAACTGTCGATGCCTTTAGAAAAGGAGCAGAACGCGCTGCCAAAGCTGGCTTTGATGTAATCGAGCTTCACGGTGCACATGGATATTTGCTGAATGAATTTCTCTCACCACTCTCCAATAAAAGAAGCGATGATTACGGCGGAAGTACTGAAAATCGTTACCGGATCATTCGTGAGGTCATTGATGCGGTTAAAACTGTTTGGAACGGTCCGTTATTTGTAAGAGTTTCCGCTCATGATTATCATGAAGAGGGGTTAACCGCGGAAGATTACATTGTATTTGCCGAATGGATGAAAGAGCAAGGCGTCGATTTAATTGATGTCAGCTCTGGGTCGGTTGTTCCAGCCCGTATTCATGTCTATCCAGGGTATCAGGTAAAATATTCGGAAACGCTGAAGAATGGAGCTAAAATCGCTACAGGTGCAGTAGGTTTAATCACTTCACCACACCATGCAGAGGAAATAGTACAAAATGACAGAGCAGACTTGGTCTTTTTAGCCCGTGAATTACTACGCGACCCGTACTGGCCAAGAACAGCTGCAAAAGAACTCGGTGTAAACATCGAAGCACCCATACAATATGAACGTGGTTGGATATAATATTTCCAAAATAGAAGCACTGCCTCATGGTAAGTGCTTCTATTATTTAAGGGGAATAGTCATTTCTTTAAAATCCTCGGCAATCTCCGTATTCTCAAATACTTCCTTTGCCTCCTTCACCAATTCACGCCAATCATTTCGATCGTAGCGCGAACTTATATGGGTTAAACACAGCTGCTTACAACCTGCCCGTAAGGCAATGTCGGCAGCCTGATGGGTGGTCGAATGAAAATAATCAAATGCCAGCTTTTCCTCTCCTTTGGAGAAGGTTGCCTCGTGAATCAATAAATCAGCATTTTTTGCTAGTAACAGAGCATTTTCGCAATACCTTGTATCCCCAAGAATCGTGACAATGCGCCCCTTTTGCACGGGTCCTAAAAACTCATCTGGTTCAATTACCCGGCCGTCTTCAAGGGTGACAGTCTCACCATTTTTTATTTTGCGGAAAATCGGCCCCGGCTGTACTCCTGCCACCATAAGCTTATCAGCAAGTAATGTTCCCGGGCGATCCTTTTCAAAAATTCGATAACCGTATGAAGGGATACCATGTTCAAGCAGACGTGCCTCTACAGTAAATTGTTCATCTTCAAAAATAATACCCTCTTCGATTTCAATAACCGTCAACTGATATTTTAAATACGTCTGACTTAAAGAAAGACTTACTTGAATATATTCTCTTATCCCTTTTGGCCCGTACACGGTTACCTCTGATTCCCCG